>JBARXT010000165.1:0-28644 GCA_049647485.1 Xanthobacteraceae bacterium
CGGGTGAGTGCCTCGACCACGTCGCCGAATGCGAACGCACCTTGCTCCTCGGCCATGCGGGCGTGAAACACCACTTGCAGCAGCAGATCGCCGAGCTCGTCGCAGAGGTTGTGCATATCGTTCCGCGTAATTGCTTCGGCGACTTCATAGGCTTCCTCGATGGTGTAAGGGGCGATCGTCGCGAAGGTCTGTTCAAGATCCCACGGACAGCCCGTCACCGGCGTGCGCAGCTGCGCCATGATCTCGATGAGGCCGGAAATGTCGCGCGAAGGGGTCATTGTTCACACCGGGTGGAATGGTAACAGCCTTGCTATGCCGCAAGATACTGGTCGAGCCTAGAGCATTTTTGCTTTTGATAAGATCAAAAGCAAAGCTCCAGGTTATTGTTTTAATGGGTTTTCTTGACGCGAAGCGGTGTCCACTGCGCTCGAAAACGCTATGGCAAAAACGTGGCGAACGGTGCTATGGCCTGTCAATGACTGAACCGACGCATGAACCCGGCAACGACACCGCCCTGGTGCTGTTTTCCGGCGGACAGGATTCCGCAACCTGCCTCGCGTGGGCCTTAGCGCGCTTTTCGCACGTCGAGACACTCGGCTTCGATTACGGCCAACGTCATGCCGTCGAGCTGGATTGCCGCACGGCGTTGATCGACGGCAGCAAAACAATTCATCCGGACTGGGCCAAGCGACTGGGCGAGGAGCACACGCTCGCGATCCCGACGCTGAGCGCGATCTCCGACACCGCCTTGACGCGTGAAGTCGCGATCGAGATGGGTGAGGACGGTCTGCCGAATACGTTCGTGCCGGGCCGCAACCTGGTCTTCCTGACCTTCGCGGCGGCACTGGCCTATCGCCGCGGTGTTCGCCACATCGTCGGTGGCATGTGCGAGACCGATTATTCCGGCTATCCCGACTGCCGCGACGACACCATCAAGGCGCTCCAGGTCGCGCTCAATCTCGGCATGAATCGGAGGTTCGTGCTGCACACGCCGCTGATGTGGCGCGACAAGGCGCAGACCTGGGCGCTGGCGCATGAGCTTGGCGGCACGGCGCTGGTCGATCTGATCCGCGATCGGTCGCATACCTGTTATCTCGGCGAGCGCGGCGCACGGCACGATTGGGGCTATGGCTGCGGCGAATGCCCGGCCTGTCAGTTGCGGGCCAAGGGCTGGCGGGAGTTCGCTGCTGCCCGCATGCTCTAGGGTTTGATCCAAACTGCGTTGAATCAAACCCGTCGTTATCTTTTTATTTGAGCATGATCTTGTCCGAAAACCGGTTTCCACTTTTCGCGATCATGCTCTAGCTGCGGAAATCTTCCGGCTTCAGTTCGATCGGCGAGCCGTGCGGCGTGCGGTCGGCCGCATGGTCCCACGCATCGCGATATTGATGCAGCATGTCGGCCGGTGCGACGCCTTTGGCCGCCACCAGCGTTTCCAGCGTCGCAAGCCAGTGCTGATAATAGGTGTCGCCGCTGTCGGCGTCGCCCGCCGCCTGCGCGCGCTTGATCTGGTCGGCTAGCGCGGCCGCCCACTCGGGCCAGGTGAAGACGCCGCGCTGATGTAGCGCCAGCGCCACGGCGAAGGCGCGCGCCTCCCACGGTTCGCGGAATACAGGTCCTTCGTCGTCGCGTGGAAGATCGGGCAGGGCGTCGGTGGCGCGGCTCGCGGCCTCGCGATCAAGCGGCATCGGCTGGTTCAAGATAGGGCTCCCAAGCGTCGACGGAAATGCGTGACCGCTGATCGGCTGCATCGGGCCACAGGTCCTTGCCGTCGAAGGTGATGGTGTAAAGCCAGTGCGGCTGCTCGCCTTGGCCCATGGCGTTGGTATCGGGAAAGACGTGGCATCCGTGCAGGAGTTCGACCACCCCGACATGCCCGCGCACGTACTGCGGCAGCCGCGTGTGTGTCGCAGGGTGAATATCCTTCGCACGCACGCGGTCGCCGATTTTGAAGCGCGCCGGCGTCGTGGCTTCGCGTTCGGTCGGCCCACCACGGCGAAGCATGGCGTCGACATCGGCGGCGGCAAGCGGCCCTGAAATCGGGGCCGGCGTTCCCAGCGGCCGTCCGGCCTCGATCTCACCGGAGCGTAGCAGGTCGCGTTCCAGCATTAGCCGCTCCAACCCGACCAGCCAGATTTGATAGTAGCTACGGCTGAGATAGTCGGATGGTGGACGATCCTCGCGGGCGAAGCGGGACATATCGATGTTCCAGCCGCCGGGCTTGGCCATCGCCAGCGTCACCGCAAAGGCACGCCGTTCCCACTCCGCATGAAATACCGGTTCATTCGGTTCAGGCCGGACGGGTCCAAAGCCCGAAGCGCCGCCCATGTCGTGCGCGCCATCCATCAGGCGACCTCGTGCGGTTGCTTCGGCAATCCGGTGCCGATCATACTGTCGCGGGTGACGAGGTCCGCGAGCCGCTCCGCGCTCCAACCGTCGGTCCCGGCGGGACGCATCGGCAGCACCAGATAGCGGATTTCGGCGGTGGAATCCCAAACGCGAATTTCGGTGTCGGGACTCAGTTCAAAGCCAAAGTCGTGCAGCACCCCGCGCGGGTCTTTCACGGCGCGCGAGCGATAAGGCGCCGACTTGTACCAGACCGGTGGCAGGCCCAGCACCGGCCACGGATAGCAGGAGCACAGCGTGCAGACGACCATATTGTGCCGCGATGGCGTGTTCTCGACGACGACGATGTGCTCGCCCTGTCGGCCGACATAGTCGAGTTCGGCGATCGCGGCCGAACCGTCCGCCAACAGGCGCTGGCGATACGCCGGATCGGTCCATGCCTTGGCGACGACCTGCGCACCGTTGCGCGGTCCCACCTTGGTCTCATAGGTCTCGATCAGGACGTCGAGCGCGGCGGGATCGACGTAACCTTTCTCCGTCAGAATCGTCTCGAGTGCGCGGACCCGAAGTTCGGTTTCGGACAATTCGGAATGGTCGTGGTCATGGTGGTGACCGTGATGATGGTCGTCGTGGTCGTGTGTCATGTCCAAATGATACGCCCCGGCACTCGATCGTGTCGAGGCATCACATGTCGCGGTCGGGGTAGGGTGCCATGCACGGAAGGCATTTGTATTGCGGATGAAGGCGAGGTGAGATTTGCTGTCGTCGGCAAAACGGGAGCAGGAATTGACAGGTTTCGTGCAGATTGAGAAAGGCCTCGGTCCGGAAGGCCGTATCGCAGTGGTTCGCTTCGATCGCGGCGACGGTATCAATGCCCTGTCGCCGGAGGCGTTGCGGCAATTGACCGACGCTGCCCGCAGTTTCGAGGACGACGGCGAAACGTCCGTCGTGGTGCTCACCGGCAGCGCCAAGGCCTTCAGCGCCGGATTCGATCTGAAAGACCCGGAGGGGCGATCGCGCGCGACGATGGATATCGGCACGCTACGTCGTCATCTCAAGCTCGGTCCGCGCTTGAGCCACGCCTGGCAGGAAATGGAGCAGATCACCATCGGGGCCATCGAAGGCTTCTGCATCGGCGGTGGCGTCGCGCTGGCGGTGGCGCTGGATTTTCGCGTGATGGCGAGAGACGCTCACATCCGCGTTCCGGAAATCGGGCTCGGCATGAACATGAGCTGGCAGAGCGTGCCGCGCATGCTGCATCTGATGGGACCGGCGCGGACCAAGCAGGCGGTGATCCTGGCCGATCAGCGCATTAGCGCAGAGGAGGCCTATGAGTGGGGATTGGTCGAGCAATTGTCAAAACCCGGACAGGCTTTTGCCGACGCCATGGCGCTTGCGGAGAAGATCGCCCAACAGCCGCCGATCTCGGTGGCAATGACCAAACTGACAGTAAATCGCCTGGCTCATGCGCTCGACGATCTCGCCAGTCACATGGACGTCGACCAGTTCGCGCTGGCCAGCATGACGGATGACCACAAGGAAGGAGTGGCCGCCTTTCTCGGCCGTCGCCAGCCCCGCTTCAAGGGCCGATAATCGAAACGATCCTCGAAACGACTTTTATATTGGAGAGCATCATGCTGAAATTGAAGCCGAATTGCGAATGTTGCGATCGAGATTTGCCGCCTGAGAACACCGCCGCCCGGATATGCACCTTCGAATGCACGTTCTGCGCCGATTGCGCGGACAATGTCTTGCGGGGCGTTTGCCCGAACTGCAAAGGCAATCTTGTTCCACGTCAGATCCGTCCGGCCGCGATGCTTGCCAAATATCCGGCGTCGGCCGAAAGACATCTGCGCGAGAAACCGTGCGCGGCGTAGCTCCAGCCCTGCGAAGAGTTCTACGGAAATCCGGAGAACAGGCCCTTCACAGGCTAAATTTCGTTGTTATCTTGGGAGCATAGTTGTCGCCCTGCCGATTCCACGCGGGGCGAGGAGAGATGCGATGGACGTGACGACCGGCCCGGCCAGCAAACCCAAACCCCGCCCCCGTCCGCAGGTGATGCGGCTCACGGAGGCGGCGGCCGAACGCGTCCGCGCTTTGACCGCGCGAACCGATTCCGAGATTATCGGCCTGCGGGTCGGTATCAAGAACGGCGGCTGTGCGGGGCAGTCCTACACCGTCGAATACGCCCATGACATCAAGCCGACCGACGAGGTGGTGGAAGACAAGGGCGTGAAGATCCTGATCGATCCGAAGGCTGTCCTGTTTCTGCTGGGAACCGAGATGGACTACAAAACCGACAAGATGTCGGCGCAGTTCGTCTTCAACAATCCGAATCAGACCAGCGCCTGCGGTTGCGGCGAATCGGTGCAATTGACCCCGGCCAAGATCGACGGCTAACGGAGCGGGTCCGGATGGACCGCGATTTCCTGCTGGACCTGTTCTCGAGCTTCGGGCCGGTGACGCTCCGCCGAATGTTCAGTGGTTTTGGAGTTTCCCGCGACGGAATCAATTTCGCGCTGGTTCTGCGTGGTGCGATCTACCTTCGCGCCAATGATCAGACTATTCCCCAGTTCGAGGTGGAAGGGACTCGCGCCTTCCAATATGCCGCACGGGGTAAGCCGGTCACTCTTCATTCCTACTGGCAATTGCCGGAGCGACTATATGACGACCCCGACGAACTGGCGGTGTGGGCGAGGAGAGCCTTCGACGCAGCGAGGCAGGCGGCAGCTTTGAAGAATTCCAGCACGTCCGGCAAATCAAGGACGCGCAGCAAGAAAGCCGGCAAAGCCGGAGCGGACAAGAGTAAGCCGAAACATCAAGCGACCTGAGCATGCGCTTCTGCTGAATATTCCGGATCGGTTTCGCAGATGACGCGGTTGCGGCCGTTACGCTTCGCCGCGTACAGGCACAAATCGGCACGCTCGATCAGGGTGTAGATATCGTCACCGGGCTGCAGAGTGGAAACGCCGACCGAGATCGTGACCCGACCGAGAATTTCGCCGGTCGATTTCTTTTTCAACTCGCGCGACATCACGGCGCGGCGGATATTGTCCGCAACTGAAAGCGCCTGACGAAGGCCTGTATTCGGGAGCACCACCGCGAATTCCTCGCCGCCGTAGCGCGCGATGATGTCCTGTCCCTTGATGGTCTGCTTGAGCGAGAGCGCGACCAGCCGCAGTACCTGATCGCCGGTTAAGTGACCGTAATTGTCGTTGAAGGATTTGAAGTGGTCGATGTCGAACATCAGCATCGACAGCGGACGTCCGCCAGCGATCGAAGCGGCAACCGCGTCCGCAACCGCGCGATCGAAATACTTCCGGTTTCCAAGGCCCGTGAGTGGGTCCGTGATGGTCTCGGCGCGAATAGCCTCAAGGTTTTGTTGTAGACTATGAATGGCTTGCCGGGATGTCTTGAGCCGTTTCTCGAGAGTGCGGTTGGTCTCCTGCATTTCCTGGGTCGAACGGACCAGCGTCTCAATGATCGCCTTGACGTGATCGCGGCGGGCAGCGAGTGCTAGCTTTGTCCCGGCATCGACCAGATCGTCCCCAAAGGTCGATGTGAACCCAAGCGCATCATCGACAACGTTCATCACGTCGTCGATCTCGTGAATGACGCGGGCGCCGAGTTTGTCGATCTGATCAACGCTACGCATATGGGACAGATAGGTATCGTAGATCTGTCCGAGATTGGCTTCGGTCAGCCGGCCATTTCGCGCAAGGGTTTCGTCGATGGCTTTGTTCAGCGCCGGATTGGCTCCGGTCGCATAGACGTACCAGATCTCATAATTGCGGGGCAGCGCGAGTTGCCTCAAGGACCTGATCTGGCCAAGAGCGATTTCGGCGAACGCGATAGAGCGCTCGAATTCATCCAAAGGTCCGGCCACCGGATACGTCCCTGACGACTAAATTGCGCTGTCTAAAGTCTTGATGAAAAACTTAAAACTTCCGCGAACTTAACGAAGGTCCGTGAACGACCCGTAAACATACGGATCGTGGCCGCTATCTCCGAGCCCGGACGGGGCGAAGCAGAAAGGCTGGCAGGTGGGAATGGTCTCCCGGCTCGGCTGCCGCATCATGCTTGGGCTGCGCCATGGGGCGACCGATCGACGGTACCTCGGTCGCAGCCATCTGCGGGACCGGCTGGCGGGACTTGACCGGCCGGCTGTTCTCCGCATGCGGTTTGGCCGCTCGTGGCCGTGCCGCGCCATCGTCAGACCGACGAGGTCCGCGACGCGACCGGCGGCTGCGCGGTTCTGCCGGCTGGAGCGGAGCGTCCCCGTCCAGATCAACGGATGGCTGCGATGCCCCTGCCAGTTCCACATGCGGAATGCTTTGGCCGATCAGGCGTTCGATGGCGGCGACTGATTTCTGATCGGCTGAATTGACGATGGAGATCGCGGTGCCGGTGCGGCCCGCCCGTCCAGTCCGCCCGATACGATGCACGTAATCGTCGGGGTGGTGGGGGACGTCGAAATTGAATACGTGACTGACTTCGGGAATGTCGAGGCCGCGGGCCGCGACGTCGGAAGCCACCAGCAGCGGTAATTCGCCCTTGCGGAACTGATCGAGAGCCGCCATGCGGGCGCTCTGATCCATGTCACCGTGTAGAGCGCAAACGCTGAAGCCGTGCTTCTGAAGAGAGCGGTGCAACAGCGCGACCTCGCGCTTTCGGTTGCAGAAGATGATCGCGTTCTTGAGGTCCTTGGCGTCGTGCAGTAGCCGGCGCAGCGTTTCCCGCTTCTCGTGCGGCTCGCGTCCGGTCGTCACCTGCGACTGGGTCACGGTGACAGCGGTGGAAGCCGGCTTGGACACCTCGACGCGCACCGGATTGTGCAGAAATGCTTCGGTGATGCGGCGAATTTCATTCGGCATCGTCGCGGTGAAGAACAGCGTCTGCCGGGTAAATGGCACCAGTTTGCAGACGCGCTCGATGTCAGGAATGAAACCCATGTCGAGCATGCGGTCGGCTTCGTCGATCACCAGCAGTTCAACGCCGGTCAGCAACAGCCCACCACGCTCGGTGTGATCGAGCAGGCGTCCGGGGGTGGCGATCAGCACATCGACGCCGCGGGTCAGTTTGAGATCCTGGTCGCCGAATGACACGCCGCCGATCAGCAGAGCGACATTGAGTTTTTGGCCCGCACCGTACTTGTCGAAGTTCTCTTTGACCTGAGCCGCCAATTCGCGGGTAGGTTCGAGGATGAGGGTGCGCGGCATCCGTGCGCGCGCCCGGCCACGTTCCAGCAGCGTGAGCATCGGTAGCACGAAAGCCGCCGTCTTGCCGGTGCCGGTCTGTGCGATGCCGAGGACATCGCGGTGCGCCAGAACGTGAGGAATGGCTTGTTCTTGAATGGGGGTAGGGGACGTGTAGCCTGCACCCGCGACGGCGGCGAGCACCTTGTCGGACAAGCCGAGATTGGAAAAAGACATTGAGCCTCTGGTCGAAACCGCCGCTTGGGTTCTCGGATAAGGACTATCGCGCTCAACCCCGGAGCGGCACGCAATTCTGCACGGGGATCGGAAATGACGCGATGGGCGGCTTACCAAGATATCGCGCTTCGATACCGGGCCGCATCGAGGCGGAAGATAGGGGCGAACTGGCTAAAGTCAATGCAAATATGGGATTTTGCGCCGAAATACCGCCCAACGGGAGGACAGAATCGTCCCCAGTGGGTGATTTCCGGGCGCCGTTATGGGGGTGCCGGCATGGTACAGAGCCATGAACCGCTCTGGCGCACGTGGCGACTATTGGATGACGGAAACCGAATCGGGCCTCTTGGATTCGGACAGAATGGGGATTTCCGGGTGAAACGAACGCGATCCATCTCCGCTTTTGCGCTGCTTGGCGTTGCCATGGCGTTGTTTACGGCCCTGTCGTCGCCGGCGCTGGCGGAAAAACGTGTGGCGCTGGTGATCGGCAATAACGACTATCGCAACGTTCCGAAGCTGCAGAAAGCCGTCAACGACGCCCGTGCCATGGGCGACACGCTGAGGAAGCTCGGGTTCGAGGTGATGGTCGCGGAGAACCAAACCCGCCAGGGATTTACCGAGAGCCTGCTGGCCTTCGACAACGCCGTCGAGCAGGGTGACACTGCGTTCTTCTTTTTCGCGGGTCATGGCTTCGAGATCGCCGGTCAGAACTATCTGCTGCCGACCGATATTCCAGCCGCCACTGCGGGGCAGGAGGAACTGGTGCGCGATTCATCGATTCTGGCGGATCGCGTCATCGAGCGATTGCAGAATCGCGGCGCGCGTACGGCCGTTCTGGTGTTCGATGCCTGCCGCAACAATCCGTTCGAGCGCAAGGGCACGCGCGCCCTGGCGGGGCGCGGCGGCCTCGCGGCCATGGCCTCGCTTCCCGAAGGTGCGTTCTCGATCTTCTCCGCAGGACCACAACAAACGGCGCTCGATCGATTGTCGAATTCGGATACGGACCCGAACTCGGTTTTCACGCGGGTATTCATCAAGGAGATCGTCAAGCCGGGCGCCAATCTGGTGCAGATCGCTCAACGCACGCGCCGGACCGTCAGCGAAATGGCCGAAACGGTCAGGCACAAGCAGATCCCCGCTTATTTCGACCAGATGGTGGATGATGTCTTCCTCAACGGCCGTGTGTCGGACGATGCACAAGCAGGCAAGGCGACGGAGCCCAAACTGGCTGAAACAAAGGTGGCCGCGCTGCCGCCGGTACACAAGCCATTGCCGGAGGTCGCGGAATCATTGAATGCGCCGATCGCCAGTTTTTCGCGTCACAACGGCGGTTGGACGGTGGTGTTTTCGATTGCCGACCCCACGCTTGGTATTTCATGGCGGATGGGCGAGCAGGGGCCTTTCCGCGAAACCGGCTTCATGGATACGCTCGATCCGCGCACCCGCAAGCGGATGCCGAATCCCTCCATTCAACTCCCGGCCGATGCGCCGGCCGCGACGCTGATGGTGCGCTATGTCGATGCGACCGGAGAGATGCAGGGCCCGTTTCCGATCCGCTTCGATCCCGAAACCGCGCTGGTCAGGGATCAGCGCAAGATTCTCGATATGACGGCGACGAGCTGGTTGTCATTCCGCGAATTTAACGGATTGCTCGTCTACTACACGCACCTGATGTCGTATCGCTGCGCCATTCGCGAAGTGCGGATCGGTATCGATTCAACGATGCCGGACAAGGTCCTGAAGATGCCGCCCTGCGACATGCGCGATCCGCACGCCATCCCGCATGAAGCACAGCCATATCTCAAGCTGCCCGGCGTTACGAAATCGGTGTCGGTGGAGCTGACCTATCGCGACGGTAGCGTTTCGGAAGTCAAAACCTTTCGCAAATGATCTTGCCGCCGATCCGGCTTTATTGGCTTGAATATCATCATGTCGCCTTGGCTGGCCTTGGCGGCCACTTGGCGTCGGTCCACACCAAGCATAGTGACGCACGTCACATTGATGCGGTAGTCCTGGGCGATCCAGCCTACCGCAGTTTCAAGTCACGACGAGGAGTTGACGTTTCGGGCTTTCGGCCTTCGCCTGCCTTTGCTAAGGGCTACGCCGACGATTGGAAGGGTGGCCGAGTGGTTTAAGGCACCGGTCTTGAAAACCGGCGTGCCCGCAAGGGTACCGTGGGTTCGAATCCCACCCCTTCCGCCAAACACGGCTGATTGCCCTCTATGGCGCGATATTGCCGCCATCACCGCATTCGCACCAAACGGCCCTGCGCCGTCGATAATGCGCAATAACCTGATTTATCTTGAAGATCGGCCACGGCATCAAGCGCCCCCATTGCTGCCATGGGCGCAGTCCGGTTCTCTGACTAAGAGCAGATCCGCAAAGTCGCCAAGGAGAGCGCCACCAATGTCAATTTCACTCTACGACCTCAGTGTGCCGACCTTCTTGCAGACCGTGAACGCTCTCGCGGGTGTCCTTGATCGCGCAGAGGAGCATTGCGCGAAAACGGGCCACAACCCTGACGACTTTGTGGAAGTTCGCCTGATTGACGACATGGCCCCATTTCATTTCCAGATCGAGGCTGCATGGCATCATGCCGTGTGGGGGCTTGAGGCTGCGCGAACGGGCGCATTCACTCCGCCCGCACTTGTGGGACCGGTTCCATTCGGCGATTTGAAAGGGATGATGGAGAAGGCGAAAAGGGCGCTAGAGGCGTTTGAACCCGACGAGGTAAATGGCTGGGCGGTCAGGCATTTGGACCTTCAGATCGGTCCTCGCAAACTCGCTTTCACATCCGAGACCCTCATTCTGTCGTTCTCGATGCCCAACTTCTACTTCCACGTTGTCACGGCCTACGACATCCTGCGGATGCGGGGCGTTCCGATTGGTAAGCGTGATTATGAAGGGCGGTTGCGTACACGTTCATATTAGCTGATCGGCAGCCTCAACGACGGCGCTTCCAAGACCCGACCGTCGGTTCTCCACCCCGTTGGAGACATTTGCTTGTGCTTCAATTTTGGAGAGCTATAGCGTAGACGTACTTCTCCGCTTCTTCGGCTTCGGCCCGCCACGGCAACCAACGGTTTACCACGTCAATCGCGCGACCCAATTTCCGCCTTGATCGAACGGCGGTATGTTAACCTCGCTCTCCTATAGAGAGCCAAGTGGGGAACGGGGTAGCAGGCCAAAGACGTTGGGCCTTGCGCCATATGAATGGTATTTAGGGGCACATGGGGATTCGCTGTTCTGCCAGGGTGATCGGGACCACGCGCGCTGTCGTCGCCGTCGGATCCTGCCTGTTGCTCGCCAATTGTGTCTCTTCCGGAAAATTCAGCCGCGTCGATCCGAAGTACGGTGTGTCGAGCAGCCCGCGCGTGGTGGCATTCGGTGAGCCGGTGCCGAAGGGTGGCGGCACCTATCGGGTCGGTAAGCCATACACCGTCGGCGGCCGGGTCTATGTCCCGCATGAAGACCCGCACTATCGCGAAGAGGGCATGGCATCGTGGTATGGCGATGCTTTCCATGGGCGCCTGACCGCGAATGGCGAAATCTTCGATATGGGCACGCTGACTGCCGCGCATCGGACCATGCCGATCCCGAGCTACGCACGCGTCACCAATCTCAGCAATGGCAAGTCCCTGATCGTGCGCGTCAACGATCGTGGGCCGTATCACGGCAACCGTATCATCGACGTTTCCAACAAGGCGGCGCATCTGCTGGATTTCAAGGGACGCGGCATCGCGCGCGTCCGCGTTGAATACGTCGGCCGCGCACCCTTGGAAGGCTCGGACGATCGGCAACTGGTCGCAACGCTGCGAACCGGTGAACCCGCGCCTTCGCCTTCGACCGTAAGAGTGGCTTCGGCGCGTCCATTCGTTCCTGAAATGTCGCGGACGAGCGGCACCGCAATGCGTGGCAACGTTCCGATGCCGGAGGAGCGGCCCTACAGCCTCGGCAATACCGTCGCGGATGCCAGTTCCGCCAATGCGACGTCGGAAATGTCGTCGTCGCGCGTGGCACGCGTCGATCGCGCACCGCTCGAAAATCCGCGCGCAGTGAGTTATGGCGGACGCAGCCATGTGGCCGCGAGCCGCGTTGTCGACGCCTACGCTCCGGTCGAGCGGCAGGAAAGCCCCCGCGAAATTTTGTCCGGGCGTGGGCTTTACTAGGAACGACGTTCCGTTACTTCGGCGAGAAACGCGATCAGTGCGGCATTGACCTCGTCCGGGCGCTCCTGCTGAATCCAGTGGCCCGCGCCGTCGATCAGCAATTTCTGCTTGAGGTTGGGCAGCACACGCTCCATGTCGTGAACCCGCTTGGCGCCGATCAGTCCCTTGATGACGGAATCCTCGGTGCCGGCAATAAACAAGGACGGCTGATAAATCTGCGCGCCATGCCACGGTGCCGTCAGGTCCCAATTCCGATCGATGTTGCGATACCAGTTCAAGCCGCCACGAAAACCGGATGTCCGATAGGCCGCTATGAACTCTGCCAGTTCCGCCTCACTGATCCATTCGGGTAATTTTCGCTCGATGGTTGGGTCTCCGAGAAACCCTTTGCCCTCGGTGACGAACAGCGACGCCGCCGGATCGGTAAAGCCGCGCGCGAACACGGCGCGCATGGTGAAGTCGACATCACGTTCGAATTCGGCTTCGGCCACGCCCGGGGGCTGAAAGTACTGCCAGTAGAAATTCTCGATGCCGTTGCTGCGTAGCGTCTCGAGCGGTCGGCCGCGACCGCGCAACGGCGGCGGCACGCTCAAGCCGGCAACGGCCTTGAAAATATCGGGACGGAATAGCGCGGCGTGCCACGCTACCGGCGCACCCCAGTCGTGTCCGATAATGACGGCGCTGGTTTCGCCGAGGGCTTCGACCAGCGCGACCATGTCTCCCACCAGGTCGAAGATGCTGAAGGCCTCGATGTCGGCCGGTGCGCTGGTTCGCCCGAAGCCGCGCATATCGGGCGCGATGACGCGATAGCCGGATGCGGCAAGCGGCGTCATCTGGTGCCGCCACGAATAGGACAGTTCCGGCCAGCCGTGGCACAGCAACACCAGCGGCCCCTGTCCTTGTTCGCGGACGAACATCTCGATGCCATTGACGGTGAAGGTTTTGCTGGAGGGCATCGCGAGCGGCCTTTGCAGGAGAGGGTGGGACGGTGGATGGAACGATAGGGATGATGGCGCTGCCTCGCAACCGGGCGTTCCCGTACCACCTTCCACCATGTGTTGTTCCGGCTAAACCGCGCTGGTAGACTGAGCAATCAGGGACATGCGGTATGCGGAACGAACGATTCCTTCCTTCTCGGTCGCGAAAATCTGGCCTTTGGCGATGGTCGCTGGCTGGCCTGATCGCGTGCGGGCTGGCATTCGCGACGGTTGCCTATGCGGCCAACAATAGCGTGCAGGGCGCGAAGAAGGACGACGGGTTCAACACCGACGCGCCGACCGCCATCCTGGTCGAGGCGAGCAGCGGCAGCGTGCTGTTCGAGAAGAATGCGGATGAACTCCGCGCGCCGTCGAGCATGATGAAATTGATGACCGTCGAGGTTGTCTTTCATGCCATCAAACAGGGTGAGCTCAAACTCACCGACGAGTTCAAGGTCAGCGAAAATGCCTGGCGCAAAGGCGGCGCGCCGGCTGGTGGATCGACGATGTTTGCGGCGATCCATAGCAATGTTTCGGTCGACGACCTGCTGCACGGCGCGATCATCCAGAGCGGCAACGACTCCTGCATGGTGCTGGCTGAGGGCATCTCCGGCGGTGAGAAGGCGTTCGCCGAGATCATGACCAAGCGTGCGCGCGAACTCGGATTGACGCGCTCGACATTCGGTAACTCGACGGGATTGCCCGACCCCGACAACAAGATGACGGTACGCGAATTGGCGCAACTCGGCCGCCACCTCATTTATACCTATCCCGAATTCTACAAGCTGTTCGGCCAGCAGGAATTTACCTGGAACAAGATCCGGCAGCAGAACCGCAACCCGCTGCTGAAATCGCTGGAAGGCGCCGATGGATTGAAGACCGGCTATACCAAGGAAGGCGGTTACGGCATGGTCGGTTCGGCCGTGCAGAACGGCACGCGCCTGATCGTCGCCGTCAATGGCCTTGAGGACAAGGATGATCGTGCGGCCGAAGCCAAGAAGCTGCTGGAATGGGGTTTCCGCAATTTCGAAACCCGCACCTTGTTCGCGGCCAAGTCGCCGGTGGGATCCGCCAAGGTGTTCGGCGGTACGCAGCGATGGGTACGCGTCGCGACGACCGAACCGGTTCGTGTGATGGTGCAGAAAAACGGCAACGACAAACTGTTGGCGCGGCTCGTCTATGCCGGTCCCGTTCGTGCGCCGATCGAAGCGGGCCAGCGTATCGGCACGATCAAGGTATGGCGCGGTGCAAATGTCGCGGTCGAAGAGCCGCTCTATGCACTCGATTCCGTGGCGACCGGCACCACCATGCAACGCGCATTCGACGGCGCCAGCGAATTGATGATCGGAATGTTCCGCGCGGGCATTGAGAAGTTGTGATGACGACGGAAACCAGTGCGGCGAGCACCGTGACACGCGGCCGCTTCATAACCTTCGAAGGCGGCGAAGGCTCCGGCAAATCCACACAGATCAGGCTGCTCGCGGAGCGGCTCGATGCGGAGGGGTTGCGCGCTATCGTCACGCGCGAGCCCGGCGGCTCGCCCGGCGCGGAAATCATTCGCCACGTTCTGTTGTCGGGCGTCGGAAAGATGCTTGGCGCGGAGGCCGAGACCTTGCTGTTCATCGCCGCGCGCGACGACCATGTCCGCAGCGTGATCGAACCGGCGCTGGCGCAAAACATTTGGGTGCTGTGCGATCGTTTCGCGGACTCCACGCGGGTTTATCAGGGCCATGCGGGAAAGGTCGATCTGCGCGTACTCGATGCCATGGAGCGCGTCACCATCGGATCTTTGAAGCCCGATCTGACCTTCATTCTTGACGTTCCCGTGGAAGTCGGGATGCAGCGCGCCACCCGCCGTCGCGGGGCTGACACGCCCGACCGTTTTGAGGCTGAGAACATCGATTTTCACCGCACACTGCGCGAGGGCTACCGCGCGATCGCGGCCCGTGAGCCGGAGCGTTGTGTTGTCATCGATGCCACCCAACCGCGCGAACATGTAACCGATGCCATATGGTCGGCATTGCATCAGCGGCATCTGCTTGCCAAACAGCCGGAGGCGCAGCAAACATGAGCCCTCGCGCAACCGAAGCCGAAATTCGCGAACCGCAACTGACCACGGCGCTGTTCGGTCATCACGATGCCGAGCAAACGCTGCTTGATGCTTACCGCAGTGGCCGTATTCCCCACGCCTGGTTGATCGGTGGGGCGCAGGGGATCGGCAAGGCAACGCTGGCCTATCGGATGGCGCGTTTCGTACTGGCCCATCGCGACCCGGCCGCGCCGGGCGTGCAGCAAGCCTCGTCGCTCCACGTCGATGAATCTCATCCGGTGGCGCGACAGGTAGCGTCCGGCGCGCATGGCGGGTTGCTGACATTGCAACGCGGCCTCAACGAAAAGGGCGTGCTGCGCAATTTCATCACCGTTGACGATACGCGCCGCACTATCGAATTTTTCGGCTCCACGGCGGCGGTCGATGGCTGGCGCGTTTGCATCGTCGACACGGTCGATGAATTCAACGCCAACGCGGCCAATGCGCTGCTCAAGATTTTGGAAGAACCGCCGCGCCGCTCGATCCTGCTGCTGCTCAGTCACGCCCCCGGCAAGGTGCTGCCGACCATCCAGTCGCGATGCCGCAGGCTGGCGCTGCGGCCATTGACGACGCCGGATGTCGCGGCTGCGGTGGCGACGGCAACGGGCGAGGCGGCCGATGCGCCGGCTGTGATCGAGGCCGCTGTCGTCTCCGAGGGCAGCGTGGGGCGGGCGCTCAATCTCATGACCGGCAACGCCCTCAAATTGCATCAGCGCACGGCCGAATTGCTCGATGCGTTGCCTCACGTCGATCAGCGCCAACTACACGCTCTCGGCGATGCGCTGGGCGGCAGTGACCGGACGACGCTCGCAGCCTTTACCGACAGCGTTGACCGCTGGGTGACGGGCAGGTTGCGCGGCGACGTCACCAACGCCGATCTGGCCCAACTTGCGCGGTTGGCGGAGGTATGGGAAAAGATCAGCCGCGCCGCGCGCGACGTCGAATCCTTCAATCTCGATCGAAAACCGCTGGTTTTTTCCGTATTCGATCAATTGTCGGAGGCGACGCGCTGATACCGCGTTTCCGGCAACCTCATCCTCTCAAGCATCCGATTGCAGCAAATGGCGTCACAGTCTGAGTCATCCCGTCCGCGTTACTTCCTCACGACGCCGATTTTCTATCCCAACGGCGAGCCGCACATTGGCCACGCCTATACCGCCATGGCATCGGATGCGATCGCGCGGTTCCGTCGGCTCGACGGCTACGACGTTCGCTTCATGACTGGCACCGACGAACACGGTCTGAAAATGCAGCAGACGGCCATTGCCGAAGGCCTCTCGCCGTTGCAATTGGCAGATCGCAACTCCGCGCGCTTTCGCGAGATGATGGCCGCGCTCGACATTTCCTATGATGACTACATCCGCACCACGGAGCCGCGCCACGAGCGGTCATGTCAGGCGCTGTGGCAGGCCATCGAGAAGAACGGCGACATCTATCTCGACAAGTACGCCGGGTGGTATTCGGTCCGTCAGGAAGCTTACTTCGCCGAGGACGAAACCATCGTCGGCCCCGACGGCGTGCGCCGCGAACCGCTCGGCTCACCGGTGGAATGGACCGAGGAAGATACCTACTTCTTTCGGCTTTCGGCCTATCAGGACAAGCTGCTCGATCTCTACAAGCGCGTGCCGGATTTCGTGCTGCCGCGCGAACGGCTCAACGAGGTCGCGAGTTTCGTGCGCGGCGGATTGCAGGATCTCTCGATCTCGCGCACCACCTTCGATTGGGGCATTCACGTTCCCGGTGCGCCGAAGCATGTGATGTATGTCTGGATCGATGCGCTCACCAACTACATCACCGGCGTCGGTTATCCCGATGTCGATAGCGACTTGTTCAAGCGCTACTGGCCGGCGAACCTGCACGTCATCGGCAAGGACATCGTACGCTTTCACGCGGTGTATTGGCCTGCCTTCCTGATGGCAGCGGGCATCGAAGTGCCGCATCGCGTGTTCAGCCACGGCTTCCTGCTGAACCGCGGCGAGAAGATGTCGAAGTCGGTCGGCAACGTCGTGAGCCCGTTCGATTTCGCCAAGCAGTACGGCATCGATCAGATTCGCTACTTCTTCTTGCGCGAAGTCTCGTTCGGGCAGGACGGCAGCTACAATCACGAGGCGATCGTCGCGCGCATCAACGCCGATCTCGCCAACGACCTTGGCAATCTGGCGCAACGCTCGCTGACGATGATCGCCAAGCAATGCGATGGCGTGCTGCCGGAGCCGGGCGCGCTCAGCGAAAACGACAAGGCAATCCTTGCGCAGGCTGACGGCATGGTCGCACTGGCGCGCACCGCGATGGAGACGGAACAGATACATCACTACCTCAGCGCGGTGTGGGCCGTCGTGGCCGAAGCCAACCGCTACTTCGCGGGCGAAGCACCGTGGGCACTGGCCAAGACCGATCCGGCGCGCCAGCGCACGGTGCTTTATGTAACAGCGGAAGTGCTGCGGCAGATCGCGATCCTGGCGCAACCGGTGATGCCGTCCTCGGCTGCAAAGCTGCTCGATATCCTCGGCGTATCGGCCGACGCACGTGACTTTAGCCAACTCGGCGGCAAGACACGCATCGCATCCGGCACGACGCTGCCGCCACCGGCGCCGATTTTCCCGCGCTATATCGAACCGAAGGACGAATAGGCGTTCGTTGCGATGCTGGTCGATAGTCACTGTCATCTCGATTTTCCCGACTTCGCCGAGGAACTCGACGCCGTCGTCGCGCGCGCCGAAGCGGCGGGCATCGGGCGGATGGTGACGATCTCGACGCGGGTGAGGGAACACGACAAGCTGATCACGATCGCGGAGCGTTTTCCCAATGTCTACTGCTCGGTCGGTACGCATCCGCATCACGCCGATGAGGAAGACGGCATCACGCCGGACGAATTGATCGCGTTGACACGGCATCCGAAAGTCGTTGCGCTCGGCGAGGCGGGGCTCGACAATTTTTACGACAACGGCTCACCGGAGGCGCAGGAACGCGGCTTTCGCGTGCACATCGCGGCGGCGCGTGCAACAGGCCTGCCATTGGTGATTCACACCCGTGAGGCGGATGAGGCGTGCGGTCGTATCCTCGAAGACGAAATGGCGAAGGGGCCGTTCCGCGCGGTGCTACATTGCTACACCGGCGGCCGCGAACTGGCGATGAAAGCGATCGATCTCGGCCTGTCGATCTCGTTCACCGGCATCATTACCTTCAAGAAGTCGCAAGCCTTGCGCGACCTTGCCGCCGAGTTGCCCGCCGACCGCATCATGGTCGAAACCGATTCCCCATATCTCGCGCCCGGAAAACATCGCGGCAAGCGCAATGAACCTGCCTACGTGGTGGACGTTGCGAAAGTGCTGGCGGAAGCGCGCGGCGCTTCGGTTGATGAGATCGCGCGGCAGACGACGGAAAACTTCTTTCGCCTGTTCAACAAAGTGCCGGCGCCAACCGCATGACGACCACGCTCACCATTCTCGGCTGCGGTTCGTCCGCCGGCGTCCCGCGTCCGGCACTGGGATGGGGGGCCTGCGATCCTGCCAATCCGAGGAACCGGCGCCGTCGCTGCTCGATGATGGCGGAGCGGCGCTCGGAGCAGGGCGTGACTCGCGTGGTGATCGATACTTCACCTGATTTGCGCGAACAGTTGATCGATGCCGACGTCGATCACATCGACGCGGTGTTCTTGACACACGAACATGCCGATCAGACTCACGGCATCGACGATTTGCGTTCAGTGGTGCTGCATCAGCGCCGCCGTATTCC
Source organism: Xanthobacteraceae bacterium (assembly GCA_049647485.1). GTDB lineage: Bacteria > Pseudomonadota > Alphaproteobacteria > Rhizobiales > Xanthobacteraceae > 62-47. The sequence goes on from JBARXT010000165.1 coordinate 18,749, forward strand.
GGTCTACCTGAACCAGTCGACCAGCAAGGATATCCTTGCGCGGTTTTCCTATTGTTTCATCTCGCCGCCGGGAAGCAGCTATCCGCCGATCCTCGACAATCGTGCGATCGAGGCCGGCGAAAGCCGTACTATCGACGGCAACGGCGGGCCGCTGACGCTGTCGGCGTTTCTCGTCGCGCACGGCGATATCCCGGCGCTTGGCTATCGCATCGGTGACGCCGCCTACACACCGGACCTGCATGACATTCCCGAGGAAAGCTGGCGCGCGCTCGAGGGGCTCGACCTGTGGATCGTCGACGGCCTGCGTTACGCGCAGCACCCGAGCCATTTCAGCGTGCGCGACGCATTGACGTGGATCGACCGCTTCAAGCCGAAGCGCGCCGTCATCACCAATATGCACGCCGATCTCGATTACGAGGTGTTGCGAAAGGAATTGCCGGCGGACGTCATACCGGCTTACGACGGGATGCGGTTGGAGGTGGGGTCCGCCTGAAGGCTTACGCCGAAATTGCCTTCGCCGAGTTCACCTGATTGCGCAGCATGAACTTCTGGATCTTGCCGGTCGAGGTTTTCGGGATGACGCCGAATATGACCGCCTTCGGCGTCTTGAATCCCGGCATCTGCTCGCGGCAGAACGCGATGATATCGGCTTCGGTTGCGGTCGCGCCGTCTTTCAGTTCGACAAAGGCGCAAGGCACTTCGCCCCATTTTGGATCGGGCTTGGCGACCACGGCGGCGAACAGCACCGCCGGGTGCTTGTAGAGCACGTCCTCGACCTCGACCGATGACACGTTCTCCCCGCCGGAAATGATGATGTCCTTGGAGCGATCCTTGATGATGACGTAGCCGTCATGATCGAGCACGCCGAGATCGCCGGTGTGAAACCAGCCACCCTCGAAGGCTTCCTTGGTCGCCGCTTCGTTTTTCAGATAGCCCTTCATCACCACGTTGCCGCGAAACATAACCTCGCCGATGGTTTCGCCGTCGCGCGGCACCTCGCGCATGGTTTCGGGATCGAGCACCGTGATCGCTTCCTGAAGCGGATAGGCGACGCCCTGTCGGCGCTTGAGTTGCGCCCGTTGATCAGCCGGCAAGTCGTCCCAGCCGGGCTGTTCGGCGCAAACCGATGCCGGGCCGTAAACCTCCGTCAGGCCGTAGACGTGGACCAGCTTGATGCCGATGTTCTCGGCACCGGCCAACACCGCGACCGGCGGCGCGGCGCCGGCGATCAGGCCAACCACCGGACGGTCGCCGGGTTTCGGCTTGGGCGCGCCGGGCGCGTTGATCAACGTGTTGTAGACGATCGGCGCACCGCACATATGGGTGACGCCGTGCTTCGGGATCACCTCGAAAATCTTCGCCGGATCGACCTTACGCAAGCAGACATTGACGCCGGCTGCCGCGGCGATCGTCCACGGGAAACACCAGCCGTTGCAGTGGAACATCGGCAATGTCCAGAGATAGGCGGGGTGCTGTCCGAGATTGCCTGCAAGGATGTTGCTGACGGCGTTGAGATAGGCGCCGCGATGGTGCGTAACCACGCCCTTCGGGTTGCCGGTGGTACCCGATGTGTAGCCGAGCGCGATAGCTTCCCACTCGTCCTGCGGCGTCACCGGCACGAAGTTCGGGTCGCCCGCCGCAACCACAGCTTCATACTCAACCTCGCCGATGCGGCGGCCGCCCTCGAAAGCGGTATCGTCGACATCAATGACGAACGGCTTCGGTCCTTTCATCAGGGTGAGGGCCTCAGTGATGACGTCGGAAAACTCCGGATCGACGAAGATCACCTTGGCGCCGCCATGGTCGAGCTGGAATGCGATCGCGGACGCGTCGAGCCGGATATTGAGTGCGTTGAGCACGCCGCCGGTCATCGGCACGGCGAAGTGCGCTTCGTTCATCGCCGGGATATTCGGCAGCATCGCGGCGACTGTATCGCCACGCCCGATCCCCCGCCCGGTCAGAAACGATGCGACGCGGCGGCAACGCTCTAGCGTCTGCGACCAGGTAAAGGAGCGGTCTTCGTAGACTGCGCTGAGATGGTTCGGGTAGACCGCAGCGGTCCTGAACAGGAAGCTCAGCGGCGATAGCGGCACGAAATTGGCGGCATTCTTGTCGAGACCGACATTGTACGGATTGCTAGTTTCTTTCATAAAAATCACCGCCAGATCATCTTACGATCATTATTCAATCCAATTCATCGGAAGGCGCCAGTCTTCGAATGAAATGATTGAAATTACTGATGGAAGATTTTGTAATTCCTCACTTTATGAAACCGATCGATATCCATGGAATGGCCGCCACCACGATCAGCCCGACCAGAAGGGCCAGCATATAGCCGAGGATGGGTTTGACTCCCTCGGCAGGATCGACGCGCCCGACCGCGCAAGCCGCATAATAGCCTACGCCGAACGGCGGCGCGAACAATCCGATTCCCATCGCGAGGATTACGATCATCGCGTAATGGACCTCGTGCACGCCGACCGCCTGGGCGATCGGAAACAGCAGCGGGCCGAACAGCACGATGGCCGGAATGCCTTCCAGCACGCTGCCGAGGATCATGAAGGCAATGATCGACACTGCGATGAAGGTGGTCGAACCGCCGGGCAGACCGGTCATTGCTGCCGCCAGCGAGCGCGAGAAGCCGGACTGCGTCAGCCCCCAAGCCATGCCAGTTGCAGTGCCGATGATGAACAAGATCGCGCCCGACAGGCTCGCCGTCTCGATCAGCATCGGGCGCAAGCGCCGCCAATCAAACTGACGATAGATGACGAGACCGATCACCACGGCATAGACGATGCCGATGGTCGATACCTCGGTCGCGGTGGCGACGCCCTCGACCACGGCGGCGCGGATCACGAAGGGCAGCGCCAGCGCGGGCAGGGCGATGACGAAGCTGCGGAGGATTTCCGGCAGGCCGACCTTCTCGACATGCCCTAGGTCCTCGTGACGATAGCGCCACCACACCAGCGCCGACAGCGTCACCGCCAGCACCGCACCGGGCAGCATGCCGCCGGTGAAGAGTGCCGCGATCGAGACGCCGGTGACGGAGCCGATGGTAATCAGCACGAGGCTTGGCGGAATGGTCTCGGTCTGCGCGCCGGTTGCCGCGAGCAGGGCGACCAGATCGCCCGGTTTGGCGCCGCGGGCCTTCATTTCGGGAAACAGCACAGGCGCCACTGCCGCCATATCGGCGGCCTTCGAGCCTGAAATGCCGGATACCAGATACATCGCGCCGATCAGCACGTAATGCAGGCCGCCACGGACATGACCGAGCAGGCTGGCGAGAAAGCCGACCATGGCTCGCGCCATCCCAGTCATTTCGATCAGCAGCCCGAGGAAGACAAACAACGGCACCGCCAGCAAGATGAGATGGCTCATGCCCTCGTCCATCCGACCGACCAGCACCATCAGCGGCGTATGGGTCGTCAGCGCCAGATAGCCCAGCACCGCCAGACCGAACGCAAACGCGATCGGCACGCCCGCCAGCACGCAGGAGCCGGCCACCAGCACAAAGAAAATGATCAGGTTGAGGTTGCCGAGTTGCCGCAGCCAAGGCTGCAACAACCATAGCACGGCAATCACCACGGCCACGGAAACCAGCGCCGCAAGCAACACGCGGATATTGCGAATACGTGCCAGTTGGAGCAGGGCGAACAGGCACATCAGGCCGATGCCGACGGGCAGTGCGGCCGCGCGCCAGCTATTGGAGATCTCCAGCGCCGGCGTGGTGATGAAGCTTTCCTCGTAGGCATATTCCCACGATGGCAACGTGATCAGCGCCAGGAATGCCAGTGCCGCGCAGATCGCCACGGTTTCGAGATAGGCGCGCATCGCGGGCCGGGAGCCCGCGACCAGCGCCGTCATCCGCATGTGCTCGGAACGGCGCAGCGCCACCACCGCGCCCAGCATCGCAAGCCAGAGAAACAGGATCGAGGCCAGTTCGTCCGACCAGATCAGCGGACTGTGAAAGACGTAGCGCGACACGACACCGGCAAACAGGATGATGATCTCGACCACCACCAGCACCGCCGTCGGAATTTCGACCAGTAGCCCAAGCCAATGATCGAGCGTTCCCAGCGCCGAGCGGCGCGGCGGTGTGGCAACCCCCGCGCCGGCCGGCAAATCCAATCTTTCAGTATGCACCGTCGCGATCCGTTACGCGCGGTCGCTTTAAGCGAGCTTGCCGACCGACTTCTCCAGCAGCTCCCACGCCTGATCGCCGTACTTGCCCTTCCACTCGGCGTAGAACTTGGCGTCCCGTAGCTTCTGGCGGAACGGGGCTACCTGGGGCTGGTTGAAGATCAGGCCCTTGCCCTTCAATTCCTCCATCACCGTGGCGTTGAGCTTTTCGGTGTCCGCGCGTTCCTTCACGGCCGCGGCGTTGATGTTCTTGGCGACGATGTCGCGCACGTCGGCCGGCAGCTTCTCCCACGCCCGGCGGTTGGCCAGGAACCAGAAGCCATCCCACATGTGATTGGTAAGCGAGCAATATTTCTGCACTTCATACAGCTTCGCGGTCGAGATCAGGGCGAGGGGGTTCTCCTGCCCTTCGACGATCTTGGTTTGCAGCGCCGAGTAGACTTCGCTGAAATTGATCGAGGCGGGCGACGCATCGAATGCCTTGAACATCGAGGTCCACAGCGGCGACACCGGCACGCGGATCTTGAAGCCCTTGAAATCATCCGGGCCGTTGATCGGTTTGGTCGACGAGGTGGTCTGGCGGAAGCCGTTGTCCCAGATCTTGTCCATCACGATCAGATTGGCTTTGTTGATCTGGCCGCGCACATAGGCGCCGAGATCGCCATCCATGGCTTTCCAGACCGTGGTATAGTCCGGGAACGCGAAGCCGATGCCGTTGATTGAGGCCGCCGGCACCAGCGTCGACAGAATCAGGCCCGACAGCGTGAAGAACTCGACGCCGCCGGAACGGATCTGGCTGAGCATATCGGTATCGGAACCAAGCTGGTTGTTCGGGAAGATTTGCAGGTCGAAGCGACCGTTGGTCTCGGTCTTGATCGCCGCGGACATCTCCTTGGCGCGGATGTTCAGCGGATGAGAGTCGGGCAGATTGTTTGCGTATTTGTAGGTGAACTCGGCTTGTTGAGCCCGCGCCACCAGAGGCGCACCGAGGCTGCCCATGACACCGGCCGCGGCGGAAGCCTTCAACAAAGTCCGACGTGAAAAACGCATCGATCGTCTCCCTGATCTTTTTCTTGCAATACCAATTGTTGCGAAACAACACTGAGCGCCGGTCATTCCGGACCGCGCTACTGGTCAGCATCCTACGATGGTCCGGTCAAGCGTTTTTAGATCGACGATCGTTGGATAGCGCCGTTGCAGCCGCGTTGGATCATGCCTCACGTAGAGCTGGCACCTTCGATAGCTGCAGCTGGCGACATGAGAAAACGAGCCTAGTTTACTGAAATCGATATGGTATTTATATTCCATAATATACCTTATGCGAATTATGGATATGGCTATCCGCACGCATTCGACATCAGGTGCTTCCGCATAACCGTCGAGACGGCCTCCTATGCGTTCCGCCTCACGATGCCTTCCTTTTTCCCGTCGTTGCATTTGAGCGGCATCAATCGTTCTGGCTTCTCCGCGCTGGCGTTGCCAGGTCGCCCGGACAATGATGGATATTGCGGCGGGGATTCAAAAACGGCGCACAACAAATCGACGTCCTTTGCGGCGCCCAAGATCGGAGAACAACAATGGCCGACCACGATCAACTGGGCCCGACTCACGAAGCGCCGTATCGCGGCATTCGCGTACTCGATTGTGGTCAGGGTATCGCCTCGCCCTATTGCGGCCTGTTGCTGGCAGCTCACGGGGCCGACGTGATCAAACTCGAGCCGCCGGAAGGCGACTGGTCGCGACGGCTGGGCACAACCTACGGCCGCCATACCGCAATTTCAGCGGTGTTCAATCGCGGCAAGCGTAGCCTGTGCCTCGACCTGAAATCCGCTGGCGGGCGTGCCGTGGCGCAACGGCTTGCTGCGGACAGTGATATTTTTATCGAGGGTTTTCGGCCGGGCGTCGCAGGGCGGCTCGGGCTCGGCTACGAGGAATTGAGCCGCGACAATCCACGGCTGATCTATCTGTCGGTGAGCGGATTCGGGCAGGCGGGTCCCTCCTCGGATCGGCCCTGCTCCGATTCCGTCGCGCAGGCTTTCGCAGGTCTTGTATCCATCAATCGCGGTGACGATGGAATCCCTCACCGCGTTGGCACGCCGATTTCCGATGTCGCGACGGGCGCCTATGCATTTCAGGCGATCGGTGCGGCTCTCTTTGCACGTGCCAGCGTCGGGACCGGGCGCAAGATCGACATCAGTCTGACACAAGCGACCGCTGCCTTGCTCGGTCACAAGTTCGCGGAGCATGTATTGGAAGGCGGCGCGCCGCGTGCGCTCAACGTGCCGGCGGGATCGTATCGCACCAAGGACGGTTGGCTGATGGTGACGCTTGTGAACGAGCCGCAGTATCGGCGGCTGTGCACCGCGCTCGGTCGCGACGACCTTGCCACGGATCCTAGGTTCACGGATTTTGCCAAGCGGGCGGATGCGGCGGATGCCTTGATTGCCGAGGTTCGTGCGACGTTGCTGACGAAGACGACGAGCGAATGGCTTGCCGCCTTGCACGCCGCCGACATCATTGCCGAGCGCATTCTCGATCCCGGCGAGTGGCTGGCCGAGCCGCACGTAAGTGCTGTTCGCAGCGCGGTTCGCGTTGAGACACCCGGTGTCGGTGCGATCTATGCCGCGCGAACGCCGGGCGCGAACGGGTTTGCGGAAGATGACCTGGCACCCTCGCCCGACCTCGGCCAGCACAGTCGCGAAGTGCTGCGCGACAACGGCTACGCCGAGGCAGAGATCGATGCACTGTGCCGTGCCGGCGCGGTCTGTACTGCCACCGCATAACGTTGGCCGCCATCAGGACGCGGCGCAGAACTATTGTCGAGGCAACGGCTCATGACACAGTTGATCCTGCACAATTACGATTTCTCGAACTACGCTGAGAAAGTTCGCGTCGCCCTCGGTTACAAGGATCTCGACTGGGCGAGCGTAATCATCCCGCCGGTTCTGCCGAAGCCGGATCTGGTGCCATTGACCGGGGGATACCGACGCACGCCAGTCCTGCAAATCGGGGCCGATGTCTATTGCGATACACGGCTGATCCTGAAGGTACTGGATCGTGTGGCGCCCCAGCGACCGGTGTTTCCTGAAGGCGTGCGAGGGTTTGCCACGGCGGTAGCGGCATGGGCCGAGACCGCCCTCGTGCATCCGCTGATCCTCTACGTTTCAGGCACCAACCAGGACGTCATGCCGAAAGAGTTGCGCACCGACCGGGCGAAGATGCGTGGGCTGCCGGAGCCGAGCGGCGAGACCATCGCCCGCGCGGCGCGGCGCAACGCGCCTCTGGTACGAACGCAAATTCCCTTGATCGAGAACATGCTCGCTGACAAGCGCCAGTGGATCTGTGGCGACCAATTCAGCATCGCCGATCTCGCGCTCTATCATCCACTCTGGTTTATCACCGACCGCTCCGATCGGCTGAAACATGAATTGGCGCCCTACGGCGCGATCCAGGCCTGGATGCAGCGCGTGCGCAGCTTCGGACATGGCCGCCCGACCACCATGTCCGCCGCCGAAGCCCTCGATATCGCGCGCGGTGCCAGGCCGCGAACGCCCGGCCTGTCGAAGCGCCAGCCGGAGGATCCGCCTCTTGGCTCCGTTGTCGCTGTTCGTCCGGACGACTACGCAAAAGACAGCGTCAGCGGTGAACTCGTCTTCATCGATGACGACGAAATCGCCATTCTGACTCGTCACGAACGCGTCGGCGATGTGGTCGTGCATTTTCCAAGGATCGGCTTCGATCTGCGGGCCGCCTCAAGATAAGGTGACCTCTAATAGATCGCCCAGACGCCGGGCGTCACCAGTTCGAGCAGGTGGTTATCGGGATCGCGGAAATAGATGCTGTGGCCGCCGCGCGGCCAGGCGGTGCGCGCCTCGATGGCAATGCCCTGCTCTACGAGTCGCGTTTCCCACGCCTGCAACTCGTCCGACGTCACGGAAAACGCGATGTGCACCGGGCCGTGCCCATCATGCGGCGGGATGGTGCCGCCCGGCAGGTGCACGGTTTCCAGCGTTGCGCCGCGCGCGAACAGTAGCAGGACGCTGCGGCCGCCGACATCGAATGCCGCGAACCGGGTGTCCTGATTCAGCGCCGCAAGCCCCAGGATATCCCGATAGAACGCGATGGCGCGCGGGAGATCATCGACGTAAAGTGCGGTTTCGATGACGCCGGCGAGTTTCGGCATCGCGAAACCGCCTTACCACATGTTCAGGACGAGGCGGGCTTCGTCGCTCATGCGCTCGGGGGTCCAGGCGGGCTCCCAGACGATGCTGACGTTGACGATGCCGATGCCGGCGACGCTGGCGACCGCATTCTCCACCATGGTCGGCAGTTCGGCTGCGGCCGGACAGTTCGGCGTGGTCAGTGTCATCTCGATATCGACCGCGCGGTCGTCCTTGATGTCGACCTTGTAGATCAGGCCCAGTTCGTAGATATCCGCCGGAATTTCCGGGTCGAATACGGTTTTCAGCGCGGCAACGATTTCGATGCCGAGCCGTTCGGTTTCTTCCGCCGGCAGTGCCGATATGGTCTGCACATTGGCAGCGGCAGTTGCGGTCTTGGTGTCAGCAGTATCCGTCATGAGAACAAATCCCGCGCTTTGAGCAGCGCCTCCGCCAGATGATCGACCTCGGCGCGCGTATTATATAGGCCAAATGACGCCCGGCACGTCGCCGTGACATTGAACCGTTCCAAAAGCGGCATGACGCAGTGGGTGCCGGCCCGCACCGCGACCCCTGCCCGGTCGATCACGGTTGCGACGTCATGCGGATGTGCGCCCTTGAGCTCAAACGAGATCACCGGCCCCTTGTTCTTGGCGGTGCCGATGATGCGCAGCGAGTTGATCGCGCGCAGCCGATCCTGCGCATAGGTCAGAAGATCGTGCTCGTGCGCCGCGATGCGCGCCTTGCCGATCGAATTGACGTAATCGATGGCGGCACCCAAGCCGATGGCTTCGACAATCGCGGGCGTGCCGGCCTCGAACTTGTGCGGCGGATCGCCGTAAGTGACGAAATCGCGTCCCACGTCGCGGATCATTTCGCCGCCGCCGTTATAGGGCCGCATGGCGACGAGGTGATCGTACTTGGCATAGAGCACGCCGATCCCGGTCGGTCCGTAGACCTTATGGCCAGTAAAGACGTAAAAGTCGCAGTCGATGTCCTGTACGTCGATGTCGAGATGGACAGCGCCCTGGCTGCCGTCCACCAGCACCGGAATGCCATGCGCGTGGGCAATGCGCGTCACTTCCTTCACCGGCACGATGGTGCCGAGCGCGTTCGACATTTGCGTGATGGCGACAATTTTGGTTTTGGGCGTCAGCAGCTTCTCGAATTCGTCGATCAGGAAATTGCCCTCGTCATCGACCGGCGCCCACTTGATCACCGCGCCATGACGCTCGCGCAGGAAATGCCACGGCACGATGTTGGAGTGATGCTCCATGATCGAGAGCACGATCTCGTCGCCGGCCTTGATGTTCGGCTCGCCCCACGACGACGCGACCAGGTTGAGCGCTTCGGTGGCATTGCGGGTGAAAATAATCTCCTCGTTGCGCCGCGCATTGAGAAATGCCGCCGCCTTGGCGCGGCCGCCCTCGTAGGCTTCGGTCGCGGCGTTGGCGAGGTAATGCAGGCCGCGATGCACGTTGGCGTATTCCGAACGATAGGCCTGCGTCATGCGGTCGAGCACGACGTTCGGCTTCTGCGCCGATGCGGCGTTGTCAAGATAGACCAGCGGCTTGCCATAGACCTGCATCGCCAGCG
>JBARXT010000166.1:0-7915 GCA_049647485.1 Xanthobacteraceae bacterium
GATTGGCGCTCGCCGGTCGGCTGCCGATTCCTGACATTTCGAGGTTTACCATGGCCAAAGCGGTCACCATCAAGGTCAAGCTGGTTTCCACCGCCGACACCGGCTTCTATTACGTCGCGAAGAAGAATTCGCGGACCATGACCGACAAGATGGTCAAGAAGAAGTACGACCCGGTCGCGCGCAAGCACGTCGAGTTCAAGGAAGCCAAGATCAAGTAATCTTGTCAGAGATTTGCTTCTGAAGTTCAACGGAGCCCTCGCGGCTCCGTTTTTAATTCAGGCTAGACCTGTTACGCCGCCGCCGCGACCACGCGATTGCGGCCGTCGTGCTTGGCGCGATAAAGCGCCAGGTCGGCGCGCTTGAGGACATCCGCCATCGGCTCGCCCTTGCGCTCCAGTGCGGCAAGACCGATCGAGATCGTCACCTGGATATGGCGGGTGCCCTTGTCGACAGCGAACGGCTCGGCGGCGACCGCGCGCCGCAACCGCTCGGCGACCATGCCGGCGACGTGCATATCCGTTTCCGGCATCACGATCACGAACTCCTCGCCGCCGTAGCGACAGGCCAGATCGATGCCGCGTATCGACTTGCGAATCCGCACTGCGAATTCGCGCAGCACGTCGTCACCGGCGTCGTGGCCGTAGGTGTCGTTGACCGCCTTGAAGAAATCGATGTCGAGCATCATCAGCGCCAGCGACTTGCCGCGCAGCGACGCCTGCTCGGCCAACGTCCCCAGATGGGTCTCCATGTAGCGGCGATTGTGCAGCCCGGTCAGCCCGTCGGTGATCGCCATTTCGATGGAGTTCTGCACGTTGTCGCGCAGATGATCGGTGTAGCGGCGGCGGCGGATCTGGGTGCGCGCCCGCGCCAGCAATTCGTTCTTGTCGACCGGCCGCAACAGGTAGTCGTTCACCCCGATCTCGAGGCCGCGCAACAGGCGCGCATTGTTGTCGGCATCGGCGATGGCCAGGATCGGCACCTGCCGCGTGCGCTCCAGCGAACGCGCCTGACTGCACAGCCGCAGGCCATCGAAGTTCTCGAGCCCAAGCGACACGATGAGAAGGTCGTAGTTGCCTTCGGCCGCATGAAACAGCGCTTCCGCCGGATTGGGCTCGACGTCGACGGAATGCTCGGCGGCAAGCACCGGCGCCAGCCGCTCGTAGGACGACGGCCGATCGTCCACCAACAGGATGCGGCCGCCCATGCCGGTTTCCACGACGGCGTTGCGTTCCGGGGCCTGCACGCCGATCTCCATCGAGGTCAGCGCTCGCATCCGCAGTTCGTCGGTCATCATTTTGAGGCGGGTCAGCGAGCGCACTCGCGCGATCAGCACCACGTCCGACACCGGCTTGGTGAGGAAGTCGTCGGCGCCGGCCTCAAGGCCGCGCACGCGATCCGCCGGACTGTCGAGCGCCGTCACCATCACCACGGGAATGAAGTGCGTCGCCGGGTTGGACTTCAGCCGGCGGCAAACTTCGAAGCCGTCCATGTCCGGCATCATCACATCGAGCAGAATGATGTCGCATTCGGCGCGCGAACAAATCTCCAGCGCCTGGGTGCCGTTGCAGGCGGTGATGACGTCGAAATATTCGGCCGACAACCGCGCTTCCAGTAACTTCACGTTGGCGGGGACGTCATCGACGACCAGAACACGCGCGGACATCGCAATCTCCTGGAGTCAGATTCGACTGCGTTGAATCCGACTCGTCATTCGTTTTTGTTGGAGCATGATCTGATCCGAAAACCGGCTTCCACTTTTCGGGATCATGCTCTAGCCGATAAACCGGCGGACAGTCTCGATGAACTTTCCAACCGAAATCGGTTTCGACAAATAAGCCTCGCACCCACCTTCGCGGATGCGTTCCTCGTCGCCCTTCATCGCGAAGGCGGTGACGGCGACGACGGGAATCGCGCGCAGCTCCGGATCGTCCTTGATCCACCGCGTGACCTCGAGGCCCGACACCTGCGGCAACTGAATATCCATCAGGATCAGGTCCGGACGGGATTTCCGCACAAGGTCGATCGCCTCGTAACCGTTGCTGGTGCCCGAGGTCTGATAGCCATGGGCCTCCAACAGGTCGCGAAAGAGCTTCATGTTCAGCTCGTTGTCCTCAACGATCAGGACGGTTTTTGCCATCCCGCCCCTCCCATTCCGCAACGAAGCGTCACCCGATCCAGAACTCCACCGGGAGCCCATAATTTGCTAGTGAATCGGAGCCATTCCTGAGTCTGGCATAATCCGCGAAAATAGAGACCATAAGTTACGGAAAGGCAAACACGATCGATGACAAAGCGTGCCAAAAATCCACGCCAAATTGCTGAAATCGTGGCCATTCAGGCCCTTTCCTTCGTCGCCGCGGAGCCGGAGCGGCTGGGGCTGTTTCTGGCCGAGAGTGGGTTAGGTCCGGATACGTTGCGGTCTGCTGCTACCGACCCGCAGTTTCTCGCCGCCGTGCTGGATTTCGTCCTGCGAGACGACGCCATGGTGAAAGCCTTCGCCATATCCGTCGAACTCGATCCCACCAATGTCGCGGCCGCCCGCCAGGTCCTCGGCGACCCGCAATGGGAGCGCGACATCCCGTGACCCCGTCTGCGCCAGAAGGAGCCTCCCCGCGCTGCTTCTGTCGCGACTGTCTGCACGACCTCGATAGCGCCGCGAAGCGTTGCAGGGCCTGCGGCTCGCCACGCCTGGTCCGCCACCGCGCGCTGGCGCAACTCACCATCGCCCACATCGACTGCGACGCCTTCTACGCCACCGTCGAGAAGCGTGACGATCCGGAACTGGCCGACAAGCCGGTGATCATCGGCGGCGGCAAGCGCGGCGTGGTGTCGGCGGCCTGCTACATCGCCCGAACTTACGGCGTGCGCTCCGCGATGCCGATGTTCAAGGCCTTGGCGCTGTGCCCTCACGCCACCGTGATCCGCCCCGACATGGCAAAATACGTCCGTGTCGGGCGTGAGGTGCGGCAGGCCATGCTGGCGTTGACGCCGCTGGTGGAGCCGCTGTCGATCGACGAGGCGTTCCTCGACCTCGGCGGCACCGAGCGCCTGCACGGCATGATCCCCGCCAAGGTTCTGGCGCGCTTCGCCACCGAGATCGAGCGCGACATCGGCATCACCGTTTCCATCGGCCTGTCCTGCAACAAGTTTCTCGCCAAGATCGCCTCCGACCTCGACAAGCCGCGCGGCTATGCGCCACTCGATCAGGACGACGGGCGGGCACTACTGACCGACAAGCCTGTCGGCTTCATTTTCGGCGTCGGCCCCGCGACGCAGGAGCGGCTCGCCCAGCGCGGCTTCCGAACCGTCGGCGATTTGCAGCGCGCGGACGAGATCGAGGTGATGCGGCAGTTTCCCTCGGAGGGGCGCCGGCTATGGCGGCTTGCGCGCGGCATCGACGAGCGCAAGGTGGTGGCGGACCGCGGCGCCAAGACCATCTCCAGCGAAACGACGTTCGAGACGGACATTCGCGACTTCGCGCCGCTCGAAAAAATCCTGTGGCAATTGTGCGAAAAAGTGTCGGCGCGGCTGAAGACCAGCGAACTGGCGGGCTCCACCATCACCCTGAAACTCAAGACCGCCGACTTCCGGCAGCGCACCCGCTCGCAATCGATCCATGAGCCGACGCAACTGGCGAACAAGATTTTCGCCATCGTCCGCGAGATGCTGCTGAAGGAAATCGACGGCACCGCGTTCCGGCTGATGGGCGCCGGCGTCAGCGCGCTGCGTTCGGGCTCGGCCGCCGGCGACACTGATATGCTGGACCGCCGCTCGGCGCATGCCGAACGCGCGATGGACGACTTGCGCAAGAAGTTCGGCAGCGCCGCGATCATTCGCGGCATCGCTTATGACGGCCCGGAGAAACCGCGCTAAGACGCGTTACAGTTTTGTGAGGTGTTTTCAGTGTCATTGCCGGGTATAGCCGTTCGAAAAACGGGGTCGCTTTGCTCGCCTATAGCCGTTCGAAGAACGGCGTCGCTTCGCTCGCCTATGGCGACCCGGTAATCCATCCTCCTTTGAAAGATGGACGCGTGGGTCAAACCCGCGTGTGACGACAAACTCGAATCGTTACTTCTCCCCTGGCTTGCAGGGCTTGGCCGACTTGACCTCGAACTTGTCCAGCGTGCCGGCAATGACGAAGTCGTTGTAATCGAGCTTCAAGGCGCGCGACACGCCATTCTCGTAAAGCTCAAACGACATCGCATAGGTCGGGGTCTGTTCACCGCTGTTGGATTTGGCATCGCGATCGTAATAGCTGACGGTGACTGGCCAGCGCGTCAGCGCCTTCATCGCCTCATTGGTTGTCGATGGATCGGGCGTGGCCGCGGCCTTGTCGCCGCTGATCGGCTTTCCAATGACGGTGAGCGTGTTGTAGACCTTCTCGCCGTTGTCGGAGCCGTCATAGACGGTGAGTTCGAGCAGCGATTTGCCCTCGCGCGCCGCGGCGATGATGCGACGGACCTGTTCGGTCGGAAACACCGTGCTGCCGTCGAGCGTGAAGGTCTTCGCTACCGGCTGCTTCAGCTTGACGGTTACGTGATCGCCGGTCCGCTCGGCGATGCCATCGACATCGCTGGCGTTACCTTCGTTCATCCGCGTATCGATCTTGAAGCGATAGGTCTTGCCCTCGGCATCTTCCCAGCTCGTCGAGCGCAGATCGCTCAAGGTGCTCTTGCCTTCGCTACCATTCAGCTCCGAGACCTGACGGAATTCCGAGGTGTAACCTTCGCACGCGCTGCCGGTGAAATTATACAGGATGCGACCACGCGCGCTGTCCACCGCTGCGGCCCCGTTACGCGATTTCAGCAAATTCAAATCGTAGGATGCCTGATGCGGCAGGAACGGAATGCCGGCCGCCTGTGCGGATGCCGCACCCAAGAGCAATACGCCCGCGAGCGCAACACCGGCCGCGCGCGGAACCTCGGACATTGGTTGCAAGAATTGATATAAACGACGCATGTCGTCTCCATAAGTCGGCGAATCCGTACCATATTGAGCCCCTTATTGAGCCACAACTGAGGCGCCCGCCAGCGTAACAACATAACATCGTCATTCATGATCGCGTGATTATATCTTCGCTCGGACAGAGGATTGCCGATGCACTCGCACTCGCTCGAAAACTGGACCCACGATCACAACTTCCTCGGCGCGCAACATGCGCGCAACGAGCGGCGGACCTGGCTGGTGGTCTGGCTGACGCTGGGGATGATGGTGGCGGAGATCGTCGGCGGCAGCGTGTTCGGCTCGATGGCCTTGCTTGCCGACGGCTGGCACATGTCCACCCATGCGGTGGCCATTGGCATCGCCGCCCTTGCCTATCGCTATGCGCGCCGCCATGCGGACGATCCGCGCTTTGCGTTCGGCACCGGCAAGTTCGGCGAGCTGGCGGCCTTCACAAGCGCGGTGGTGCTCGGCATCGTCGCCATCATGGTCGCCTATGAGAGCGTGCTGCGCGTCGCCGATCCGCGACCGATCGCCTACGGTGAAGCCATCGCCATCGCGGTGCTGGGCCTGCTGGTCAATCTGGTATCTGCATGGCTGTTGCGCGAGGACCACGGCCACCATCATCACGGCCACGACGACGATCATGGCCACAGCCATTCGCACGATCATGCGCCGCGCGATGCCGCCGCGCCAGCGCGGCGCGACAACAACCTGCGCGCCGCTTACGTTCATGTGCTGGCGGACGCCGCCACCTCGGTGATGGCGATCGCCGCGCTGATCCTCGCCCGGGCGTTTGGCTGGGTCTGGATCGATCCGGCGGTCGGCATTGTCGGCAGTCTTGTGATCGCGAGCTGGGCTTACGGCCTGATCAAGAGCGCCGGCGCGGTACTGATCGACGTCGTGCCGGATTCCAATGTCGTCGACGGTATTCGCCGTCGGCTTGAAGTGGACGGCGACCGCATCTCCGACTTGCATCTATGGCAGGTCGGCCCAGGTCACTATTCCGTCATCGTGACCATCGTGACCGATCAACCCAAACCACCTGCTTTCTACAAAGCAAGGCTTGGAGAGTTGCAGCAGCTCAGCCACGTCACAGTCGAAGTCGATCAATGCATTCACCCGGATGGCCCTTGCACCCGCGTTGCCTGATGCAAGAATACATGGGTTGGCAAGCGGTATTTACATCCAGGGTCGCTTGCATGTCGCGATCCGATAGGCGAAATAGACGCGGGTGATCGCGCGCGATTACACGCATTCGATACGAAAGCAATCATTTGGGGATGATCATGGCAGGAACAGTCGAGCAGAAACTTGCGGCGCAGGGTGTGGTACTGCACGAACCCGCCAGTCCGATCGCGAATTACGTCGGTTTTGTCCGCACCGGCAACCTGCTGTTCGTGTCGGGTCAGGTTTGCGTCAATGCCGAAGGCAAGCTGATCGCCAAGGGCAAGCTCGGCGCCGGCGTCACCGTCGAACAGGGCAACGCCGCGGCGCGCGGTTGCGCCATCAACCTGCTGGCTCAGCTCAAGGCCGCGCTCGGCGATCTCGACAAGGTGACTCGCGTGGTGCGCCTCGGCGGGTTCGTCAATTCGACGCCGGACTTCACCGACGGCCCGAAGGTTCTCAATGGCGCGTCCGACCTGATGGTCGCGGCGTTCGGCGACAAGGGACGTCATTCCCGGTCAACGGTCGGCGTTGCCTCCCTGCCCGGCGATGCCGCGGTCGAAGTCGAAGGCATCTTCGAAGTCGCCTGACGGGATCCTACGATGCGGGCACCTCCCTGGCTGGCAGTGCGTCCGGTGGCTCATCGCGGCCTGCACGATCGCGCGCACGGAATCGTCGAGAACATGCCAGCCGCATTCGCTGCGGCCGTCGCCGGCAACTACAGCATCGAGCTTGATCTGCAGCTCACCGCCGACGGCGAAGCCATGGTGCATCACGACGACCGGCTCGGGCGCCTCACCGAAGGCGACGCCGCGCTGCGCGAGATGACCGCCGCGCAACTGCGACAGGTGGCGTTCAAGGATACCGCCGAGCGGATGGTTTCGCTCAGCGATGTGTTGACGATGGTCGCCGGCCGCGTGCCATTGTTCATAGAGGTCAAGAGCCAGTTCAACGGCGACCGCAGGTTGGTCGCGCGTCTCGCGGAAGTGATCGCAAGTTACAGCGGCCCTGCGGCGGTGATGTCGTTCGATCCCGATCAGGTGCTGGCGTTGCGCGAGAAGATTCCGGGGTTGCCGCGCGGCATCATCGCCCAGCGCACCTATGACGACGACTACTGGAAATGGCTGACACCGCAACAGCGCGACGATATGCTGTATCTGCGGCACGGCTTCCGCACGCAGCCGCACTTCGTCAATTTCTGGGGCCAGCAATTGCCCGCTCCCGCGCCGTGGATCGCGCGCAACGTGTTCGGTTGTCCGCTGCTGGCATGGACCATTCGCACTGCCGAGCAACGCGCCCACGCCGAACGCTATGCCGACCAGATCGTGTTCGAGGGGTTCCGTCCCTAGTGATCGATGCGGCCTTGACGGCGCGGCTTGCAGATCCGATCTGTAAGCTTGTCGCTTATCTTTTTGAGCATGACCTTCTCCGAAGACCGGTTTCCACTTTTCGGGATCATGCTCCAAGCCTCCAATGGCTCTCCTGCGTGACCGGTTCGATTGTTGATGGATTCACCTGACATCACCCTGGAAGCCGTATCGTCCGCGCGCCAGATCGGCGTGGCGGACTGGGATGCCTGCGCCAATCCGACATCCACTTGCGACATCGAAAGAATCTACAATCCGTTCGTGTCCTATGCGTTCTTCGACGCAGTCGAGCAATCAGGCTCGGCCAGCGCGCGCACGGGTTGGGCACCGCGCCATCTCGTGGCGCGGCGCGACGGCGAGATCGTCGGCCTTGTGCCGTGCTATCTGAAATCGCATTCCCAGGGTGAGTACGTGTTCGATCGCGGCTGGGCCGATGCCTA
>JBARXT010000167.1:0-17090 GCA_049647485.1 Xanthobacteraceae bacterium
GGTCTATACCGGCCTGTTCGGCGTTCGCGACGTGGCCACCAAACTGCCGATGTCGCTCGATACCATCTTCCGCATCTCCTCGATGACCAAGCCGATCACCAGTGTCGCGGCGATGATGCTGATCGACGAAGGCAAGCTGAAGCTCGACGATCCGGTTTCGAAATACATTCCTTCGTTCGCCAACATGCAGGTCGGCGTCGAGAAGAAGACGGCCGAAGGCAGGGCGACGCTCGCGATGGAGCCGCTGAAGCGACCGATCACCGTGCTTGATCTGCTGCGGCACACCGCCGGCATCACCTATGGTTTCTACGGCGACAGTCTGGTGCGCAAGGCTTACGCGTCCGCCAAAATCTTCGACGGCGATCCGGACAATGCCGAATTTGCCGAGCGGATCGCGGTGCTGCCGTTGCAGGAGCAGCCGGGGACGCTATGGGACTACGGCCACTCAACGGACATTCTCGGCCGCGTGATCGAGGTGGCGTCCGGCAAATCGCTCTATCAGTTCGAGAAGACGGCGCTTCTTGATCCGCTGGGAATGGCCGACACCGGCTTCTACGTGCGCGATCCGGCGAAACGCGATCTGGTGGCGCAGCCGATGCCGAACGATGCTGACTTCCGCGTCGGCTACAAGCTCGATCCGCTGGTGCCGCGGAAGCGCGAAGCCGGCACCGGCGGCATGATCTCGACGCCGCACGACTACGCGCGCTTCGCGCAGATGATCCTCAACGGAGGATCGTTCGACGGCAAGCAATATCTCAGCCCGAAGACGTTCGAGGAGATGACGACCGATCACGTCGGTTCCAAGTCCGGCATCGAACGCGACTGGGCCTATTTCCCCGGCGACGGCTTCGGCTTCGGGCTCGGCTTTGCCGTGCGGACCGATCCGGGCAATGCCAGGCCACCGTCGCCAGGCTCGCTGGGCGAGTTGAAATGGGATGGCGCCAGCGGTTGTTACTTCGTCATCGATCCGAAACAGGATTTCTTCTTCGTGCTGATGGAGCAGACGCCGACCCAGCGCCAGCGCATCCAGCGCACGGTGAAGCAACTGGTCTACGAGGCGTTGGAGAAGTAGCGCGTTATTTGACGCGGCGGCGTCATCCTGAGGTGCGAGCCGCAAAGCGGCGAGCCTCGGAGGATCGCCGTCGCCCTTCGAGGGCATTGCTCGCGCAAGGCCACCTCAGGGTGACGGCTTTCGATACTGAATGGAGTCTACTTCTTCTTACCCTTCGCCTTGTTCAACGTGACAGCAGCGCGGATCAGCGCCTTTAACGCTTTCTCGTTGATCTTGTCGCCTTCGTGAAAATCGATGGCGCGGCGCGTGTTGCCGTCGAGACTGGAGTTGAACAGCTTCGCCGGATCATCGAGCGACGCGCCCTTGGCGAAGGTCATCTTCACCGCGGCCCTGTAGGTTTCGCCGGTGCAGATGATGCCGTCGTGCTCCCACACCGGCACGCCGCGCCATTTCCATTCCTCGACGACATCGGGATCGGCTTCTCTGATGATGGCGCGGATGCGCTCGAGCATCTCGCCGCGCCCGTCACCTAACTCCTCGATGCGGGCGTCGATCTGTTGCGAAGGCGATTTCGTCTGCGATCCGCTTGTTGTCATGTGTGTCTCTCGCAATCTTCAATCCGGCCGCGCCAGCACTTGCTCCAGATTGGCGAAGAATTTCGGCCATCCGAACTTTGCTCCCTGATAGGCCTGCTGCTGATCCGGACGGAAACCGGTCTGCTCCATCCGAAGATGCGTGCCGGCGGGCGTTGGCGTCAGCGTCCAGGTCACAACGGTCTCAATGCCGAGCGCATCCCACCGGTAGGACAACGATTTGTTCGGATCGATCGCCGTAACCTGGCATTCCACCGTGCCCCAGTCGGCCCGCAGCGTGAAGCGATGATCGACGGTCGGTTTGAAATCGGTCTTCATCAGCCACTCGTCGATCAGATGCGGTTGCGTCAACGCGCGCCAGACCTTCTCCGGCGGATGCGGCATGTCGCGTTCGATGACGACGGAGAGCGTTTCGGCTGCCACGGGGTTCATTGATCCATCCTTTTCAGCACGTCTTCGAGTTGGTCGAACCGGCTGTTCCAGAAGCCGGTCATCTGGCTGGTCCAATCGACCAGCGGAGCGAGCGCGCGAACCTGCGCGCTGTAGTGCGTTTGCCGGCCTTCGTGGCGGTCACGCACCAGCCCGGCCTGCTTGAGCACGCCGAGGTGCTTCGAGACGGCGGGCTGCGAGATGCCGGCGCGGGCGGTGAGGGCGCCGACCGTCAATTCGCCGTCGCGGCACAGCCGCTCGAAGATCGCGCGGCGGCTGGGATCGGCGAGTGACTTGAATAATCGGTCAGAGGTGGAAGGGTTCATGTTACATAACTCGCTGGCTATGGGTTTATTCATAACCAATGAGTTATGTATGAGTCAAGCGGTTATCGCGTGTTGCCGGTCGGGCGCGGCCATCGGGGACGTGAGAGTTACGCGCCGCGCAGTATTTCGCGCACGAGGCCGACGGTGTCGTCGATCGTCGCGGCCGAGACGTCGAGATGGGTGCAGGCGCGGATGCGACCGTCCATCATCGCCAGCAGGACGCCGCGGGATCGCAACGCGGCGACCAGTTTGTCGCTGGGCAGTCCCGTGCCGGAAGAGTCGAAGAACACCAGATTGGTTTGCGGCTCCTGCACGCTCATGCCGGCGATTTGCGACAGGCCGCGCGCCAATGACTTCGCGTTGGCATGATCATCGGCGAGGCGGTCGACGTGATGGTCGAGTGCGTAAATGCAGGCCGCCGCGCAGACGCCGGCTTGTCGCATTGCGCCGCCGAGCCGCTGCTTCCAGCGCCACACCTCGTCGATGAAAGCGGTCGAGCCTGCGATCGCCGCGCCGATCGGCGCGCCGAGACCCTTGCTGAAATCGATCCACGCCGAGTCCCAGCCCGCCGTCATCTCGCGCGCGGAAATTCCGGTGGCGACGCAGGCGTTCATCAGCCGCGCACCGTCCATGTGGGTGGCGATGCCGTGTTGTTTCGCCAGTGCGGCGATGTCGGCCAGCGTGTCGCGCGGCCAGATTGTACCGCCGCCGATGTTGGCGGTCTGCTCGGCACTGATCAGCGTTTGCGGTGGCTGATAACGCGTCGGCGGCCGCAACGCGGCGCGTAGCGTATCGAGCGTGAATTGTCCGTCGTGGCCGTCGAGCGGCATGATCTGGAAGCCGCCGAGCGCGGCGTGCGCGCCGCCTTCGCGCGCGATCAGATGCGCGGTGCGTTCGGCGAGAATTTCATCGCCGGGGCGGCAATGCGCCAGGGTCGCCGCGACATTGCACATGGTGCCGGACGGCATGAACACGGCCGCTTCCTTGCCGAGCAGATCGGCGACGCGTTCGCACAACAAATTAACGGTGGGGTCGTCGCCGATCTGTTCGTCGCCGACCTCCGCGCGCGCCATCGCCTCGCGCATCGCAGCCGTCGGCCGCGTCTGCGTATCCGATAGCAGGTTGATGCGGATCGGCGACTGCTTCGGATCGGTGGGCAAGGGGGCGTAGGGCATATTCACTCATAGTCGAATTTGTCGGAGCGCATCATAGGCAAACAAAAAGGCCCCGGCAAAACCGGGGCCTTTTCGTAGTCGCGACAGTCGCGCGAAAATCAGCGCGAATAGAATTCGACGATCAGATGCGGTTCCATCTGCACCGCGAACGGCACGTCGGCCAGTTGCGGAATGCGGATGAAGGTCGCGGTCTGCTTGCCGTGGTCGGCTTCGATGAAGTCCGGCACGTCGCGCTCGCCGAGCTGGTTGGCTTCGAGCACGATGGCGAGCTGCTTGGAGGCGTCCTTGACCTCGACGACGTCGCCCGGCTTCAGTTTGTAGCTGGAGATGTTGACGCGCTTGCCGTTCACCTTGACGTGGCCGTGGTTGATGAACTGACGCGCGGCGAACATGGTCGACACGAACTTGGAGCGATACACGACGGTGTCGAGACGGCGCTCGAGCAGGCCGATCAGGTTCTCGCCGGAGTCGCCCTTCATGCGGGTCGCCTCGACGTAGATGGCGTAGAACTGACGCTCGGAAATGTTGGCGTAGTAGCCCTTCAGCTTCTGCTTGGCGCGGAGCTGGGTGCCGAAGTCGGAGAGCTTGCCCTTGCGGCGCTGGCCGTGCTGGCCGGGGCCGTATTCACGCTTGTTGACCGGGCTCTTCGGGCGGCCCCAGATGTTCTGGCCCATACGGCGGTCGATTTTGTACTTGGCTTCTGCACGCTTTGTCATCGCGTCCTCTATGGTTTGTGGTTTGAGGAAACGCGCCCTCCTATGCAACAGGGCAAGGCCCCGGTGCCGACAGGTCCGTCCTTAAAGCTTAAGGGGAGGACCACGGGTCGCGAAACGCAACGCGGGCCGAAAACGGCCCGCGAGCAAGCGGTTTCTAGGGGGATCGCGCCGGAATGTCAAATCCGCCGGGGCGGTTTCTTGGCCCGATTCCGGCCCGGATCACTTGGCGGGCGAGGCCAGCGGCTTGGTTTTGTCAACGACGTAAACCCCAAGCACTTTCATGGACTTATCGCCATGAACTTTAGCGTCGTGTACGGCGCCCGCCGGGATTTGATAGGAATCGCCGGGTTTCAGCAGCTTGGCGGGCTGGCCATCGATCTCCAGATTGAGTTCGCCTTCCAGCACGTAGCCGGTTTCGATGCCGGGGTGGGTGTGGCGGCCGGCGGCGGCGCCCGGCGGCAGCTCGGCAAGACCGGTCACGGTGACATAGCCGTCCGGAAACTCGACCTTCTGAAGCGGCGTGCGCTTGATACCGGTCTGCTGCGCGACGGCGGCCCCCGCCAGCGCGAACGACATGACACCCAGCCCAAGTACTATCTTTTTGATCATCATTGTTCCTCCCAATGGGACAAGGAGGCTAGCAGCGCGCCGCGAGCGGGAGAAGTCCTGTTGCAAATCGATGGCGAATTTAAGCTGCGACTTCAGCGGCGAAGGAATGCACCAGAGCTTCAGCCGCCGGGTGCCGCCGTCCCGAGGTGAAGATCAGGCGCGGATCGCCGGCGGGCGGCACGCCGGCACCGTCGGGACCGAGCAGGTTGGAAACGCGGCGGGCGATCGCAGGTGCCGGATCGATCCACTCTACCGGCCAGGGCGCGAGGCGTGCCAGGCGATCCAGCAGCAGCGGATAGTGGGTGCAGGCCAGCACCACGGTATCGGTGCGGGCTTCGCCGTCGACGAAGCAGGGCACGATCTCGGCGGCGATGTCAGCATCGTTGACGCTATCGCCATTCAGCACGGCCTCGGTCAGCGAGGCGAGGCGGGGCGAGCCGACCAGCGTGACCTCGCAGTCATGGGCGAAATCGCGGATCAGCGCGCGGGTATATTCGCGCTGCACTGTGCCCTTGGTGCCGAGCACGGAGACGTGGCGGGTTTTCGAGCGCTCGCAGGCCGGCTTGATCGCCGGCACGGTGCCGACGAACGGCACGCTGTAGGCGGCGCGCAGATGGCTCAGCACCAATGTCGAAGCGGTGTTGCAGGCGATCACTACGAGGTCGGGCGCATGCGCGCTGATCAACTCGCCGATCAGCGGCACCACGCGGTCGACCAGTTCGGCCTCGGTATGCTGGCCATAGGGGAAATAGGCGTCGTCGGCCACGTAGACATTCCGCGCGTCAGGCCGGGTCCGCACGATCTCCCGCAGCACGGTGAGACCGCCCAGTCCTGAATCGAACACGAGAATGGTGGGACGCTGAGACACGCCAGAACAATACCCCGATTCCGGTTACCAGTGCGTTGTCATTGCGGCGGCGCGAGGGCGACGGCGCCACCACAACGCTCACACTGGCTGCAACGGCCGATGCGGTCCGGCCGGCAGTTCGATCCGAATGGCATCGCCGGGGCGAAGGTCGCCATCGGCCAGCACGATGCTCATGATCCCGGCCTTGCGGATCAGGTTGCCGCCAGAGTCGCGGTCGAGTGTCGCGGCCATGAGGCCTTGCTGGAAGCGGTCGATCTGGACGCACGGATTGCGCAGACCTGTTACCTCGACGACAGCGCTGGCGCCGAGATGCAACCGCGTACCGGTCGGCAGGCCGAGCAGATCGACGCCGCGCGTGGTGACGTTCTCGCCCATCTCGCCGGCTGCGACGCGAAAACCCTTGCCGCGGAGTTCGTCGAACAGCTCTTCGTGCAGCAGATGCACCTGCCGCAGGTTCGGTTGCGTCGGGTCTTTCGCCACGCGCGAGCGGTGCTTCACCGTCACGCCCAAATGCGCATCGCCGGCAACGCCAAGGCCAGTCCGTAGCTGGATTTCCATCGCGTTCGGTTTGCTGAAGTGATGGCGCTTGCTCAGGCTGACGGCGGTGACGACGCTCATCCGGTCAGCTTGCTCCGAATACCCGCTTGAAGATCGTATCGACGTGCTTGAGGTGATAGCCGAGGTCGAACTTCTCCGCGATCTCGTCGTCGGTGAGATACGTCTTCACGTCGGGGTCCTGCTTCAGGAGCGTCTGGAAGTCACCTTCGCCGCGCCACACCGGCATCGCATTGCGCTGGACCATCTTGTAGGAGTCCTCGCGGCTCGCGCCTTTCTGCGTCAACGCGATCAGCACGCGCTGCGAATGGACAAGTCCGCCAAGGCGATCGAGGTTCTTCTGCATGTTGGCGGGATAGACCAAGAGCTTCTCCACCACACCCGCGAGGCGGTTGAGCGCGAAGTCGAGCGTCACCGTGGCGTCGGGGCCGAACATGCGCTCGGCGGAGGAGTGCGAGATATCGCGCTCGTGCCACAGCGCGACGTTTTCCAGCGCCGGCGTCACATAGGCGCGCACCATGCGGGCGAGGCCGGTGATGTTCTCGGTCAGCACCGGGTTGCGCTTGTGCGGCATCGCCGACGAACCCTTCTGCCCCTCGGAGAAGAATTCCTCGGCTTCCAGCACTTCGGTGCGTTGCAGATGGCGGATTTCGATCGCCAGCCGCTCCATCGACGAGGCGATGACGCCGAGCGTCGCGAAGAACATCGCGTGGCGGTCGCGCGGGATCACCTGCGTCGAGATCGGCTCCGGCGTCAGCCCCATCGCCTTGGCGACGTGTTCCTCCACCCGCGGATCGATTTGCGCGAAGGTGCCGACCGCGCCGGAAATGGCGCAGGTCGCGATGTCCTTGCGCGCCGCGATCAGGCGCTCTTTCGCGCGCGAGAATTCGGCATAGGCGTAGGCCATCTTGAGGCCGAAGGTGACCGGCTCGGCATGAATGCCGTGCGAGCGGCCGATGGTCGGCGTCATCTTATGCTCGAAGGCGCGCGCCTTGAGCGCGGCCAGCACCTTGTCGAGATCCTTGAGCAGGATGTCGGCGGCGCGGGTGAGTTGCACGTTGAGGCAGGTATCGAGCACGTCCGACGAGGTCATGCCCTGATGCACGAAGCGCGCCTCGGGGCCGACGATTTCGGCAAGATGTGTGAGAAACGCGATGACGTCGTGCTTGGTCTCGCGCTCGATCTCGTCGATGCGCGCGACGTCGAACACGGCATCCTTGGCCTTGGCCCAGATGGTCTTGGCGGCGTCCTTCGGGATCACGCCCAGGTCCGCCAACGCGTCAGCGGCGTGCGCCTCGATCTCGAACCATATCTTGAAGCGGGTCTGTGGCTCCCAGATGGAAGCCATTTCGGGGCGGGTGTAGCGCGGGATCATCGACAACTCTTCATGCAGGGGATTACGCCGCGCTGTAGCAGTTTGCGCCCCCCGAGGCCACCCTCGACGACGGATATCATGAGGCAGCGGCGGTGAGGTGTCCTCGCCGCTGCTGCAGGGAATGTCGCACCGTTCTCACATGCGCAAAACGTGAGGCGTGCGACAAGCCGATGTTGTGAACCCGGGCTGGCCCGTTACGCCATTCCGCTGTGCGCTGTCGAGCGTCGCAGCCCCCACAACAGCAAGACTGATGCTGAAATAATGGTAAGGCCGATTAGAACGAATCCCAAGGTCACAAGGGCCTCCTGCCACTGCGCGGCGGTGTGGCCGGCCGCGCTGACGGGGGAAAGAGCCGCAGTCCCAAGGATCGCGGCCACTGTCGTCACGGCCCAGTTTCCATACGTCCCGCCGAGCAGCGTCCAGTAAGCGATGACATTCGCACGGGTCGGGAGCTTGACCTCGTTCCAGATCGCGCCGACGGCAAGCAGAAACGTTCCGTTCATGATGCCTTCCAGATGGGCCGCGAGCCCCATCCGCACATTCGTAAAATGCTGTTCGGCAAGGCCAGTCAGCAATCCGATCAGGAACAAGGCCATTCCGTGAAAAAGCAGTCGTTGCCGATAGTTCATTTTCTCGCCCTCCCATAGCCAGATGAATAACGCCTGGATACTAGAAGGCGAGCGGATGTGCGGCCAGCAACTTTTGCGCGCGCCTACACCATCTCGCCGCGGGCCATCGCGGCCGCCTTACGGATGGCGTCGATGTTGGCCTTGTAGCTGTCCTGCGTGCCGCCCTTGAACACGGCGGAGCCTGCGACCAGTGCATTGGCTCCGGCGGCGGCGAGCTTCCCCGCGACGTCCGGTCCCACGCCGCCATCGACCTCGATATCGATGGGTCGGCCGGCGAGCATCGCGCGGAGGTCGGTCACCTTGTTGATCATCGCCGGAATGAACGCCTGTCCGCCGAAGCCGGGATTGACCGACATCACCAGCACGAGGTCGACGAGGTCGAGCACGTACTCGATGGCGGACAGCGGCGTCGCCGGGTTGAGCGACACGCCGGCCTTCTTGCCGAGCGCGCGGATCAATTGCAGCGAACGGTGCAGATGCGGCCCGGCTTCGGCATGCACCGTGATGTGGTCGCAGCCGGCCTTGGCGAAAGCTTCGAGATAGGGATCGCACGGCGCGATCATCAGGTGCGCGTCGAAGATCTTCTTGGTGTAAGGCCGCATCGCCTTGATGACATCCGGGCCATACGAAATGTTTGGCACGAAATGGCCGTCCATGACATCGAGATGCATCCAGTCGGCACCGGCCTCATCGACGGCGCGCACCTCCTCGCCGAGGCGGGCGAAATCCGAGGCCAGGATCGACGGGGCGATCACCAGCGGGCGCGGCGCGAACGGTTGGGACATAGGCAAGTTCCCGAATTCTCGATGGAAGGATCGCGCTCCGGTATCACGCGCCGGGTGGCGGAGCAAATAGCGCCCTTTGGCGGGTTCATGCGGCGGCAATGGCTGCCGTCTCATCGATGGCAACGGCAGGATTTGCCGGGTAGTGCGGTCCCGGCGCGGGAAATTATCCAGAGATTACAAGACCATTCAGCGCGGCACGCCGCTTGCTTTGATAACTCCCGGTAGGAGTGCCGTCGCTGGCGGCGTTGTTGGGAGAAGGACATGCTGGCTGCTCTGGGTGCCGTGTCCACGATTTTCGATGCCTTGAAGTCATTGTCGTCCTCGTCTGCGACATCGTCGCAGGTGACGACAGGCTTTACGCAAAACACGACGGCGTTTTCTGCCACGACGACAACGTCGATGGCGACCAGCGTACCGGCGATCTCCGGCGGTGGATCGAACTTTAGAAATCTGTCGCCGGATACACTGAACGCGCTGTTCGCGGCACAAGGCGAACCGCCGGTGAAAAGCAAGGCCGATGCGCTGAGCGATCTGTTTGGGTTGCTTGACGCCGATGGCAGCGGTCGCATCAGCAAGTCCGAATTCGAAGGCGCACTCGGCGCGGGCGGCACCAACACGGCGGCCGCCGATCGCGTATTCGGCAAGCTGGATACCGATGGCGATGGCGCGGTGAGCGCCGACGAACTCGCCGCGGCGCTGACGACGCCAAAAAAGAAGGACGATCACCGCCCTGAATCCGCCAGCGTCAACGATCCGTTGAAAAAGGCGCTGAGCGGCGCATCGACCACCACCACGGGCAACAGCGATGGCTCGGTCACGACGACGGTGACATATGCCGACGGCTCCAAGGTGACGTTGACCACGCCACCGGGCAACGCGACATCCAACGCGGCAAGCTCGTCTTACAATTTCGTCGAGCAGGCGATCCAGCGTCAGGCGCAGGCGATCTCCGGATCGGCTGCTGCATCGGTGTCGCTGAGCGCCTGATTCATTTGCAAGCGTTGTCTGGTCAACGCGCGCATGCGGTAAGCTTCGGCGCTCGATCTCCGTAGCAATTCGCAATTCGGCGGCGTACGGCCTGAATTTCATGTTTCGCTAACCATACGCGCCAGTAATCGATCTCGCATGCAAGTATTGCGAGGATCGAATGCGGGGCATCAAAGTATTTACAGTCGTATTTCTACTGACGGGAACGGGGGTGGCAACGCGAGCCGCGGACACCGTCTCGCCGCCCGACCAGAACGACTTTGCCGCATCACTCCTGCTACGCGGCGGCTACGACACCAATCCGGAATTTTCTTCCGGCAATGGCATCGGCGGCAGCGCCCTTGTCGGCACGGAGACCGCGCTGGCGGCGGGGCGCAAGACCGACAACGCGACCATCGGCGTAGCCGCGGAAGCCGGTACCGTTCGCTACGCCAATCCGGAGGCGACGCCGACGCAGCGCGGCAAGGTGATCCTGCGCGGATCCCTGGGCGACGACAGCCTGAAGCTGAGTTCGACGGCCACCATCGCGGATGTCGCGAGCTACAACCTGCGTTCGTCCGATCTCGGCCAGGCGTTGAAACTGGAGGGCAAGGTCGATCAGTTCAAGCTGTTCGTGACCGCCGAGGGCGGACGCTCCCGCCTCAACCAGACCAACGCCATCTTTCAAGATTTTCTGCCGTCGCCGCACCAGTTCCTGCGCGCGTCCATCGTGCCGGGCGTCAGCCTGGTGCGCGGCAAGGGAGAGGTGGGCGTGTCGGTCAATCTCTCGGCGCGCCGCTATCACAACGAACTCGACGATTTCGGTTATCGTCGCGACAATGAGCGAGTGCAGCCATTCCTGTTCGCGAAATACACCGGCGAATCCGTTACGGCGTTCGGGTCGGTATCGCGGCTTTACGGCAAGTGGCACGATGTCGATTTCAGCGACGTCGATCGCATGCTGTTCGATGCCAACATCAGTTGGCACGAAAAGTCTTTCAAAATAGACCTTATGGCCACCCGCCGCGCGTCGGAAACCACCTTTCCGATCTCGCCGATCACCATCGATACGATCTATTCGGCAAAAGCGTCATGGACCATCGATCCGAAATGGACGGTGGCGGCTTCGCTCGGTTACGCTGATACTGAGTATCTCGACTCGCCGTTTGTTGCGCGCACGCTGACCTATGGCATCGGCGTCACGCGCGACCTCGGCGACGATCTCACTTTCGGCGTCGATCTGACGCGCGCGCAGGGCACCTTGATCTCCGGCGCGCGCGCCGATGCGTTGATCGTGATGACGTCGCTGACCAAGAAATTTTCGCCACTCGGGAAAGTGGCGGAATTGCCGACGCCGCTGCACGGCGCGTCGGCGCGATAGGCCGGATGGCAGAAGCAGAAGTGCGGGCGGGGAGGGCCCCGTCCGCGATCGCAAATGTCAGTAGCAGCCGCAGCCGCCGTGTCCGCCGCCGAGCAGCCCGCCCAGCAGGTTGCCCTTGCCGAGCACTGCGCCGAGCACGCCGTTCTTGCCGGTTGCCACCGAAACATTGGTGACCAGTGCACTGCGGCCGTTGATCAGGCCCAGCACACCGCCGTGTCCGGACAGGACATTGGCGCCGATGGCGATGCCCTGCGCGCCGCGGCCATGACCGCCGCCGGCCAAAGCCGGTGCGCTGGCAAGCGTGGTGGCGAGAGCGGCGAGAACCAGAATTTTCTTCATGACGTTTCTCCACTGTTTTGATCATGCTCACAAACGAGCACGGGAGAAGCATTCGCGCATCGACGTCGGTCTGCAATCTATACTGGAAACTAACCTTAAATATGGCGTGAAATGGCGTAGGAATACTTACATAGACTTACAGGATTGCCGCGCGTTGTCGGTAAGGAACCTGAGGCGCATTGCGAGGCGACGGAATCCAGGCCACGGGATTCCTGCGGCAAAAGAGTGTTCGTTTGCTGTTGCGATTGGGGCGCGTGGATCGAGTTCGGAAAGGTTTGTTTGCGACGTTTATTCGCGCGCGAAGTCACCGTCGAACACCTCATTCGCGACGACCAACCTCGCGATAGCGGTAGCGATCGCGGATGTCACGATTGAAGAATCCACCGCGCGAGTCGGCGCGTGTGAAAGCATCGAACACGTCGGACGGCACGTCGTCGTAGACGTAGCGGCGGCCGCTGACGAAAGTGATCGTCAGGCGGTGCGATGCCGCCTCATAACTGAAATCATGGATCGCCGTGGATGGCATGACGCGCACCGGTTCGATTTAGAACGGTAACGCATTCGGTGATGGTTGGTTGCGAGGCCTTTCGTCCGCGAATGACAACCAACCGATTCGATCGGGTTCGGTGCGGCTTATCGTTTGCCAAAGCGATCCTTCCATGCCGGCAGCGCGCCGGGGAAGGGCAGCGCGGTCGCTTCATAGACGCCGCGCGCAATGGCGCGGGCCACCACATTGGCGGCGACGGTGCCGAGTTCGGTGAGGCCGTAAAGCGGATCGATCGGCTTCGCGCCGGTGGCGGCGGCGAACACCAGATCGCCGTCGAGCGGGGCATGCACCGGATAGATCGCGCGGGCGAATCCGGTCTGCGCCGACATCGCCAGCCGCTGCGCCTGCGCCTTGGTGAGCAGGGCGTCGGTGACCACCGCGACCAGCGTGGTATTCTCGATCGCGGTGGCGGTCGCGGCGCCCTTGACGCGCATCGCGCGCATGTCGTCCGTAAAGGCCGCCGGCATGGCATGGCCACCGAATTCGTTGCCGATCTCATAAGGCGCCGACCAGAACCACGGGCCATCGCCGACGGTGACGCTGCCGACCGCGTTGACCACCGCGAGTGCGGCGACGCGCACGCCGTTCGGCAGTTCGGCTGAGGCCGATCCGAGCCCGCCCTTGAAGTTGACGGTGGTCGCGCCGAAGCCTGCGCCGACGGTGCCCAGCGCGAAGTCGTCGCTGGCGGCGCTTGCGGCCGCATAGCCGAGATCGCGATAGGGCGAGAAGCGACCCCACTTCTTGTTGCCGCCGTTGAGAAGGTCGAACACGATGGCGCCGGGCACGATGGGGATCACCGCGTCGGCGATGGCGAAGCCGCGTCCCTGTTCGGCGAGCCAGCCCTGCATGCCGCCGGCGGCGTCGAGGCCGAAGGCGGAGCCGCCGGCGAGCGCGATGCCATCGATGCCTTCAACCGTATTCACCGGATCGAGCAGGGCGCTGTCGCGGGTGCCGGGGCCGCCGCCGCGAATATCCAGCGAAGCCACCGCCGGCTTGTCGAACAGGATGGCGGTGACGCCGGACGCCAATGCGGCATCGTGGGCGTGGCCGACGCGCACGCCGGCGATATCGGTGAGAAGGTTCTTCATGCTGCGGCGTCCTTCGTCTGCTGCGTTCGGCGGCATCGGTGAATCATCGTCTGATTCCAGTATCGCTGTTTTCGACAGGGATGGATTGGCGGGTCAAGTCGGACAACGCCGCAGCGGCGCGTTCCGCGTCGATCACGCCGGATCGTACTCCCCATCGCGGTCGCACAGGTTGTCTTTGCGCGGTCCGCCGAGTAGATTGGGCGCATGATGTTCATGTCCACGTTCTTCCCGCTGATCTGACCGGCCTGTTTCGTGCCGGCGCGTATGCGTCGATCAGCTTGATTGGCCCTGCGAACGCAGCGGCCCCTGGAGAGTGGACAAAATGCCTGTGACTGAACACACCAGCCTGAGCGCGGCTCAGGTCGAACATTTCATCGATGCCGGTTTCGTCAAACTCGAAGACGCCTTTTCTGCCGATCTGGCGCAACGGTGCCGCGATGAATTATGGACGGACATGGGGCTTTCGCCCGATAGGCCGGACGACTGGATGCAACCCGTCATTCGCGTAGGCTTCAAGACGTCATCGCCGTTCATTGAAGCCGCGAACACGCCGCGATTGCGTGGCGCCTATGATCGACTGGTCGGTCCCGGACGCTGGCAGGTGCCACGCGGCCTCGGAACTTTTCCGATCCGCTTTCCGTCGCCCGAATCGCCCGGCGACGATGGCTGGCATGTCGACATGAGTTTCGGAACTAATAATCCGGATTTCATGGAATGGCGTGCGAACGTGAAAAGCAGCAGGCGCGCTTTGCTGATGCTTTTCCTGCTTTCGGATGTCGGGCCTGACGATGCACCGACGCGGATCCGCAAGGGCTCTCACGTGGCGATCGCGCGACGGTTGCTGCCGCATGGCGACTCGGGCCTGACGCTTCGGGAGCTTGCCGTCGATGGCTTTGCGTCCACGGAAGGCTGTGACATCGTTCTGGCGACGGGGAGGGCCGGCACCGTGTATCTGTGCCATCCTTTCATCGTGCACGCCGCGCAATTGCACCGCGGAACGCAGCCACGCTTCATCGCGCAGCCGCCGTTGCTGCCGACCGGCGAATTCGACCCGATGTTGCCGCCATCGCCGGTTCAGATCGCAATCCGGAAGGCATGCCGACTTCGGCTTGGCGGCCATTGAGGTGGCGACGTCGGGTGAATCGCGGCAGGACCGTTGACCGCACGGCATCGATGAAAACATCGATGGCCGGGACGTCGCATTCGCAGCATTGCCGTTCTGCGGCGGCTATGCTCCGTCTGTGACAGACAGCGGCCACGGTGCCGGAACGGGAGTCCGTGGCCGCTCGCTTGATTATAACATTTGCGAGAGTGCCCGCCGAAAAGGGGTGGAAGTCCCGGAATCGAACTGGCCCGCCCTTGCATCCTGCTGCGTCGCCGGTGCAATTAGCCCCATGATTCATGACGTCACCCTGCCTGCGGCGCTGCTCGCCGGCCTCATCAGTTTCCTGTCGCCTTGCGTGTTGCCGCTGGTGCCGCCGTATCTGGTCTATCTGACCGGCGCGACCATCGAGCAGGTTGCCGACGACGAGACGCCGGAAGCCTCCAAGCGCGGCATCATGCTGTCGGCGCTGCTGTTCGTGCTGGGCTTCTCGACGGTGTTCGTGGCGCTCGGCGCCAGCGCCAGCCTGGTTGGCGGGCTGATCCGCGCGTGGTCGGCGCAACTGTCGATCGTCGCCGGCATCGTCATCATCGTCATGGGCCTGCATTTCCTCGGGCTGACGCGGATCGGCTTCCTGATGCGGGAAGGGCGGCCGTCAATGCCAAAGCCGGTCGGGCTGTGGGGCGCCTACATCATGGGCCTCGCCTTTGCCTTCGGCTGGACGCCGTGCATCGGGCCGATCCTCGCTGCCATTCTTTCGGTGGCCGCCGCAGAAGCGACGGTGGCGAAGGGCGCGGGGTTGCTGGCGGTCTATTCCGCCGGGCTCGGCATTCCGTTCCTGCTGGCGGCGCTGATGATCGACCAGTTCTCCAGCCTGTTCGCACGCATGAAGCGACACCTCCACGTCATCGAGACGGTGATGGGCGTGCTGATGGTGGTCACCGGCATCGCGTTCCTCACCGGCTCGATCACCTGGCTGAGCATCTGGCTGCTGGAGACATTCCCGGCACTGGCGAATTTCGGTTGAGGCGGGCCGATCGAGTGATCAGGTTCGATATCGTCATTGACAGGACAGGATAGTATCTCATAGGATACATACGATGTATGAGGTCTTCAAAACCGCGGAATTCGATACGTGGCTTGTAAACCTCAAAGATCAGATCGGTAAGGCGCGGATCGTTTCGCGGATTCAGCGTCTCGAGCGAGGTAATCCAGGCGATGCCGCACCGGTCGGCGATGGGATCAGCGAACTGCGAATCCATTCAGGGCCCGGCTACCGCGTTTACTACAAGCAGACCGGCCGCATGATCGTTCTGCTGTTGTGCGGTGGCGACAAGTCAACGCAGCAGAAAGATATCCAGCGCGCCAAAAGCATTGCCGCCGAGTTGTGAGATCAGGATCATGACGAAGATTTCGAAATTCGACGCCGCCGAGTATCTCGATAGTCCTGTGACGATCGCGGCCTATCTCACGAAAGCGTTCGAAAGCAACGATCCTGCTTTCATCTCGCTTGCTATCGGGACGGTCGCGAGAGCAAAGGGTATGGCAAGCGTAGCCAGCGAGGCGGGCGTTTCCCGTGAAAGTCTTTACAAATCGCTGAGTGGAACGACCAAGCCGGAATTCGACACGGTGCGGAAAGTTCTGAATGCGGTCGGAGTCAAACTGGTCGTCGAGCCGATCGGGGGCCCGGCGAAAGCGGCCTGACGACGCACAGTCGATCGGGTGAATGGCTGAGCGCGCTGTTTACCCCCGCGCGAGATCGAGCAGCCGGTCGGTCTGATGACGCGGGGGGCGCGTGCGGCCGGCGCCGCGCCGGCTGCGATAGGTCGCAATTGCCACGACGATCCACGCGGCGTGAAAAACGACGCCGGCGAGAATAACGATCTGACCCGGGATCGGCCCGATGGCCGCGCGCGTCCACACCTCCTGCAATGAGGCGACGGGCGAGGGGTGGATCAGCAGCTTGCCGGCATAGGCCGTCACCTGGATCGCGAAGATCCAGCAATAATTGTGGCGCAGCCTGCGGCCCACCGCCTCGGCATAGGTGATGTGAAGGTTGGGCGCGCGGTAGTCTTCATACAGAATCTTGTTCCAGCCGTTGTCGGTGCGGACGCCGTCGCCGCGCAGGATCGGTCCGAAGAAATAGACTTCGAAAATGTGCGCGCGCATCCGCCAGAAATCGAAGAAGCGATAACGCCGCGCCTCGATGCCAAGAAAGGTCGCGACCAGCAGTCCGACCACGACGAGCGGCAGCGGCGAGGCGGATTCGCTGCTGAACGTCAGCGAGAGCGCGATGCCGGTGGTCAGCACCGCCCAGTTGGTGGTGGCGTCGAGTCGCGTGCGCCACACCGTGCTGCGATAGACCTCGGCGCGATAGAGGTGCGACAGCGCGGTGATGTCGGCGGAGGAGAAAACGGGATTGGCGTCGTCGGCGGGAATTTCACTCATGGTCGGGCTTCCTCCGCTGACGTCGCTTGTGCTCTCAAGCCTGACGGTGTTGCGGCACCGGCGCTGCCGATTCTCCCGAAGACTGGCCAATCGAGATTACGTCGGCGGGCCGAGAGTGCAACGAGGAACTACGAGGTGCGGATTGAG
>JBARXT010000168.1:0-40833 GCA_049647485.1 Xanthobacteraceae bacterium
GCCGGCGGGCCCGACGCCGAGTTTATTTAGCGCGACTTGCCGTTACCCGCGTTCTTCTCGGCGGCGCGGCGCAGTGCCTCGGCCAGCGCGCCGCCGCCGGATGACGCGGACTGCTGCTCGCGTCGCGGCGCATCGCGACGTGGTGCCTGCCCCCGCGCATTAGCATCGCTTCGCCCGCCCGATACATTGGCGCGATCCTGCTTGCCGACTTCGTCGTCGAGCCGCAGCGTCAACGCGATGCGCTTGCGCGGCTTGTCGACGTCGAGGACTTTCACGCGAACGATATCGCCCGGCTTCACCACCTCGCGCGGGTCCTTGATGAAGGTCTTGGACATCGCGGAGACGTGGACCAGCCCATCCTGATGCACCCCGATATCGACGAACGCGCCGAACGCGGCGACATTGGTAACCGCACCTTCAAGGATCATGCCCGGCTTGAGGTCGTTGATGGTCTCGACGCCTTCCTTGAATTCCGCCGCCTTGAATGCCGGACGCGGATCGCGGCCAGGCTTCTCGAGTTCGCGTAGAATGTCGGTCACCGTCGGCAACCCAAACGTGTCGTCGACGAAATTCTGCGGCTTGAGCTGGCGCAGTGCGACGGCATTGCCGATGATCGCCTTGATGTCGCTCTTGGTGGCTTCGAGAATCCGGCGCACCACCGGATAGGATTCCGGATGCACACCGGAGGAGTCCAGCGGATCGTCGCCGTTCGCAATACGCAGGAAGCCCGCGCATTGCTCGAACGCCTTCGGGCCGAGGCGCGGCACGTCCTTAAGCGCCTTGCGTGATTTGAACGGCCCGTTGGCGTCGCGATATTGCACGATGCTCTGCGCCAGCCCCGTGCCGATGCCGGACACGCGCGCGAGCAGCGGCGCCGACGCGGTGTTGGCATCGACGCCGACGGCGTTGACGCAGTCTTCCACCACAGCATCGAGCGAACGCGACAATTTCGCTTCGCCAAGGTCATGCTGATACTGCCCGACGCCGATCGACTTCGGATCTATCTTCACCAGTTCGGCCAGCGGGTCCTGCAAGCGCCGCGCGATCGACACCGCACCGCGCAACGTCACGTCGAGTTCGGGCAACTCCTCGGACGCAAATGCCGACGCCGAATAGACCGACGCGCCGGCTTCCGACACCACGATCTTCGACATCTTCAGGTCGGGCAGCAGCTTCACCAGTTCGGTGGCGAGCTTATCGGTTTCGCGCGAGGCGGTGCCGTTGCCGATGGCGATCAGTTCGACATTGTGTGCCTTCGCCAGCTTGCCGAGAACGGCCAGCGCCTCGTCCCAGCGCCGCTGCGGCTCGTGTGGGAAGATCGCGGTTGTCGCAACCACCTTGCCGGTGGCGTCCACCACCGCGACCTTGACGCCGGTACGATAACCGGGATCGAGCCCCATGGTGGCGCGGGTGCCGGCGGGCGCGGCGAGCAGCAGATCGCGCAGGTTGGACGCGAACACGCGCACGCCCTCGTCTTCCGCCGCCGTCCATAGCTTCAGACGCATGTCGATGTTGAGATGAATCTGAATCTTGGTGCGCCATGCCCAGCGCACGGTATCGATCAACCAGCGATCGCCGGGACGACTGCGATCGGTGATGGCGAAGCGATGCATGATGCGCAATTCGTAGGGATTGGGTGTAGTCGTGCCGGCCGGTGCTGCCGTCGCCGGATTTTCCGGCGCGATGTGCAGGTCCAGCACTTCCTCTTTCTCGCCACGGAACAGCGCGAGGATGCGATGCGACGGCAGCTTGGTCAGCGGCTCGCGGAAATCGAAGTAATCGCTGAACTTGGCGCCCGCTTCCTTCTTGCCGTCGCGCATCTTCGACGTCAGTACGCCGTTGCTCCAGAGCAGTTCGCGCAAGCCTCCGATCAGGTCGGC
This sequence comes from Xanthobacteraceae bacterium, assembly GCA_049647485.1. GTDB lineage: Bacteria > Pseudomonadota > Alphaproteobacteria > Rhizobiales > Xanthobacteraceae > 62-47. Next base: position 1,881 of record JBARXT010000168.1, read on the forward strand.
ATCTTCCGCAAAGCGCTCGACCAGAATGGCGCGCGCGCCGTCGAGCGCGGCGGCGGCATCGGCCACCTGCTTCTCGGCATTGATGAACGGCGCGGCAGCGGCCTGCGGATCGTGCTCCGGTTGCGCCAGCAACTGTTCGGCCAGCGGCCCGAGCCCCGCTTCGCGCGCGATCTCCGCCTTGGTGCGGCGCTTTGGCTTGAACGGCAGATAGATGTCTTCAAGGCGGCCCTTGCTGTCGGCGGCCATGATCGCCGCTTGCAACGCGTCGTCGAGTTTGCCCTGCTCGCGGATCGAATTGAGGATGACGGTGCGGCGGTCTTCCATCTCGCGCAGATAAGTCAGCCGTTCTTCCAGCGTGCGCAACTGCGCGTCGTCGAGCGCGCCGGTCGCTTCCTTGCGGTAGCGCGCGACGAACGGCACGGTGGCGCCGCCGTCGAGCAGTTCAACCGCGGCTTGAACCTGCTGCTCGCGAACGTTGAGTTCGTCTGCAATGCGGCGATAGATGGAATTCGTCACGCGTGCCTCATTTCACGATACATCGAGGCGGCAACGATGATACGGCCGCCTCGGGGAAGCGGATATGACCCAGCGGGAAACGATTCTTCAACCCCGTGCCCGGCCCGCCGGAAGGTCAGCCGGCACCCAGCGAACGCGCGATGTTGTAGGTGATGAGGCTTGCGACATAGGCCAGCGCCAACATGTAGAAGAACGTTATCCACATCCAGCGCCAACCGCCGGTCTCGCGCTTGATGACGGCGAGCGTGGACGCGCATTGCGGCGCGAAGATGTACCACGCCAGCAGCGACAGCGCGGTGGCGAGAGTCCATTTGGTGGCGAGCACCGTACCGATCTGCTCGGCCGCTTCCTTGCCGCCTTCGATGGAATAGACGGTGCCAAGCGCCGCCACCGCCACTTCGCGCGCGGCCATGCCGGGGATCAGCGCCACCGCGATCTGCCAGTTGAAGCCGAGCGGCGCCAGCACCGGCTCGATGAACCGCCCGATGATGGCGGCCAGGCTGTAGTCGATGGCGGGATCGGTCGCTCCGACCGGCGGCTGCGGGAACGACGCCAGGAACCAGATCAGCACCATCATGGCGAAGATGGTGGTGCCGGCGCGTTGCAGGAACATCATCGCGCGGGTGTAGATGCCGATAGCGATGCTCCGGAGGCGCGGCAGCTTGTAGTCCGGCAATTCCAGCATGAACGGCGCCGGCGCGTCATCGCGCCACATGAAGAACTTGATCAGCGCCGACACCGCCATGGCGCTGCTGATGCCGACGACGTAGAGCCCGAACATCACCAGGCCCTGCAGATTGATCCAGCCCCAGACCTGCTGCGCTGGGATGAAGGCGGAGATGATCAGCGTATAGACCGGGATGCGCGCCGAGCACGTCATCAGCGGCGCGATCAGGATCGTGGTCAACCGGTCGCGGCGGTTGTCGATGACCCGCGTCGCCATGATGCCGGGAATGGCGCAAGCAAAACTCGACAGCAACGGAATGAAGGCGCGGCCGTGCAATCCCGCGCCGCCCATGATGCGATCCATCAGGAACGCTGCGCGCGCCATGTAGCCGAAGTCTTCCAGCAGCAGGATGAACAGGAAGATGATGATGATCTGCGGCAGGAACACCAGCACGCTGCCGACGCCGGAAATCACGCCGTTCTGCAGGAAGCTCTGCAACAGCCCGCCCGGCAGCGTCGCCTGAATCCATTGTCCGAGCGCCTCGAAGCCGCCGGCGATCAATTCCATCACCGGCTGCGCCCAGGCGAACACCGCCTGAAACATCACGAACAGGATCGCGGCAAGGATCACCAGCCCAAACACCGGATGCAGCACCACGGAATCGACCCGTGCCGTCCAGGTGTCCGGCCGCGACGGCAGGCTGACGGCGTCCTTGATGATGCGATCCGCCTCGCGCTGCGTGGCGCGCAGTTCGGCAACGCTGTGCGGCCGCCAGTCGTTCTCGCGCGAGGTCGGCGCGGCTTCGGCGGCGATGGTGTCGGTCAGTTGCAGCAGTTCGTCGGTGCCGCCCTTGCGCACCGCGATCGAGGTCACCACCGGAATGCCGAGCGCGGCGGACAAGGCCGGCACGTCCACGGTGACGCCGCGCCGCTTGGCGATATCGAACATGTTGAGCGCCAGCACCATCGGCCGGCCGGTGTGTTTCATCTCGAGCACCAGCCGGATCGCCAGCCGCAGGTTGGTGGCGTCGGCGACGCAAAGAACCAACTCAGGAACGCTCTCGCCCTTGGCGCGGCCCAGCACCACGTCTCGGGTGATTTCCTCGTCCGGGCTTCGGCCACGCAACGAATAGGTCCCCGGCAAATCGATCAACGACACCTGCCGGCCGCGCGGCGTGACGAAGAAGCCCTGCTTGCGCTCGACGGTGACGCCGGGATAGTTCGCGACCTTCTGGCGGCTGCCGGTCAGCGCGTTGAACAGCGAAGTCTTGCCGGAGTTCGGCGTCCCGACCAGGACGATGTTATAGAGTGCAGCTTCCATGGCGATCCGCTGACGCCGTCAGATGACGACGACGGCCATTGCCTCCCGCCGACGCACCGCGACCGTAATGTTCTCGACGCGAACGGCGATCGGATCACGGCCGATCAGGCCCTCGTGCAGCACTTCGACATGCGCGCCTTCAACGAATCCCAGTTCGATCAGGCGGCTTTCGAGTTCGGCCGGGCTCAGGCTGGACACCGCATTGCCGCCCTTAAGGGCACGGACGGTACCGGAAAAGCCGCGCCGGGCATTTCCAAGCAGCACGACCGGGCCGGTTTCGTGGGGATCGAAGGTCATGCGTCGCTTGTTTCAACCGGCGCCGTGAGGGTCAAGTGGGCGTTTTGACCGCCCAACACTCTTTAGAGTGATTTTAATCCCCAGAACCCAACGATCCCCGATGCGGGCTCCGGCCAACCAGCCACCGAGACGCATGGAACCGGCATCGCCCCCCCGCGTTATCGCCCTGAACCGCTTTTCATGCGAGTTGCGGCAGCCGTCTTGCTTTGCCGCTAGAGCTCCAACACGTCAGGTCCCCGATGGCCGTCGAGCAGACCGTTACCGCCACCGTCAAGGAAGAATATGCGCGGGACGGATCGCTGGAAAGCGCGGAAGCCACCGTCGCCAAGACCACCACCGAGCCAGACGACGTCATCGACCTGCCGTCCGACCCCGTCACAGTGTTGCTGGCGGCACTGCTGTTGCTCGCGGTTCTGGCGGTCGCTTATTTTGCAGCCGCTATCGTGCTGCCCATCGTGCTGGCTTTCGTCCTGAAGCTGTTGTTTCAGCCCGGAATGCGAATTCTCGAAAGTTTGCGCATCCCGCGGAGCCTGGCGGCCCTTATTCTCATCCTGCTGGTTTTCGGTGCCATCGTCGCCCTCGGCGCGGCGGTGTCCGGTCCAGCGGCGGAATGGGCCGCCAAGCTGCCGGACGGCATCCCGCGTTTGCAGGAGCGACTGCGCTTCCTCAGCCAACCCATCGAAACGCTGCGAACGTTCATGCATCAACTCGATGGCATGATGTCGGGAGGCCCCACCACAGGTGGAAGCGAAGGCGCATCGAGTTCGGCCATCGCGGCGATGCTGTTCAGCGGCACGACACATTTCGCCAGCGGGTTCTTTGAAACGATCCTCATCCTGTTTTTCCTGCTGGTGTCGGGCAACACGTTCCTCAAGCGCATGGTGGAGCTTCTTCCGAGTTTCAAAGACAAGCGGCAGGTGGTCGAGATTTCGCAGCAGGTCGAAGAAAACATCTCGATGTATCTCGTCACCATCACCATCATGAATGCGGCCGTGGGCCTCGCCACCGGCATTGCGATGTGGCTGACCGGCTTGGGCGATCCCGTGCTGTGGGGCGTCGTCGCCTTCCTGCTCAACTTCGTGCCCATCATGGGGCCGCTGTTCGGCGTCGGCATCTTTCTGTTGGCGGGCCTGCTGGTGCTCGATCCGTTGTGGATGGCGATTATGCCGGCGGCGCTTTATCTCGCGATCCACGTCATCGAAGGCGAGATCGTCACCCCAATACTATTGGCGCGACGCTTCACCCTCAATCCAGTGCTGGTGATCATCGCGCTGATTTTCTGGTTCTGGATGTGGGGCGTGCCGGGCGCCATCCTCGCAGTACCGATGCTGGCGATCACCAAGATCGTGTGCGACGGCATCCGCCCCCTCGCCGCCATCGGGCATTTCCTGAGCGGCGACGAATAGCCGAACACATTGCCACAAAGATCGACGGCGGCCGATGGGATCGGCCGCCGTCGAATTATTTGAAGTTTCTCATCGCGCGATCAACTCTCGGTCTTCTCGATATTCCAGAAGATCGGCGTCGCCGGTCCGTCAAGCACACCCTTTAGCGAGGTCCGCCACACCGACGGCGCCTCGTATTGGCCGAGCGGAACGTAGGTCACCTGCTCCATGGCATGCTTCTGAATATCGACGGCGATCTTTTTCTGATCCTCCACCGAAGTCGCCCGAACGAACTTGTCGATCAATCCTTCCATCGTCGGATCGTCCGGCCAGCCGAACCAGCCCCCCTTCTTGCCCTTGCCGTTCAACATGACGTTGGACACCGGGTTCATCACGTCGGGAGCAACCCAGTTGGTGCAGAACATGTTCCAGCCGCCCTCCTTCGGCGACTTCTGGCTGGCACGGCGTGACACCACGGTCTGCCAGTCGGTGGCCTGAAGATCGACCTTGAAGCCGGCTTCGCGAAGCTGTTGTGCGACGACGATCGGTTGCGCCTTGAGCGTCACCACGTCACCCGGCGACATCAGTACGACAGGTGTACCGTCATATCCGGATTCGGCCAGCAGCTTCTTCGCTGCCGCCATGTCGTCGCCCTTGACGATCGGATCGGAGTCCGCTTCGCTCGCCAGAGGTGTATCGCAGACGAACACCGCACCGCAAACCTTGTAGTAATCGGAATTGCCGACCAGCGCATCGAGCACCGGCTTCTGGCTGATTGCCATCTGGGCAGCGCGGCGCACCTTGACGTTGTCGAATGGCGGATAGAGGAAATTCATGCGTGCGATAGTCTGGAAGCCGAGCTTGCTCAGCGTCTGGATATGCAGCTCCTTGTCCTGCGTTAGGATGGGGAGCATGTCGAACGAGGGATTTTCCAGAAAGTCGATGTCGCCAGACTGCAGCGCGTTCACAGCGGTCTGTGCATCCGCCATGGTCACCCACTCGACGCGATCAACCTTCACTACCTTGCCGCCCGAGGTCCAGCTCGGCGGTTCTTTACGCGGCACGTAGTCGGCGTTCTTGACATAGACTGCCTTCACGCCCGGCTGGAACTCCTCCTTCACGAACTTGAATGGACCGGAGCCGATTTGTTCGGGAATGGCCTTGTCGGCCGGCGTCTCGGCAATGCGCTTCGGCATCATGAACGGCACCAGCGACGACGGTTTCCCGATCGCATCGAGCACCAGGCCGTAAGGCTCCTTCAGCTTCAGCACGATGGTCTTCGGATCCGAGGCGGTGAGATTTGCGGTGAAGTCCATGAGCTTCTGGCCCATGCCGTCCTTCTGGCCCCAGCGCTTGAGCGAGGCGACGCAATCCTCGGCGGTGACTGGCGCACCGTCGTGCCACTTCAGCCCATCGCGCAGCGTGAAGGTATAGGTAAGCTTATCGTCGGAAATCTTGTATTCGGCCATCTGCGGCTGGATCTTGAAGTTGGAATCCATTGCCAGCAGCGTGTCGTAGATCATGTAGCCGTGATCGCGTGTGATATATGCCGTCGTCAGCCCAGGATCTATGATGCGCAGATCGGAGTGCATCACCGCTGTAATGGTTTTGCCGGCCGCCCTCGCTGGCAACGGCAAAGCCGCCGAAAGCGCGGCCACAGAAGCCATCGTCGAAAACTGCCTGCGGGTAATCTGAACCATTCCATCCCTCCTGACTTCAAAATGGTCAATGACCGATGAGAAATAGCGCATGCCGCTCGCTCTCGGAGGCGCATGCAGATCCGTAACATTCTGTCGCTCAATCAGATTTGAGAGTTGCATCAAGCCGTGAGCGCGTCAACGTCGTTCTCTCCGAGCGCAGCGCAACAATTCCCGGCCACCATCGCACGTGGCACTTGGCGGATGTTATGCTGGCAATTCGCGGCACAGTCGGCATTATTAGCCGTGATGCATCGTCATCGGCAGCGATGATCGAACTCACCACACACGATCAATCAAGAGGACTCACGGCATGAATCCCGCCAATCTCCCGTTCGATACCGAAACCATGTTGCAGGGTCTGCGTCAGTGGGTCGAATGCGAAAGCCCTACCTGGGATCGCGCCGCCGTCAACCGGATGCTCGATCTCGCCGCGCGCGAGATGGCGCTCGCGGGCGCGACCATCGAGCGCATTCCCGGACGGATGGGTTTTGGCGATTGCGTCCGTGCCCGCTTCCCGCATCCGAAGCAGGGCGAACCCGGCATCCTGATCGCCGGTCATCTCGACACCGTGCATCCGGTCGGCACGCTGGCGAAACTGCCGTGGCGGCGCGAGGGAAATAAGTGCTATGGCCCCGGCATCTTCGACATGAAAGGCGGCAACTATCTCTCGCTGGAAGCGATCCGCCAGTTGCAGCGCGCCGCCTTCACCACGCCGCTGCCGATCACATTCCTGCTGACGCCCGACGAAGAAGTCGGCACGCCGAGCGTGCGCGACGTCGTCGAGGCGGAAGCTGCACGCAACAAATATGTGCTGGTGCCGGAGCCGGGCCGCGAGAACAACGGCGTGGTCACCGGCCGCTATGCCATCGCCCGCTTCAACCTCGAAGCCACCGGCAAGCCGAGCCACGCCGGTGCGACGCTCTCCTCCGGCCGCTCCGCCATCCGCGAGATGGCGCGCCAGATCATCGCCATCGATGCGATGACCGGCCCCGATTGCACCTTCAGTGTCGGCATTGTGCACGGCGGGCAATGGGTGAATTGTGTCGCCACCACCTGTACCGGCGAGGCGCTCAGCATGGCCAAGCGACAGGACGACCTCGACCGGGGCGTGGAAAAAATGCTGGCGCTGTCCGGAACTCGCGACGACGTCACCTTCACGGTGACCCGCGGCGTTACCCGCCCCGTATGGGAGCCCGACGCCGGAACCATAGCGCTTTATGAAAAGGCGCGCGGCGTCGCTCAGCGAATGGGCGTCGACCTGCCGCATGGTAGCGCAGGCGGCGGCTCCGACGCCAACTTCACTGGCGCCATGGGCATCCCGTCGCTCGACGGCCTCGGCGTACGCGGCGCCGATGCCCACACCTTGAACGAACATATTGAAGTCGACAGTCTTGCAGAACGTGGCCGGCTGATGGCAGGCTTGCTGGCCACGCTGAACTAGACCGAACCCAACGCACCGGCCGCCAAGAGCCGCGATCGAAACGATAGGGGATGGATGGCACGGGAATTGCTCAACTTGCGATCCGGATGGACGGGGCAAAACGCTCTCCCATCCGGTGGAATTTGCATCGGAAGCAACCCGTGGCGAGGTAGGGACACATGCTTGGCTACCTAATCCGCAGGATTCTCGCCGCCATTCCCGTGATGGGCGTGGTGGCGCTGTTCGTGTTTCTGCTACTGCGACTGACGCCCGGCGATCCTGCCGCAATTATCGCTGGCGATACCGCCACGCCCGAACAGATCGAGCGCATCCGTATTTCGCTCGGCCTGAACGAGCCGCTGTATCAGCAATTCTTTACCTGGATTGGCCGCCTGTTGCAGGGTGATTTCGGCGTCTCGCTGATTTCCAATGTTCCGGTCATCACCATGATCGGCAATCGCATTGAGCCAACCATCGCCATCGCGCTTTCAACCATCATCTTCACCGTGATCGTCGCCGTACCGCTCGGCGTCATCGCTGCGTGGAAACACGGTTCGTGGATTGACCGTTTCGTGATGGCGCTGTCAGTGATCGGCTTCTCGGTGCCGGTATTCGTGATCGGCTATGTGCTCATTCAGGTGTTCGCCATCGACCTTCGCTGGCTACCAGTGCAGGGTTATCGCAGCTTCGCGCGCGGCTTCGGCCCGTTCTTTGAACGCATCGCGCTGCCGACGCTGGCGCTGTCATTCATCTACATCGCGCTGATCGCGCGCATGACCCGCGCCGCGATGCTCGATGTGCTCGACGAGGATTACATTCGTACCGCACGCGCCAAGGGCATTGCCGAATATGGCGTGCTGCTGCGACACGCGCTGCGCAACGCAGCGGTGCCGGTAATCACCGTGATCGGAACCGGCTTCGCGCTGTTGATTTCCGGCGTCGTCGTCACCGAGACGGTGTTCAACCTGCCCGGCATCGGCCGCCTCACTGTCGACGCCGTGCTGGCGCGCGACTATCCCGTCATTCAGGCGATGATCCTGTTGACCAGCGGCATCTATGTCGGGGTAAATCTGCTGATCGATCTCTCCTATACCTTGCTCGATCCGAGGATTCGCTACTGATGGCCGTCGACGCCCTGCCGGAACCCTCACTCCAGATCACGCCGCGCCGCGTCGGCCGCAATCTGTTGCGTTCGAATCCGATCATCGCCATCGCCGTTCTTTGTCTCGTGGTGATCATACTGATGGCGATTTTCGCGCCGCTGATTTCACCGCACGATCCGCAACTGCTGACGCCGGCACAGCGGCTGAAACCGGCCAGTGCAGAATATCCGCTCGGCACCGACGCTTTCGGCCGCGACGTGCTGTCGCGCATCATCTATGGTGGGCGCATCTCGCTGTTGATCGGGCTTGGCTCGGCGGTGTTCAGCGTCGCCCTTGGCCTGCTGATCGGCCTCGTCTCCGGCTTCTTCAAGTGGGTCGATGCCATCATGATGCGTATCATGGACGGCCTGATGGCGATTCCGGCGATCCTGCTGGCAATCGCCGTGGTGTCTTTGTCCGGCGCCAGTCTGACGACGGTGCTGATCGCCATTACCATTCCGGAGGTGCCGCGCGTGGCTCGACTGGTGCGCTCGGTGGTGCTGTCGGCGCGCGAGGAGCCTTACGTCGAGGCCGCGATTTCGGTCGGCTCCAGTCTGCCGAAGATCATGTGGCGGCACCTGATACCCAACACCATCGCGCCGCTGATCGTGCAAGGCACTTATGTCTGCGCCTCTGCCATCCTCGTCGAAGCGATCCTGTCCTTCCTCGGCTGTGGCATCAGCCCCGAAATTCCGACCTGGGGCAACATTATGGCGGAAGGCCGCGCCTACTTCCAGATCAAGCCGTCGCTGATCTTCTGGCCAGGACTGTTGCTGTCGATCGCCATTCTGTCGGTCAACCTGATCGGCGATGCCGCGCGCGATGCGCTCGACCCGCGCATGAAACAGCGCGAGGCCCGCAAATGACTGCATCCGCCACCGCCCCCGTCGTCCTCGACGTCAACGATCTCGTCGTCTCGATCGGCAGGAAATCTGACGCGCATCGCATCATCGACGGCGTCTCCCTGCAGGTGCGGCAGGGTGAAACCCTGTGCGTGGTCGGCGAAAGCGGCTCCGGCAAGTCGGTCACCTCGCTGACGGTGATGGGCCTACTACCGAAAAACGCGCTGGCGCCGACACGCGGCAAGATCACGCTCGCGGGCGAGGATATTCTTTCGGCCAGCGACCGGCGGCTGCGGCAGTTGCGCGCCACCACCATGGCGATGATCTTTCAGGAGCCGATGACCGCGCTCAATCCGGTGGTGCCGGTGGGCAAGCAGATCGACGAGGTGCTGCGCGCCCATACCAACCTCGATGCCCGCACGCGGCGCGAACGCATCCTGGCGATGATGGAGCAGGTGCGGCTGCCGGACGTCGCGCGCATCTTCAAGTCGTATCCGCATCAGCTCTCCGGCGGTCAGCGTCAGCGCATCATGATCGCGATGGCGCTGGTGCTCGAACCGAAACTGCTGATCGCCGACGAGCCGACTACCGCGCTCGACGTCACCACGCAGAAGCAGATCCTGTCGCTGATCCGCGACCTGCAACGCGACCATGGCACGGCGGTGCTGTTCATCACCCACGACATGGGCGTGGTGGCCGAAATCGCCGACCGCGTGGTGGTGATGCGCAAGGGCCAGATCGTCGAAACCGGCGGGCTCGATAACATCCTGCGCGCGCCGACCATGGAATACACCCGCAACCTGTTGTCGTCGGTGCCGAGCCTGATCCCTCGCGCGGCACGGCCGGCGTCCAGCGAGCCGATCGTGCTCCAGACCGACAGCCTTGGCAAAATCTATCGCCAGCGCACGATGTTCGGCAATGCGCGCGAAGTGGCGGCAGCGCAAAACGTGACGCTGACGCTGCGCAAGGGCCGCACGCTCGGCATCGTCGGCGAAAGCGGTTCGGGCAAATCCACGGTGGCGCGCTGCATCGTGCGACTGATCGATCCGACCTCCGGCGAAGTCCGCCTCGCCGGTCAGGACATCTCGACGCTGTCGCGCCGGCTGTTGCAGCCGCATCGCAAGCGCATCCAGATCGTGTTCCAGGATCCCTATCGCTCGCTCAATCCGCGCGTCACCGTTGGCGAAACGATCGCCGAAGGGCCTGTCAATTACGGTATGCCGCACGCCGAGGCGATCAAGCGTGCCGGCGAACTGCTCGAACTGGTCGATCTGCCCACCGACGCCATCACGCGCTATCCGCATCAGTTCTCCGGCGGCCAACGCCAGCGCATTGCGATCGCCCGCGCGCTGGCGCTCGACCCTGACGTGCTGGTGGCGGATGAAGCCGTCTCCGCGCTCGACGTCTCGGTGCAGGCGCAGGTGCTAGAGCTGCTCGACGAAATCCAGACGCGACTCGGCATCGCGCTATTGTTCATCACCCACGACCTGCGGGTCGCCGCGCAAATCTGCGACGAGGTGGTGGTGATGCAACACGGCCGCGTTGTCGAACAAGGTCCCGCCGGCGAAATCCTCACCAATCCGCAGCAGGCTTACACCAAGCAGTTGCTCGAAGCCGCGCCGGGCCGTCACTGGGATTTTGCCAATTTCCGGCCGGTGAATCTGCATGCCTCAATGGCGCCTGGCACGGGATAAAACGCCTCACCTTGCCGGACCCGCGGCATGCACCGCTCGCATCACAGGATGACGCTTCATCGCTTGCGCTCCCTGCTGACGCGACTAACGTTGTCACTCTACAACGCTTTATCGGAATGATTTCATGACCCGTATTGCCGTCGGCGGCTTCCTGCACGAAACCAACACCTTCGCGCCCACCAAGGCGACCTATGCCGATTTCGTTCACGGCGGCGGCTGGCCGGCGATGACTCACGGCTCTGACGTTCTCAAGGTGATGCGCGGCATCAATGTCGGCCTCGCCGGTTTCGTCGACGATGCGGTGGCGCGCGGCTGGGAGTTGATCCCGACCATTGCCTGCGGCGCCAGCCCCTGCGCCCACGTCACGAAGGACGCGTATGAGCGCGTCGTGAAAGAAATGGTCGATGGCATCGCCGCCGCCGATTCACTTGACGCGGTCTATCTCGATCTGCACGGCGCGATGGTCACCGAACATCTCGACGACGGCGAAGGCGAACTGCTGGCACGCGTCCGTAAGGTGATCGGACCTGACCTGCCGCTGGTGGTGAGCCTCGACCTGCACGCCAACGTCACACCGGAGATGGTCGAACACGCCGATGCACTGATCGCCTATCGCACCTATCCGCATGTCGACATGGCCGACACCGGCCGCGCCTCGGCAAAACACCTCGCGCTGCTGCTGCAAGGCAAGCAACGCTTCGCGAAAGCCTTTCGGCAGTTGCCGTTCCTGATTCCGATCAGTTGGCAATGCACGTTCGATCAGCCCACCAAAGGCATCTACGACAAGCTCGCGGCGCTGGAGAACGACGCGGTGCCGACGCTGTCGTTCGCGCCGGGCTTTCCCGCCGCCGATTTTCCCGGCTGCGGTCCCACCGTATTCGCTTATGGCCGCACGCAGGCGGATGCGGATGCCGCGGCCGATGCCATCGCGCAACTCGTCATCGGTCACGAGGACGACTTCGACGGCAAAATCTACGCGCCCGACGAGGGCGTGCAGCACGCGATGGCGCTGGCGAAGACCGCCCGCAAACCGATCGTTATCGCCGACACGCAGGACAACCCCGGCGCCGGCGGCGATTCCGACACCACCGGCATGCTGCGCGCGCTGGTGCGTAACAAGGCGCAGCGCGCCGCAACCGGCGCGATCTACGATCCGGCGTCCGCAAAAGCGGCGCATGACGCTGGCGAAGGCGCGACAGTCACGCTGGCAATCGGCGGCAAGTCCGGCATTCCGGGCGATGCGCCCTATGAGGCCACCTTCGTCGTCGAGAAACTGTCGGACGGCCGGTTCAAGGCGCCCGGCCCCTACTACGGCGGCCGCGACATGGATATGGGTCCCTCCGCCTGCCTGCGTATCGACGATGTCCGCGTCGTGGTGTCGTCACACAAGGCGCAACTCGCCGATCAGGCGATGTATCGCTATGTCGGCATCGAGCCGACCGAACAGGCGATCCTCGTCAACAAAAGCTCGGTGCATTTCCGCGCCGACTTCGAGCCGATTGCCGAGACGCTGCTGATCTGCGCCGCGCCGGGCGCGATGCCGGCGGACACCGCATCGCTGCCATGGACGCGGCTGCGTCCCGGCATTCGCATCAAACCGAACGGTGCGGTATTCAAACCAAAGGGTGAGTAAAGGACAACGCGGCACTGGTGCGGGCGACCGGAATCGAACCGGTACAGGCCTTGCGGCCCTACGGATTTTAAGTCCGTTGCGTCTACCAATTTCGCCACGCCCGCAGCGCGCCGCCCGCTTATAGCGGCCGGCGCTTGCGCCGCCAAGCACGCCGCCAAACGGGCACCAGCCATGAAGGCCGCGACAGCCCATTCACTTGACCGTCGCAAAGGCGCGGCCGAAGATGCGTCATGCAGAATGTCCGGAACCCGGTGATCGTTCCGATGCATTCGCGCCCCGCCGCAGGCCAAAATCTTAGACGAACGGAAACACCCATGCCCACCATCGAGCGCATTGAAGGCTTTGCCGACGAATTGACCGCGATCCGCCGCGATCTTCACGCCTATCCCGAAATCGGCTTCGAGGAGAAGCGGACCTCCGGCATCGTCGCCGAGAAGCTGGCGCAATGGGGCATCGAGGTGCATCGCGGCCTCGGCGGCACCGGCGTCGTGGGCGTGCTCAAGGGCAACGGCCAGGGGGGCAAGCGCATCGGCCTGCGCGCGGACATGGACGCGTTGCCGATGGAGGAAAACACCAACCTGCCGTGGCGCTCCACCATTCCCGGCCGCTTCCACGGCTGCGGCCACGACGGCCACACCACCATCCTGCTCGGCACCGCGCGTTATCTCGCCGAGACGAAGAATTTCGACGGCACCGTGCATTTCATCTTCCAGCCTGCCGAGGAAGGGCTCGGCGGCGCGCGCGCGATGCTCAAGGATGGACTGTTCGAGAAATTTCCGTGCGATGAAATCTACGGCATTCACAACGCGCCGGATCTCAAGCATGGCGAACTGGTGATTTCGCCCGGCCCCAGCATGGCCAGTGCCGATTTCTTCGACATCACCATCACCGGCTTTGGTGCCCATGGCGCGATGCCGGAGCGCTCGCGCGACCCCGTGGTGATTGCGATGAATCTCGGGCAAGCCTTGCAAAGCATCGTCAGCCGCAACGTCGATCCGGTCCACGCCGCGGTGCTTTCGATCACGCAGATTCACGCCGGCTCCGCTTACAACGTCATTCCGAACGAAGCCACCCTCGCCGGCACCGTCCGCACTTTCGACCAGCCGACGCGCATGATGATCCGCGAGCGGATGAAGACCATCGCCGCCGGCATGGCGCAGGCGTTCGAGGTCGAGATCAAGGTCGATATCCGCGATATCTTCAGCGTACTGGTCAACAGCGACGAACATTCCAAGGTGGTGTACGACGTGGCGCGCACCGTGCTCGACCCCAAGAACGTCGCCATCAAGCAAACGCCGCGATTGGGCAGCGAGGATTTCGCCGACATGCTGCTGGCGGTGCCGGGCGCCTATTTCTGGCTCGGCCACGACGGCTCGGTGCCGGTGCACAATCCGGGCTTCACCCTCGACGACAAGATTTTGCCGATCGGCGCCAGCATGTTCGCGCGCATCATCGAGACGCGGCTGCCGGTGTCGGCATGACGGCGCTGCACGACCTGAGCGCCGTCGAACTGCTCGCCGGCTATCACGGCAAGCAGTTCTCGCCCAGCGAGGCGCTTGAGGACGTTCTCGCGCACGTCGCCAAATGGGAGCCGCATCTCCACGCGCTCTATGCATTCGATCCGGACGGCGCGCGCATCACCGCGAAAGCCTCGACCGAACGCTGGCACAAGGGTGAGCCGATCGGCTCGCTTGACGGCGTGTCGATCACCATCAAGGAAAACATCGCCACCAAAGGCGTGCCGGTGCCGCTCGGTGCGGCGACCACGACGCTGGTGCCGTCCCCCATCGATGCGCCGCAGGCCGCACGCGTGCGCGAGGCTGGCGCGGTGATCTTCTCCAAGACCACGATGCCGGATTACGGCATGTTGTCATCCGGCCTCTCCAGCTTCCATCCCCTCACCCGCAATCCGTGGGACGTGCGGATGAATCCCGGTGGCTCCAGCGCCGGCGCGGGCGCGGCCGGCGGTGCCGGTTATGGCCCGCTGCATCTCGGCACCGACATCGGCGGCTCGGTGCGCCTGCCCGCCTGCTGGTGCGGCATTTTCGCGCTGAAGCCGAGCCTCGGCCGCGTGCCGATCGATCCGCCCTATGTCGGCCGCGTCACCGGTCCGATGACCCGCACCGTCGATGACGCGGCGCTGTTGATGAGCGTGCTGTCGCAACCCGATCCGCGCGACGGCATGAGCCTGCCGCCCGCCGATATCGACTGGCCCGCACTCGACGTCGCGGTGAAGGGCAAGCGTATCGGCCTGCTGCTCGATCTCGGCTTTGGCGACAAGCTGGAAGACGAAGTGCGCGCCACGGCAAAGGCCGCCGCGCGTGCGTTCGAGTCCGCCGGCGCATCGGTGCGCGAAGTCTCCGGCGTCATCACCCGCGAAACGCTCGACGGCCTCGACGCCTTCTGGCGCGCCCGCTCGTGGGACGATCTGTCCAAGCTGCCGCCGGAGGTTCGCGCCAAGGCGCTGCCTTACATCTACCAGTGGGCGGAAGGTGGCGCGAGACTGTCCGGCGTCGACGTGGTGCGCGGCTTCAACGCCACCATGACGATCCGCGCCGCGGCGTCGCAACTGTTCGCCGATCTCGACTACGTCATCTCGCCGGTGTCGCCGGTCGTGAAATTCGGCGCCGAACTCGCGGCCCCGCGCAACGATCCGCAACAGCCGTTCGAACACATCATCTACACCGTGCCGTGGAACATGGCGGAAAATCCGGCGGCGTCGATCAACGGCGGCTACGATGCCGACGGCTTCCCGATCGGCGTGCAGATCATTGGCCGCCGCTTCGACGATCTCGGCGTGTTGCGGATGGCGAAGGCATTCGAAGGCTTGCGTGGCCCGCAGAAGCCGTGGCCGGCGCCGCCATCGTAACCTAACCCATCGTTCGTCATTGCGAGGAGCGAAGCGACGAAGCAATCCAGTTTTTGTTTGTGACTTTCTGGATTGCTTCGCTACGCTCGCAATGACGGATCAAATTTCTCAGAGAAAAAGGAAAAGCTCCGCATGGCCTACGAGACCATCAAATACGACGTCGCCGACCAGATCCTGACCATCACGCTGAACAGGCCCGACAAGCTCAACGCGTTCAATCAGCAGATGATGACCGAGCTGATCGACGCTTTCGACAAGGCCGATGCCGACGACAACGTGCGCGCCATCATCGTTACCGGCGAAGGCCGAGGCTTCTGCGCCGGCGCCGACCTCTCGTCGGGTGGCGATACTTTCGACCGCGACGCCAAGCGCGGCCCGGCCAAGCGGCTAGCCAACGGCGCCGTCGATTATAGCGATGCGAACATTCGCGATGGCGGCGGCCAGGTCACGCTGCGCATCTTCAAGTGCCTGAAGCCGGTGATCGGCGCGATCAACGGCCCGGCGGTCGGCATCGGCGTCACCATGCAACTGCCGATGGATATCCGTATCGCCTCGGAGAATGCGCGGTTCGGCTTCGTGTTCTCCCAGCGCGGCATCGTGCCGGAGGCCGCGTCGAGCTGGTTTCTGCCCCGTCTCGTCGGCATCTCGCAGGCGCTGGAATGGTGCTATTCCGGCCGCGTCTTCCCGGCGCAGGAAGCCCTCGCCGGCGGTCTCGTGAGCCGCGTGGTGCCGCCGGATCAACTGATCCCGACCGCGCGCGAACTGGCGCGCTCGTTCATCGACAAGACCGCGCCGGTCTCCGTCGCGCTGATCCGCCAGATGATGTGGCGGCTGATGGGCGCCGACGATCCGATGGAAGCGCACAGGGTCGACAGCCGCGGCATCTATGCGCGCGGCCGCTCCGATGACGTCAAGGAAGGCGTGATGTCGTTCCTGGAAAAGCGCCCGGCGCAGTTCAAGAACAAGGTGTCGTCGGATATGCCCGACTATTTCCCGTGGTGGACCGAGCGGGAGTATAAGTAACAAGGGCAACGCGACGTACCGTCATCCTGAGGTGCGCGCGATAGCGCGCCTCGAAGGATGGCGATGTGGATGAGCGTCACCCTTCGAGGCTCACGGCTAAAGCCGCTCGACACCTCAGGGCGATGCTAGCCCATCGTCAGCGCGACACGGCCGATGACCTTGCGGTCGATCAACAGCCGCATCGCCTTGGCGACATCCTCGAACGGCAGGCGATGCGACACATTGGGGCGCACGCGACCCGCTTCGGCCCATTCCACCAGCGTCTTCAGCCGCGCCTTGCCCAGTTCGGGATCGCGCCGCACGGCTTCGCCGGCACGCACGCCGAGCACGCTGGCGCCCTTGATCAACAAAAGATTGGTCTTCGCCAATCCGATGCCGCCGGTGAAACCGATCACCAGCATCCGCGCACCCCAGGCGATGCAGCGCTGGCTGGCCTCGAAGATGTCGCCGCCGACCGGATCGAACACCACGTCAACGCCACGCCCGTCAGTTAAGCGTTTCACCGCGTCCTGAAACGGTCCGCGCTTGTACAGCACCAGGTGATCGGCGCCGCGCGCCTTCGCCACCGCGAGTTTCTTTTCGCTCGAAGCGGCCGCGATCACTGTCGCGCCCAAGAGCTTGCCGATCTCCACCGCCGCAAGCCCGACGCCGCCACCTGCGCCATGCACCAGCAAGGTCTCGCCCGGCTTGATCTGCCCGCGATCGATCAGCGCGTGATAGGCGGTGCCATGCGCTGCGAGGAAGGTCGCGCCCTCCGCGTAGTCGAACGCCGAGGGCAACGGCGCGAGATGCGCCGGCGTCACCGCAACCCGCTCGGCAAAGGCGCCGTTTCGCAGCTTGACGATGACGCGTTCACCGACGCTGACGTCGCGAACGTCGCTGCCGATCTCGATCACATCGCCGGCGGCCTCCATGCCGGGCACGAAAGGCAGATCGGGCTTGAACTGATATTGCCCCGCCGCCATCAATACGTCGGGGAAATTCAGCCCAGCCGCACGGATGGCGACACGGACCTTGCCCGGCGCCAGCGGCGTGGAGCAGACGGTTTCGACACGCAGCAATTCCGGCGCGCCGAGCTCGCGGCAGACGACAGCGCGCGACATCAGCTTTTTCCTGCCTTGCGGCGCAGGATCGCCTCGCGGATCAGCGGCAGCCGGTCGTTGCCGAAATACATGTCGATCTTGTCGACATAGATGGTAGGCGAGCCGAATCCGCCGCGTGCAATCACCTCGTCGGTGTTGGCCTTGAGCTGGTCCTTCACTGCCTGCTCGCCGATGCCGGCGAAGAATTTTTCCGGATCGATACCGGTGGCCTTGCAGATGTCGCCCAGCACCGCGTCCTGCGAGATGTCCTTGTCGTCGCCCCAATAGGCTTTGAATACGGCGGTGGCGAACGGCACCATCGCCTCGTTGCCGAGCCAGATGCAGCCGCGCATTGCCTTGACGCTGTTCACCGGAAACACGGTCGGCGGCATCTTGATGGCAAGACCGGCGGAGCGCGCCCAGTCGCCGAGGTCCTTCAGCATGTAGCGCGTCTTCGGCACCACCGGCTTTTCGCGCGATGCATAAACGCTGGGATTGACGGTGTTGAACACGCCGCCGACCAGGATCGGCCGCCACGTGATCGGGACATTCAATTCCTTCGCCAGCGGCTGGATATTGTGGAATGCGAGATAGGTCCACGGACTGGAGCAGTCGACAAAGAACTCAATCATCGGACCTCCTTCTGTTTGCACCGCAATGACGCGGTCGATCGTTTCTTGTCGTCTCGAGAGGCCCTTGCTCTGTTACGACTGCTGCGGCTGCGGCGCGCGGGCCGTGCCGAACATGATCCGCCGCGCTTCCTCGCTGAACGGCTCCTTGACGAACTTGCCCACCGCCAGTCCAGCCTGCACCTGCGGCCGCGCCCGCACTTCCGCATACCAACGCTTGACGTTGGGATAGTCGTCGAGCGTGAAGCCCTGCGCCTTGTGCGTCATGATCCAGGGAAAGCAGGCGATGTCGGCGATGGAATACTCGCCCGCGACGTAAGCTCCGGTCTTGCCGAGTTGGCTATCGAGCACGCCGTAGAGCCGCGCCGCCTCACGACGATAGCGATCGATGGCATAGGGAATTTTCTCCGCCGCATAAAGCAGGAAGTGGCCGTGCTGACCCAGCATCGGGCCGAGCCCGCTCATCTGCCACATCACCCACTGGATCACGCGCGAGCGACCACGCGTGTCGGACGGAAGAAACCGTCCGGTCTTTTCCGCGAGATAGATCAGGATCGCCCCGGTCTCGAACACGGAGACGTGTTCGCCGCCATCGGCCGGCGCGCGGTCGACGATCGCTGGAATCCGGTTGTTGGGGCTGATGGCGAGAAATTCCGGCTTGAACTGATCGCCGGCTCGGATATCGACTGGGATCACATTGTAAGGAATGCCCAGTTCCTCGAGCATGATCGTGATCTTCCAGCCGTTCGGCGTCGGGGCGTAGTGCAGATCGATCATGCGTGGTCCGGTTTCGGGTTGACCCTCATCCTACCCCCCTCTCAGCATTTCGACCAACACCCCTCGCAACATATGTACGCAGCGCCTCGGACATGGCACACCAAACGCCGCAAATATCGCGTTACGCAAATATTTCCGGGAGGTCTCATCATGCTGTTTCCAGCCACCAATGCCGGCTCCTTGCCCAAGCCCGAATGGCTGGCCGAGCCCAACACGCTATGGGCGCCGTGGAAATCCGCAGGCACTGAACTGGCGCACGCCAAGCGGGACGCAACCGTGCTGGCGGTGAAGTTGCAGGAGGATGCCGGTCTCGACATCGTGACCGAGGGCGAGCAGTCGCGGCAGCATTTCGTTCACGGCTTCCTGGAGAATGTCGAGGGCATCGATTTCATCCACAAGGTCGAAATGGGCATTCGCAACGATCGCTACAAAGCGATGGTGCCGCAAGTGGTGGCACCATTGCGGCTCAAGGGCCGCGTCCACGCCGCCGAAGCGCAAGCCGCACGCGCCCACACCGGCCGCCAGTTGAAGTTCACCCTGCCCGGCCCGATGACGCTGATCGACACCATCGCGGACCGCTATTACGGCGACCGGGTGAAGATGGCGTTCGCCTTCGCCGAGTTGCTCAACGAGGAAGCGCGCGCGCTTGCCGCCGACGGCGTCGATGTCATCCAGTTCGACGAGCCGGCCTTCAACGTCTACATGGCGGAGGTCAACGACTGGGGCATCAAAGCACTGGAGCGCGCCGCGCAGGGGCTTACCTGTGCTACCGCCGTGCACATCTGCTACGGCTACGGCATCAAGGCCAATATCGACTGGAAACACGGGCTCGGCGCCGAATGGCGGCAATACGAGCAGATATTTCCGGCCATCGCCAAGAGCACGATCCAGCAAGCCGCCATCGAATGCGTCAATTCGCGGGTGCCGCTCGATCTCTTGAAGCTGCTCGATGGCAAGGTGATTCAGGCGGGCGTCATCGACGTCGCCACCGATGAAGTGGAAACGCCTGAGAGCATCGTCGAGACCGTCGAAGCGGTAATGAAGTTCGTGCCGAAGGAGCGCATCGTGCTCACCACCAATTGCGGCATGGCCCCGATGCGCCGCGAAATCGCCGAGGCGAAGTTGAACGCGCTCGGCGCGGGTGCGAAATTGGCGAGAGAACGGCTGGGGTGACCGCAGCGGAAGAACCGTCACCCTGAGGTGCGAGCGAAGCGACCCTCGAAGGGCGACGGCCCAAGTGTCATCCTTCGAGGCTCGCCGAAAGAACGGCGAGCACCTCAGGATGACGTAATCACAACGCTCGGATGCAGCACCGGTTGATAACCGGCGGCAAGCGCGCGCAGCGTCGACGGCGGCGTGATCAATCGCACATCACCGGTCGGGATGTCGGTCGGCTGATACCCGTCGAACGACCAGCGCAGCGTCTTGCCTTTAACGATCAGAAACGCCTCACCGTCGGCATGAACCATCGCACCGTCCGGCAACGCCTCGACCGGCCCGCCCAACACATGCAGCCGCTTGATGCGCCCGTCGAGGCGCTCGCCGTGCAGGACGTCGTCCATCTGCTTCGCGCGCGGCGGCGGTACGGCGTTGCCCGCCGCCCACGCGGCGCGAAACCAGTTGGCGTCGTCGCGGCGGCAAAAAAAGCACGGCCGATGTCCCGCTGCCAGCGCCGTCGCCTCGTCAAGAAAAAACAGTTCGGTCCAGCTTTGCCGCGCCATCACCGCGCGCCGCCATCCGCGAAATTCGCAGACGCAAGTGATCCACGCGCGGCTCGACCAGCGGCGCTTCAGCAGCGTCCGCGTCGCGGGATCGTGGATGATGCCGCGATTGCCGGTGAACAGGCCGCGCTGTGGTACGGCGACGATGTCACCCAACGGCGTGACGCGATTTTGCAGGGGCATGATTGGTTAGGCCGCGCCGTCGCGGATCGGCGGCTGGAACGACAGTCCGGTATCCCACGGAAAGAAAATCCAGGTGTCCTGCGAGACTTCGGTGATGAAGGTGTCGACCAGCGGCTTGCCCATCGGCTTGGCGTAGATCGCCGCCAGATGCGCCCGCGGAAACATCTCACGCACCACGCGCGCCGTGGTGCCGGTGTCGACCAGATCGTCGACGACCAACAGCCCCTTGCCGCCCTCGCCACACAACCGCGCGATCTCATCGGAAATGCCCTTGAGCAGTTTGACGTCGCCCTTGGTGGTGTGGTCGTAGCTCGCGAGGCAGATCGTATCGATGGTGCGCAGGCCCAATTCGCGCGCCACGATCGCCGCCGGTACCAGCCCGCCGCGCGTAATGGCAGCCAGCACCTGAAACGGTCCCGCGCCATTGAGCCGCCACGCCAGCACCCGCGCATCTCGGTGAAACTGATCCCACGACACCGGAAATGCCTTGTCGGCGCGCGCCTGTGCTTCGTCGTTCGATATCTGCTCGGCCATGGCCGTCACCTGCTCAGCGCCCGGCGTTCATTCCCGCGATCATCGCCTTCACCGCGTTCATCGCCGCCGTCAGCTTGGCCTGATCGCGCGAGCGCACCACGAGATTGGTGTTCGGCTTCTGCTCCTCGTCGAGGAACGGATAGCTGCCAATGATCGTATCGGGATGCGCGTTGGCAATCTCGCGCAACGGGCCCCCGATATCCCCTTCGCGTGCATTGGCACGCACCGAGTCCGACAGCATCCGCACGCCGGTCTTCAACTTCGGCGCCACGATGTCCATCATCGCCTGCATGATCGAGGGCACGCCCGCCATCACGATGACGTTGCCGAGCATAAAGCCGGGCGCGAGAATGGTCGCGCTTTGAATCAAATCCGCACCGTCGGGAATGCGGGCCATGCGCAGCCGCGCCTCGTTGAGATCCTGCCCGGTGAAGCGCTCGCGAAACCGGGCCACGACTTCAGGGTGATGATCGATGCCGACGCCGAAGGCTTTCGCGACGCTGTCGGCGGTGATGTCGTCATGGGTCGGGCCGATACCGCCGGTGGTGAAAACGTAGCTGTAGCGCTTCCGCAACGCATCGAGTGCGGCGACGATGTCCGCCTCGTCGTCGGCGACCACCCGCACTTCCTTCAGATCGATCCCGATATTGGCGAGGTATTCGGCAATGAAGCCGATGTTCTTGTCCTTGGTGCGCCCGGAGAGGATTTCGTCGCCGATCACCAGAATGCCTGCCGTCACCACGTCGCCCATGATCGCTTCACCTCGCCCGTTTGCGCCATTATCCCTAGCAGAAGCCGCACGGCAATGCATATCGGCAAGGCGATTATCCGGAATGGACTCCTCAAATCGGCTCCACTAAGGATCGATAGCGATTTCATAACAAACCGGACAACAGATCATCCAGGGCAGGAAAATGGCAGCTACAGCTTCAAACAAGGTCGCATTGGTCACCGGCGCCGGCTCCGGGGTCGGACGTGCCAGCGCACTCGCACTGATGAAGGCCGGCTTCGCGGTGGTCCTCGCCGGACGCCGTGCCGACAAGCTGAACGAAACGGCCGAAGCCGGCAAAGCCTTCGGCAAATCGCTGGCGGTGCCATCGGACATGACCGACCCGGCCTCGATCGCGGCGCTGTTCGCCAAGACCAAGGAGACCTTCGGCCGGCTCGACGTGCTGTTCAACAATGCCGGCATCGGCGCGCCGCCCGTTCCCTTCGAGGACGTCACCGTCGAACAGTGGAAGGCGGTGGTCGATACCAATCTCACCGCGCCGTTCCTGTGCACCCAGCACGCCTTCCGCATCATGAAGGACCAGACGCCGCGCGGCGGCCGCATCATCAACAACGGTTCGATTTCGGCCTATGCTCCGCGTCCGTTCTCGGCGGCCTACACCTCGACCAAGCACGCCATCACCGGCCTCACCCGCTCGACCTCGCTCGACGGCCGCGCTTATGACATCGCCTGCGGCCAGATCGACATCGGCAACGCCGAGACCGAAATGACCGCGCGGATGGCGGGCGGCGTGTTGCAGCCGGACGGCCGCAAGATGATCGAGCCGCGCATGGACGTTCAAAACGTCGCCGAAGCCGTGGTGTTCATGGCGACGCGCACGCTCGACGCCAATGTCATGTTCCTCAACGTGATGGCGACCAAGATGCCGTTCGTCGGACGGGGATAGTCTTCATCCGATCACGTCGTCATGCCCGGCTTTATGCCGGGCATCCACGTCTTTGCGACACATCAGCGGAAAGACGAGGAATGGCCAACATTGGCGAGCGAACGGCTATGCCCGGCCATGACGGATCGTCTCAATGTATTGCGTCGCCTACGATCGGGCCTTCGGGAAACGTCAGCCCGCCAGTTCTTCGGTTTCGAAATCCGCCGGCAGGATGATCTCCAGCAGTTCGGCATCTTCCGAATAATCGTTGATCTTGTGCCGGATCTTTGGCGGCTGCGTCCAGGCGCTGCCGGCACGCATGGTGATCTCGCCCTCGCCTTCCAGTTCGGTCTTCACCCAGCCCTTGAGCACGTAGACCATCTGAAATTCCGTGTCGTGCAGATGCAGCTTCGACACCACCGCGGGATCGCACGGCTCCACGAAGCGCAGCACATGCGCACGCACCATGCCATGCGTCGCCTCGACAATGCCGAGATCGCGATACTGCGCGTAAGTGCGCAATCCGGATTCAAAATCGGCGTTGTTGTAGTGGCTAACCGCAACGCGTTGCGGCGGTCGCGCCGGCTTTGCGGCAGTGGCAGGTGCGGACCTGGCGCGCCGCGCAGTCGAGCGCGCTTTGGCGACAGGCTTTCGCGCCGGCGACCTGCGCGCGGATTTGGCCGGAGATTTTTTCGCAACCCTGCCGGCAGGCTTGCGCGCGGCAGCCGCCTTGCGGGCAACCTTGTGTGCTTTCGCCGCCTTGCCCGACTTCGAGACCTTGCGTGTGGCGGATTTGGCGGCGGTGCGCGATTGCTTTCGCGCAGTTGTCTTCTTCGCGGACTTTCTGGCCATCGATGATCTCCCTGCCGTTGTTGGCGACGCCGACCGCAAAGCGCGAGTCGGCATCGCACGGCAAGGCTAGTCGCGCTGGCCCGGAACGACAACGCGCGACGGCATCACAAATGGCATTGCATCAATGCAGACGAAACACGCCGTCCACCGCGCGCAATTCCGCGGGCTGGACCAGTTGCGAGTGCGCCACCGTCACCGACACCAGCGGCCCGTCCAGCGAATTTTTCCAGAACGCGAGGAAATCCTGCAACGCCGGGAATTTCGGAAACAGGTCGTAAGCCTGCCAGACATAGGACTGCAGCAGCCACCGATGATCCGGCCGCCGATACAGGATCTCCGCCGTGGTCAGGCCGTAGCCGAGCAACTGCTTGCGGAAGTCCTCGGACACTACGCCGCCCGCGGCGACCAGATCGTTCGATGCCGGCCCCGCCGGGACCAAAGCCTTCTGAACCATGTCAAACCTCCTGTCCGGAGCGCGTCTGACAGAGTGGCCGCCAACCGAGGGGCAACCACCCGGTTCGAAATGCGCTCACGTAAACGAAGAAAATGTGACGCACGACACCGCCCAATCACAAGCTTAAAAGTTTAATAATGTGTTGAGATATTCAGCGTTGGCAGCGACTTACCGCAACTGCTAACAACACCTGCCCGACTTTCGGCACGTGGATCCAGCACGATCGCTGGCACTCATTCATCCTGAGTGCTGATTTTTTCGCGACCCCCCTTGCCGGAATGCTTACCCCGGCCTATGTCCGATGCAGTCGTGGTGGCACTCGCCGGCCGCGATTGCTAATTCAGAAATTCAAATACCTTCAGAAACTTAGGAGGACTGCATGAAATTCCGTCCGCTTCACGACCGCGTCGTGGTCAAGCGCATCGACGCCGAAGAGAAGTCCGCAGGCGGCATCATCATTCCGGACAGCGCCAAGGAAAAGCCCTCAGAGGGCGAAATCCTGTCGGTCGGTCCGGGCGGCCGCGACGAGACCGGCAAGCTGATCCCGATCGACCTCAAGGTCGGCGACCGCGTGCTGTTCGGCAAATGGTCCGGCACCGAGGTCAAGATCGACGGCCAGGACCTGCTGATCATGAAGGAGAGCGACATCATGGGCGTTCTCGAAGGCACCGCCGCCAAGAAGAAGGCCGCTTAAGCTCTCTTCCCCTCCCGTTTCATTCTCAAGGAAAACCTACATGGCAAGCAAAGAAGTGAAATTCGGCGTCGAGGCCCGCGACAAGATGCTGCGCGGCGTCGACATCCTCGCCAACGCGGTGAAGGTGACGCTGGGCCCGAAGGGCCGCAACGTCGTGCTCGACAAGTCGTTCGGCGCGCCGCGCATCACCAAGGACGGCGTCACCGTCGCCAAGGAAATCGAGCTTGAGGACAAGTTCGAGAACATGGGCGCGCAGATGGTGCGCGAAGTGGCCAGCAAGTCGGCCGACCTCGCCGGCGACGGCACCACCACCGCCACCGTGCTCGCGCAGGCGATCGTGAAGGAAGGCGCCAAGTCGGTTGCCGCCGGCATGAACCCGATGGACCTCAAGCGCGGTATCGACCTCGCGGTGGAAGCCGTGGTCGCCGATCTCGTCAAGAACTCCAAGAAGGTCACCTCGAACGACGAGATCGCCCAGGTCGGCACCATCTCGGCCAATGGCGACAAGGAAATCGGCGATTTCCTCGCCAAGGCGATGGCCAAGGTCGGCAACGAAGGCGTCATCACCGTCGAGGAAGCCAAGTCGCTCGATACCGAACTCGACGTCGTCGAAGGCATGCAGTTTGACCGCGGCTACATCTCGCCGTACTTCGTCACCAACGCCGACAAGATGCGCGTTGAGTTCGACGACGCCTACATCCTCATCAACGAGAAGAAGCTCTCCTCGCTGAACGAACTGCTGCCGCTGCTGGAAGCCGTGGTGCAGTCGGGCAAGCCACTCGTCATCGTCGCGGAAGACGTCGAAGGCGAAGCGCTCGCAACGCTCGTCGTCAACCGTCTGCGTGGCGGCCTCAAGGTTGCCGCCGTCAAGGCGCCGGGCTTCGGCGATCGCCGCAAGGCGATGTTGCAGGACATCGCAATTCTGACTGGCGGTCAGGCCATCAGCGAAGACCTTGGCATCAAGCTCGAGAACGTCACCCTGCAGATGCTCGGCCGCGCCAAGAAGGTGATGATCGACAAGGAGAACACCACCATCGTCAACGGCGCCGGCAAGAAGGCCGACATCGAGGCGCGCGTGCAGCAGATCAAGGCGCAGATCGAGGAAACCACCTCAGACTACGACCGCGAGAAGCTGCAGGAGCGTCTGGCCAAGCTCGCGGGCGGCGTCGCGGTAATCCGCGTCGGCGGCGCCACCGAGGTCGAGGTGAAGGAGCGCAAGGATCGCGTTGACGACGCGATGCACGCCACCCGCGCCGCAGTCGAGGAAGGCATCGTCCCGGGCGGCGGCGTCGCTTTGCTACGCGCTTCCGAGCAACTCAAGCGCATCAAGACGCAGAACGACGACCAGAAGACCGGCGTCGAGATCGTCCGCAAGGCGCTGTCGGCTCCGGCCCGCCAGATCGCGATCAACGCAGGCGAAGACGGCAGCGTCATCGTCGGCAAGGTGCTGGAGAAAGAGCAGTATGCGTACGGCTACGACTCGCAGAACCACGAATACGGCAACCTGCTCTCCAAGGGCATCATCGACCCGACCAAGGTGGTGCGTGCGGCGATCCAGAACGCGGCCTCGGTCGCGGCGCTGCTGATCACCACGGAAGCGATGATCGCCGAACTGCCCAAGAAGGGCGGCGCTGCCGGCGGCGGAATGCCTCCGGGCGGCGGCATGGGCGGCATGGATTTCTGATCCACGCTTCTCCAGCGATGCAAAACAAGAAAGCCCGGGAGAAAGCCCGGGCTTTTTTACGCTTA
This sequence comes from Xanthobacteraceae bacterium, assembly GCA_049647485.1. Lineage (GTDB taxonomy): Bacteria > Pseudomonadota > Alphaproteobacteria > Rhizobiales > Xanthobacteraceae > 62-47. Next base: position 28,719 of record JBARXT010000168.1, read on the forward strand.
CCCGGCATGGATGCGCGGGATGATGTTTATGCTTCGCGGACGCCGCGCTTTACAGTTTTCGTCTCGCGGGAGGAATTGGCGGCGGATTCAATTCCAGAATCTTGCGAGCGGCTTCGGGATGGGTGGCATGCGGGCCGGTGACGAAAGTCCCGCTGATTTTGGTGGTGTACCATCCCGGCTCGACGCCGAGCCGGCGCGATTCCTCCAGCTCGACGTGTCGCGACGACAGGCCCCGCATTGAAAGATCTTCCATGTTCGAATTCTCCGGTTCCCGCTGAACGTCTCGATGAAGTTTCAGAACCAATTGTTCGCGGAAAACAATCGATATTCGAAAATGGCTTTAACTCTCGCTGTCGAGCCGGGCCAAATCCCTCAGAACCGACGCGACCAAATCGCGGTGGTGTGAATCCTGCGCACCTAACGTCGCGGAATAAAGGTTCAGCACATACCGCGTTTTCGCTGCCACGTCCGACCATGACGCCGCCGGCACCGCGAGCAATTCCGTCTCTATCTGCAATTTCCGGTCACGCAGGACTGCGGCATGCGCTTCAGCCTCAGCCAGCAATCGACGCAGGCTTGTGGCCTTTTGTGCGGCCATGCCGCGATGCGAATCGAGTTCGACCGGCTCGTCAGACATCCGATGCCGTCGCGTCGCGATGCCGGGCGTCCGAGAGACCTTCGATCAACGCGTCATCGACCAAGACGTCGCAGGCGCCGGGGAAGCACCCGATCGATGCCCTTGATCCGCGCCGAGGGGCGAAGGTCATCGTTTCGTGCCGTATGCTCGTGGTCATGACCTGGCTCCGCGAAACCGTGATACCGCCGCGTCGATCGACCGTGCGCGCTTCGGGCGCCAATAGCCACCACTTTATTCGATCGGAACCACGATAGTTCGCGTGATATGGGCAGCAAGGACATGGTCCAGACCACGATTCAGAACGCGGCGTCAGTCGCGCGTATCGCGTGGTGGCCTCTAACAATTCCAGAGATTTTGCCCTGACGGCACTGTTGATCTTCCCAACATCAACGATGGCCTGTTAGCCCACTATCGTTGGCGCTCAAACGATCGCTCCATATCATTAGTCTGCATCTCTACCCCTTCGCAGACATCTCCTTCGCCCGCTTCTCCAATTCCTGTTCGCTAACGTCCTCGATGTGCGTGGCGATGTACCATTGATTGCCGGCGGGATCGGTGACGCCGCCATTGCGGTCGCCGTAGAACATGTCGGTCGGCTCCATGATCGAGGTGCCGCCCGCCTCGATTGCAGCGGCGTAGACCTCGTCCACGTTCGGCACATACACATAAAGCATTGCAGGCATCGCCTTGGCGCGCTCCGAGGCGTTGCCGATCATCACGTGCGCATCTCCGACGCGTAGCGTGGCGTGCATCACCTTGCCGTCCGGCCGCCGCGTCGGCCGATGGTCGAACTCGGCGTTGAACGCCTTCTGCATGAACGCGATGACGAGCTTGGCGTCCTCGGCGACGAGATAGGGCGTGACCGTGTGAAATCCATCCGGCACGGGTTTGACGGTCGCGGGCATGGCTGTCTCCTTGTGTGCGGTTGGGCCAAACATCAACGCCACGCCGGGATATTCGTTTCATCGCATACTCATCCTTCAAGCTCGAACTGATTGAGGCTTGACAAAATCAGAAACATAGGATTTAATTCCTTGTCCCGTCTCACTCGAGGGGCGGATCGCGATCGTCACGAACGCGAGGCGGGATGCGGTGGCGCGGCAGCGTCAGGCCGCCGATTGATTGCCCAGGGCGCGAGCCCGGAAGGAGGACGCGCGCCTTGTACAAAGGGTGCGTCCGACGTCCGGAGGAGCATGAGGGCGACATGGGGCGGCGGACGAACCACGCTGCGCGCTGAACGCGCGATGGTTTGCATCGCCGGGCAACGCGTCATCGACGCGGGGTCGGGGCGAAGCGAAATCCCCTCGCCGGACAGCGCTGTCCGCGCCGGCCCAAGTCGTGTGGTCTTGCGAAATCCGGCCTGCCCTTTTCGTCTTCAACCGGAGACGAAAAGTACCGCGGAGACGACGGCGTCAGGTTTCGACCGTTGCCGGGGAGAGCACGAAGCAAGCCGGAAGCCCACCGCGTGCGGAACGCCGGATGTATCCGGTGCTTTCGTAGTGGACTTACTCGTGCGCTTTTTACCTTGCGCATGAGGCTGCGGACGCACCATGCGTCCGGCGTTCCGCGCGCCCTCATTTATGGAGGGCGAAGGCGTCAAGCAAAACTCGGGCGCACCGCGCCGCGAGATCGCGGAGGTGTAACTGCGGGAGGTGTAACTGCGGATGACATCTTCACGAACCCGATCTTCACGAACGCCCTGCCGATCCATCGCCGGTCTATTTTTGCGATGCGCTCTCGGTGCGCGCAGGGTTCAGCGCGCGACGTTGCGACCAGCCCTCGCCGTAACGCGAGGCATACGGCCTGGCCGGGGCCGATGCGGGGATGGCGGCGGCGCCATCCGGCGCCTCGCCTTTCCACTCGCGCCGCAGCGCATAGAGATCGCTCGCGGTCTTCAGCGCAACCAGCAGCGCGAGGAACGCGAAGTTGCTGCCGAAGACCGCGACCAGCGTCGCGCCGAAGATGATCGCCATGTGCATGATCATGACGCGCTTGTAGGGGCCGAACATCACCGCGCCCATCGATCCCGCATCGCGCATCGGGACGCGCTGTCCGCGCTGACGCCATCGCGCGCGCATCCAGGGAATGAGGAAGCGAAACAGGAAACCGAGGCCATGGCTGGTGGCGAGCCCGATCAGCGCCACCCACAAGCCGTCGGTGACGATCATGTCGCGCAACTTGTCGGGAATGCCGGCGAGAAGCGAACCGGATCTGTCGCCGAACATCGCGTTCAGGAATACGAAATGGCCGGTCATGAAGCCGCCGAAATGCACGATGAAGAACGGCACGGCGAACAGCGCGAACCAGCCGGTGGTCAGCGCCATCTGCGCGATACCGAGGCCGCCGATCACCAGCGTCTCCAGCCAGTAGATCACGATCAGGTCGAACAGCTTCCAGCCCCACAGCGCGACGCCGATCAGCGGCAACAGATTGGCACCCAGCATCACGACAAGCGACAGCGTCAGCCGCGCCTTGCGAACCGACGCCGGCACCACAGGCGGCTCAGCGCCCGATTCCTCCCGATTGCGTCTCTCGCTTTGCCCCACCGTTGCCCTGCCCCGTCGCCCGCGCTCGCATCATCTCACATCGCGGATGACGCGCCATCGCGCCACCCCGGATTTGCGGGGATCGATTCGCGAGAGCGCAACACGTCCGGCGATTCGTGGCGATTTGCGACGCGCAACCGCCGATACGTTCATCCAACGTTCATTCCCGTCCGGCAAAACTGCGCGGCGTGGGAACTGGGAGATCGGAGTTCCCGATAAAAAGGAGACATCGCGTGAAGATAACCGCCCTTGGATTCGCCGCCGCCGTCGCGCTCGGCCTGGCATCGTTCTCGGCACCCGCCTCGGCACTTCCCGTTGCGCCCGGCGTCGCCGTGCAATCCTCGTCCGACGTGACGACCGTTCAATACCGTCATCGCCATCGTCCGCATTGCACCATGCGCACCATCGTCAAGCGCGGCCATCACGGCAAGCGCATCGTCAAGCGCGTGCGCGTCTGCCGCTAAGCACGACAACCCATGATATCGGCGGCGGCCTGTGCACAGGCCGCCGCTTTCGTTTTGCAGGTCTGAATTATTTCGCGGAGCTACGGCTGCTCATTTCCGGCGGCGGCGAATTGTCCAGCGCATCGCCTTTCGCGCCCTCGAGCAATATGAGCCGATAGGTTTCGACAACCAGCGGCCCGCGCTTGCGAACCGCCTCACCGACCGGCTCGACGCGCGCGAAGCGTTGCGCCAGCATCGCCTGCACCTCCGGCTTCGGCTCGTCGACGAACAGCAGTTTGCCGTTCAACGCCGTGAGATCCGGCGGCGGCATGTTCACCCAGCGGATGCGCTCGTTGTATTGCAGCACGCAGGTGCCCTTCGGCAGATAGAACATCAGCCAACTCGTGGTGCCGTAGTCCTTCGCCAACACGCATGCGGCATCGGTCTGCCTTTGTGCCGCCGCGATCTGCGCCGCCAGCTCATGCCAGCCGACGCCGATGCTACGCACGGTCACATCACGACGATAGCCGCTGAGAAGACCGGTGTTGGCCTGGAACACCAGCAGCGCGAACATCGCGATCCCGACCGGTGCGGCCCAGCGCAATGAGAAGCGCACCAGCCGGGTCGCGCGTTCGCCCCACTTCGCCACGTGCGCGGCCACAGCGGCGGCGATGGCGAAGGCGGGATAGACCGGACTGAACCAGTTGGCTTCGACGCGGCTGTGCAGCGAATGCCAGATGAAGTACAGCACGACGATCCAGATGAAGGCATTGAGCAGCGTGCGCGCCACGTAGGCGCCGCCGCGCTTCGTCGCCATCGCATACAGCCCCATCGCGCCCAGCACGAATACCAAAGGCGACGCGAACAGGATTTGCGTTGGCACGATCTCGGCAACGTAACGCAAGGTCAGATGTTCGATGCGGGCGCGGCCGAACTGCTTGATGAACGACACCCAGTGATGCTCGGCGTTCCACAGGATCACGGGCGCGCACGCCGCGAAGGCGACCACGCCGCCGAGATAAGGCCACGGCGACAGCAACCAACGCCGCATTCTCGGCACGGCGACGAGCCAGATCAAAATGGCCGGACCGAAGAACAGCGCGGTGTATTTCGACAACAACGCAGCGCCGACCGCAAGGCCCACCGCGAGCCACCACACGCCGCGCTCCGTCGTCAGCACTTTCGCAAGCGTGTAGAGAACGAAGCTCGCTGCCACCATCAACGGCGCATCCGGCGTCACGATCATGGTGCCAACCGCTGCCATCAAGGTGACGTTGAGCAGGATCGCCGCGGTGGATGCAACGCGACGGCCGCCGAACAGCATCGCCGCCGTCTCAAACACCGCCCAGCTCATCGGCAGCGCCAGCAGGACCGATATCAGGCGGACGCCGAATTCGGTATCGCTCGCGATCATGGTGCCGAGCCGGATCACCAGCGCCACCATCGGCGGGTGATCGTAATAGCCGCCGGCGAGATGTTTCGCCCAGGTCCAGTAATAGGCCTCGTCAAAACTCAGTGGCGTGATCGCCGCCGAAACCAGGCGTACCAGCACCAGCGCCGCAATGGCGAGCCAAGTCTGACGCAACAGCCGCGCCTCACTGGCGTTCATGGCGGGCTCACCGCTTGCGCCAGACGAACAAGCCGGACATCGCGTAGTTCCAGACCACACCCATCAGCGCGCCGGCCGCACCCGCGAGCCACCAGATCGGCTGTTGGCCATAGACCGAGAACGCAACGCCGACATTGGCGAACAGGCCGACGCTGCACACCAGATAGAACATCAGCAGGCCGCGCAGGATCGCCAATCCCTTCAGCCGCTGATCGCGATAGGTCAAGAAATTGTTGAGCAGGAAGTTGCTGGTCATGGCTGCGACCGCGCCGATCAACTGGGATTCGGCGAACGAGTAGTCGAACAGATTGAAGGCCACATCAAGCGTCACAAGATGCACCATCAGACCGATCGATCCGACCAGCGCGAACAACAGGAAGCGCAGTGACACCGCGTCACCGGTCAACTTCGCCAGTAAGAGGCCGAGGAAATCCAGCGCCACCATCGAGTCGAGCTTGCTTTCACCGTGCAGCCGCGATCCGAAGGCATAGGGAATTTCGACGACGCGCAGCTTGCCCTGCCCCGTCGCGACGATATCGAGCAAAATCTTGAAACCCTGCACCGACAGTTTGGGCGCAAGCTGTTCGAACCGATCGCGACGGATCATGAAGAAGCCGCTCATCGGATCGGCGATCTCGACACGCAACAGCTTTTTCGCCAGCGTCGTGGCGAACTCGCTGGCGCCGCGGCGCTGGCGATTGAAACTGTCGGCATTGCCGCCGTCGATATAGCGGCTGCCGACCACGAGTTCTGCCTCGTTTCGTTGCAGCAGGCCAAGCATCTTCGGCAGTTGCGTTTCGTCGTGCTGCAGATCGGCATCCATGACCGCGACGTAAGGGGCGCTGGAAGCGAGGATACCCTCGATGCAAGCGCCGGAAAGTCCACGCCGGCCGATGCGGCGAACGCAGCGAACCCGCGTGTCCCGCTGCGCCAGCTCCTGCACTGCCTGCCAGGTGCGGTCCGGCGAATTGTCATCGACGAAGATGACTTCCCACGAAATGCCATCGAGCGTCTTGGCCAGCCGCGCGAACAGCACGGCGACGTTGCCGTGCTCGTTGAAAGTCGGCACGATGACCGAGAGTTGGCGGGCGACCGCCTCCTGCTCCTGCGAGGCATTCACGACTTCACCGGTTCGCGAGATATGCTGGGGCGCTTGGCCGACCGATTGATCCATGGCGCCAGCATATATCCGCGACATCTCGCCCTGCCAAGGCGAGCGACGGCATCCCGGCATGATTACCATTGGCGCCTGGAACAAATCGAGGAGGCAGAAACGCCAACGGCCACGAACGGCAAGGTCCGCGTACATCCGGCGTGACCGTGCTATGTTGTGGCCGTCTCGGCAACGGAGCCCTGAGGGCGTCAACGTCACCGTTGTTCGATAAGTAGGAACGCCACACGCGTTGTGCAAGAGGCTTCTAAATGACCAAAAAGGCTGGAAAAATCCGTCTCGGCATCGGCGGCTGGACGTTCGCGCCGTGGCGCGGGGTGTTTTACCCCGACAAACTCGCGCAGGCGAAGGAACTCTCTTACGCCGCCAGCCACCTCACCTCGATCGAGATCAATGGCACTTATTACGGCTCGCAAAAGCCCGCGAGCTATCGCAAATGGGCGAGCGAGGTTCCTGACGGATTTGTGTTCTCGCTGAAAGGTCCGCGTTTCGCCACCAACCGCCGGGTGTTGGCCGAGGCCGGCGATTCGATCAAACGCTTCTACGATTCGGGCGTGCTCGAACTCGGCGATCACCTGGGGCCGGTACTTTGGCAGTTCGCGCCCACCAAAAAATTCGACGAAGCGGATTTCGGTGCATTTCTTGAACTGCTCCCGCGCGAACTCGACGGGCGCACACTGCGTCACGTCGTCGAAGTCCGCCATGACAGCTTTTGCGCGCCCGACTTCGTGGCGCTGCTGCGGCGTTTCGCAATCCCGGTGGTGTTCTCCGAGCATGCGACCTATCCGGCGATTTCCGATATTACCGGCGACTTCGTCTATGCGCGATTGCAGAAGGGTAGCGACGACATCAAGACGGGCTACCCGCCGAAGGCGCTCGACGCCTGGTCCAAGCGGCTGGAGGTCTGGGCTGGCGGCGGCGAACCGGACGATCTGCCGCGCGTGGGATCTGCCTCGCCCAAAAAGCAGCCGCGCGACGTCTTCGCTTACGTAATTCACGAAGGCAAGGTGCGGGCGCCGGCGGCGGCCATGGCCCTGATCGAACGCGTCGGCGAAAACCCGGCCTAAGTCCCGCTGCCGGCATCGTTAAACTTTTGTTTAAGTTCTCCAATCGTTCCGGTTGTAGTGCTGGACGTCACCACAACGCTGGGCTTCACTCTCATAAGTAGTTCTACGTACAAACGTAGAGGCATGAGTGTGATGCCGGGATCGCGGAACCTGAGTTGGTACGTCGTTGTCGCTGCTATCCTGGCTTGCGAACCTGCCTTCGTATCCGCGCAGACTTTCAAACCTGCTGTTCCCGACGATCTGAGTGGGGGCGCGGCACCCGAACGTTTCCTGTTCTTCAGCGGGTTCGATTTGTGGCACTTCGGCTACGCGGGCTATGCCGGCGCGCAGTGGGCGCCGCGTTCGTTGAACCGGGACGGCTTCGTCCTGAGCGCATTCGTGTCGGACGGCATCGAGCGTTTCGACACGCCGACGACGCGTTACCGGACGGCGATCCTGCGTGCTGCGATCCTTCCCGGCTGGCGCTTCAAGCGCGGTCATCTCGAAGTGAAGATGTTTGCCGGGCCGGACTTCGAACGCGACGATTTCTCACCCGCGCAATTCCATCGCCGCCCCTATCGCAACAGCGTCGGTGCTCGCGCTGCGGTCGATCTGTGGTGGGAGCCGACGGCCAGCACAATGATGTCCACGTCCGCTTCAGCCACCACCATCGCCAGCGGCTACAGCGCGCGAGCGGCTGGCGGCTGGCGCATACTCAACGCCGGGTGGATCGGACCTGAAATCGCGATGTCGGCCGATCGCTTCAGCGAACAGTATCGCATCGGCGCTCATCTCACCGGCTTGCGCACGGGCGCGCTCGAATGGTCGCTTGCCGCCGGCTATGTGCAGGACAGTTTTCGACGTAGTGGCATATATGGCCGCATCAGCGTGCTGACGCGGCGCTGAGCAGCGCTTAGGCCGACTTGTCGCATTAAGCGGATTTGCGCACCGCGTTGTCGACCAGCGTCTTGCCGAGAGACCAGATCGCACCCGGCACTTGATGGCTTGCCGCAATCGTCTGGTCGAACGCCGTTTCGATCCACTTGCAGTCGTCGGCGGTGACGGTCAGCGCCGGCAACAACTTGATGGTATGGCTGGCATGTCCGGCCACCTGCGTCAGGATCTTGTGCTCCTTGAACAGCGGCACGGTGATCAACTGGCAGAACAGTCCCTTGTTGGCGCTCTCCAGCAGATTCCACGCCGCCTTCAGGCGGAACGACTTCGGCGGTCCGAACTCGACGCCGATCATCAATCCCTTGCCGCGAACCTCCTTGAACATCTCGTAGCGCGGAATCATCGCCGACAGCGCGGTGATTAATTGTTCGCCGCGCTCTGCGGCGTTCTCGATCAGTTTCTCGGCTTCCATCACTTCCAGCGTGGCAATGCCGGCCGCCATCGCCAGATCGTTCTTGGCGAATGTCGATCCATGCACGACCGCGCGGTCCATGCGGTTGAAGATCTTGTCGAAGATGCTCTTGCGCGTCAGCACCGCGCCAACCGGAACGTGCCCCCCGGAGAGCGACTTCGACAGCAGCACCATATCGGGTTCGACGTTCCAGTGCTCGACCGCAAGAAACTTGCCGGTGCGGCCCATGCCGCACTGGATTTCGTCGGCGACCATGATCGTGCCATAGCGGCGGCAAAGCGCCGCAGCGCCGGGCAGAAAGTCATCGGACGGAATGTTGACGCCCTTGCCCTGGATCGGTTCGACGATGAAGGCCGCGACCTGACGCGTCGACAGCGCCTGTTCCAGCGCTGCCAGATCGTTGAAGGGAACGACACTGCAATCCGGAAGCAGCGGTCCGAACCCACCGCGAAAATTGTTGTCGGCGGTCAGCGACAGCGAACCGTAGGTCAGGCCGTGATAGCCGTGATCGCAGTAGACGATGCCCTGGCGTCCAGTCGCGCCGCGCGCGAACTTGATCGCGGCCTCGACGCATTCGGTGCCGGAATTGGCGAAGAAGACCTTCTCCAGATACGGCACCCGTGCGAGCAATCGTTCCGCGAGAATACCGGCAAGCGTCGACACATCCATCTGAACGAGGTTCGGCAGATCGGCATCGAGTACGCTCTTGAGCGCCTGACGCAACGCCGGGTGGTTCCGCCCGATGGCGAACACGCCGAATCCGCTCAGAAGATCAAGGTAGCGCGCGCCCGCGCGGTCGAACAGATACTGCCCCTCACCGCGTTTGAACCCGACATCGTATCCGATCGTCTTAAGAACCCGGACGAGTTGTTCGTTCAGATGCCGCGTATGCAGAGAACTACGCTCCGCCTCACGATCCACAAACATCTCGGAAACGTCTAGATTTGAATATACCATCGGCTACATATTTCGGTTGATGTGCTGCGCGTCAATAAAAAAGCCCGTTATGGCGTCTTCGATTCACCGCAGTCAAAACTGGTCAAATCACAGGGTTCACCATGTTGCAGTCTCCCCGATCCACCAAGCGCATTCTGGCCTGCTGTGGCTTTTTTTTGGCCGCCAGTATGACGTCGGCGATGGCCGGTGACCCTACTGGAGATTGGCGTGTCGAGGATGGTGTCGCCCATATCCGAGTCGCCGCGTGCCACGGTAGCATGTGGGGGGCTGTGGCATGGGAGAAAATCCCCGGAGGCCGCGACAAGAACAATCCGGACGCCACGAAGAAATCACGGCTGACGCTCGGGATGCCGATCCTGCTTAACATGAAGAAGAAGGCCGGCGCCGACCAGTGGGAAGGGCAAATCTACAATGCCAAAGACGGCAAGCTCTATGACTCCACGATGACATTGAATAATCCGAACGAACTCGAGATCGAGGGATGCGTGCTCGGCATCCTGTGCGGTGGCCAGACCTGGACGCGCGTGAGCGGCCCGATCCCTAGCAGCCCGTCGAATTCACCGGCCGATCCCGCCGCGAAGGCCGGCACCGCCAAAGGCGCTGCGACGAAGACGGCCCCACCCGCGAAAAGCGCAAGCAAGGCACACCCGAAAACCACCGGTCAGAAAGGCGCTACGGAAACCGCCGACGCCGCCGACCCGGTCGGCGACATCTGCCTAATTCCCGACATCGCGCGGACGCCCCATTAGCGCCGGCTGGAACAGCAGCACGGCGGCGAGCGTGGTGACCAGCGACAGCGCCAGTAGCTTGCCCATACTGGCGGTTCCGGGGTGACTTGAAAGCCAAAGGCTTCCGAATGCAGTGGCGGTCGTCAGCGCGCTGAAGAAGATTGCGCGCGTCAGACTCGATTGCAGCAAATTCGTGTGCCCTGCTCGCCACGCCACCACATAATAAATCTTGAATGCGACACCGACGCCGAGCAGCAGCGGCAGCGCGATGATGTTGGCAAAGTTGAGCGGCAGCCCGATCAATACGCAGATCTCAAGCGTCAATGCGCCGGCGACCAACAACGGCACCAGCGTCAACAACACGTCGGTAATCCGCCGCAGCGCGATCCACAACAGCACACTGATCGACAGCAGTGCCCAGAAGCCGGCGTGAATGAATGCGCGAACGATGGTATCACCGGATTTGAGGATCGAGACCGGGCCGCCGATGGCATTCGGCTCGGCCGCCAGCACCGCGTCCGCAAAGCTGCGCAGCGTTTCGTTATCGTTGGAATCGCCGTTCGGCGAGACTTCGACGCGCACCTGACCGTCGGTGGTCTTCCACGACTTCACCAGATCAGGCGGCAGCGTATCGAGACTGACCGGCTGTGCCTGCAATGAGTTGCGTAACTGATCGAGCATGATCGTCAGGGGCGTTACGAAAACCGCTTGCACCTTGTCCCGAACCGTCTGGTTCGTCGCGGCGACCTTCGACAATGCGTCGGCGAGCCGCCGCGCGGCCAGCGCACCAGAGCCCTGCTGATCGCCGGCGGTCTTGCGCAGGCTTTCCACCGCCCCTTTCAGTGCGGTGATATTTTCTTCATCGGAGGGCGCCGCATCAATCTGATCGGGATTGATGGCCGGGTTCAGCACATGCGCGCCGGCGGCGATCAACTTCAGCTTGGCCGGCTGATCGTCGGGCACGAAGCTGTCCAGCGACATCGCGCGCAACACCTGCGGCAGCTTGGCCAGTTTTTCTTCGACCTGTTTTGCGGCCTGAACATTCGGCGTCAACACGTTGATCGCGTTGGCGCCAGTGTTCGGATCCTTGCGCAGATCGAGATAAGTCGCGATGGATTCAACCTTCGGATCGCGCAAGTGAAGCGGATTGAAGTCGAAATGCAGGAAATACAACAGCGGCAATCCGCCGGTCACCAGCAGCAAGGTGCCGACGATGATCGGAACGCGATGCTTCTCGAGGAAGTGATCGACCGGCGCGAGAAAGGCGTAACCCACCGCGTCCTTTTCACCCGGCGGATTGAGCAACATCAGCAGCGCCGGCAAAACCGTAATGCTGGCGAAAAATGCCACCATCATGCCGACGCCGGCGATGATGCCCAGTTCAGAGACACCCTTATAGTCGGTGGGCAGGAACGATAGAAAACCGGCCGCCGTCGCCACGGCCGCCAGCGACAGCGGCACGGCGGATCGCTTCGCCGCACGCAACAGCGCAAATCGCATGTCGTCGTGCTTGAAACGCTCGGAGCGATAACGCACGCTGAACTGAATGCCGAAATCGACGCCGAGCCCGATGAACAATACGGCAAAGGCCACCGAAATCAGATTGAGCGCA
>JBARXT010000169.1:0-7907 GCA_049647485.1 Xanthobacteraceae bacterium
CATCGCCTCTTCCTCGGACCGCTTGAGGAAGGTCGGCGGAATCAGATAACCGCCATTGACCAGCGCGTCGATGCCCATCACCGCCTGCAACGGCGCCACTGCCATACCATGCCCGAAAGCGATGGTCACGGTGTTCAGCTCGCCCCATTTGCGCGGCAGGATCGGCGACGCGCTTTCTGGCAGTTCGGTGCGCAGCCGAGTCATCTGGCCCATCTTGCGCAGGAACGCCTGATGCGCCTCGACGCCCTGCGCCAACGCCATGCGGGCCGCGCCGACGTTGGACGAAAAGGTGAAAACTTCCTTGGTGTTGATAAAGCGCCCGAGCGGGTGATCGTCGTGAATCTTGAAGCGGCCGTAACGCAGCGGCCCGCGCGCATCCCACATCGAATTCAGCGTTGCCTTGCCAGAGTCGAGCGCCATCGCCAGCGTGAACGCCTTGAACGTCGAGCCCATTTCGTAAACGCCGGTGGTCAGGCGGTTGATGCGATCGGGGTCGTTGGCTTCTTTCGGATTATTGGGATCGAAATCCGGCAGCGACACCATCGCCACGATCTCGCCGGTCCTGACGTTGGAGACCAGCCCCGAGGCGGCCTTGGCCTTGTAGTGCTCCTTGGCCTTCATCAACTCGTCGCGCAACGCGTGCTCGACGCGCAGATCGACGGCCAGCTCCACCGGCTTCTGCAGGCGGTCGGTGGCGAAGCCGGCGCGATGCAGATCCGCCAGCCCGTTGGTGTCGAGCCACTTCTCGATGCCGGCGATGCCCTGGTTGTCGATATTGACCAGGCCGATCAGGTGCGAAACGTCAGCGCCGTTCGGATAGACCCGCTTGTTCTCGCGCAGGAAGCCGATGCCGGGAAGACCGAGGCGATGAATGTCGTGCTGCTGGCGCGGGGTGATTTCACGCTTGAGCCAGACGAAGCCCTTTTTCGAGGACAGACGGTCGCGCACTTCTTTCGTATCGAGATCGGGCAATGCGGCCGTCAGCATCTCGACCGCCTCATCGACGTCGATCAACCGGCGCGGCTCGCCGAACAGCGACGGCGTCTTGACGTCGGTGGCGAGGATTTGCCCGTTGCGATCGACAATGTCCGGCCGCGCGGTGGCGATCGCGTCCTGGGTCACGCGGCGCGATCCGTGACCTTCGCCGAAGGTCGCAAACATCACCAGCCGCGCGCCGATGACGACATAGACCAGCGAGAAAATCAGGATGGTCAACCCGACACGCACCCGCGCCCGCGCCGCGCGATCGACGTTCTGCCCATAGAGCAGGCTACGGACCACGCGCTGACGCCAGGCGGAGAATGAACGCTCGGGGGCGCGCACGACCTCGACTTGATCGTTCATCGCGCGCCCTCCGTTGCGGGAATCGAACCGGTCATCAGGTCGGGATCGGTGGTATCGATCATCGCACCGATGGGATCGGGCTCATTGGGGTTGATCAGTGTGGGCGAGCGCTCAGGCAGATTCTTCAACTGATCGTACTGCCGGCCCTCGATCGGCCGCAGCTTGGTATGGCGTTCGGCAAAGCCCTGCAGGCGCTTCGGCGAATCGAGCCGCGCCCATTCGGCTCGCAATGCCGCGATGGCATCGCGCTGTGCGCGCACTTCGGCGTGCAGCCGCTGCACGCGCTCGGTGCGCGATGTCGATTCCATCTTGATGCGGTAGACGTAGGACGCACCGAACACCAACAGGCAGACGACGAGAAGATGGATGATCCGCATGGCTCAACCTCTTCGCATGACGCTGGCCAAGGTCGGCCATGTCGGCAGTTCGTCAGCGGGTTGCGCCGGTGCTGCGGTTCGCTCGGCGGCGCGCAGCTTGGCGGAGCGCGCGCGCGGATTGGCTTCGACTTCGTCGTCGCCGGGTTTCACCGGACGCTTGGTCAGCACGGTGAAGCGTGGCGCCTCTTGCGCGACCTGCGGCAGATGTCGCGAACCGCCGCCACGCTGGCTGCGCGCGACCAGAAAATTCTTGACGATGCGATCTTCCAGCGAATGGAACGTCACCACCACCAGGCGGCCACCGGGCTTCAGCACCTGCTCGGCCGCGGCCAGCGCCAGATGTAGCTCGTCAAGCTCGGCGTTGACGAAAATCCGCAGGCCTTGAAATGTCCGCGTCGCCGGATGAATTTCCCCCGGCTTTGCGCGCACCACCTTGCCGACGATATCGGCCAACGCGCGCGTGGTCGCGATCGGCGTCTCGCGCCGCGCGGCCACGATGGCGCGGGCAATATGCCGCGAATAGCGCTCCTCGCCGAAAATATAGATGATGTTGGCGAGATCGGCTTCCGACGCGGTGGCGACAACATCGGCGGCGCTGGGTCCGGTGCCGCTCATCCGCATGTCGAGCGGGCCGTCGAGGCGGAATGAGAAGCCGCGCTCGGCCTGATCGATCTGCATCGACGACACGCCGATATCCATCACCACGCCGTCGACCGCGTCCGCGCCTTGCGCAGCGCAGACCTCGGCCAGATGGGAGAAGCGATCCTCCACCAGCGTCAGCCGACCGTTCGACTCCTCAACAAGAGCAAAGCCGCCGAAGATGGCGGTGCGGTCGCGGTCGATGCCGATGACGCGGGTGCCGTCGACGGCGAGCAGCGCGCGGCTGTAGCCGCCGGCGCCGAAGGTCGCGTCGACATAGATGCCGCCGCTGTGGGGCGAGATCCATTCGAGCACCTCGCGCCCGAGCACCGGAATATGTCGCGGCGACAGCGCGGTCATGCGCACATTCCTTCGCCGCCGTGCCGATAAAGTCGCGCGTCGACGCCGCTGCTGACTGGTCTGGCCGATGGCATTGGCGATGACATGAACGTTGCGCCGGGTTCCGCTTTCCGTTTCGACGCGAAAATCCGAACTTCCGCATGGGACGATGTGCAGGGCCATGGGATTCGTCAGCGTCAAAGGAGCCTGAGCCGCCCGAACGGGCTGGCTTTTCACCCTTCAGTAACGGTGGTTAGAGTTAAAAAAGCGTTGATGAAATGGCGCAAGTCCAATGCAACGCCGGCGCGCTTCGGCCACGCGTGACAGATTCCCTGTGGATGCTCCGCAGTAGCCATGGGCGTTCGCGGTTGTCGCTAGGGGTTTGTGCTATCTAGTTTATGTCCGGATCGTGACGGCAGCGCGCGGCCAATTGGTCGCCCGTCGCCAAAATGAGCGCAGTGCGCCGTGGTGCCGCCGGGTTTGAGGGGTGGAGTACCGTTGGGTCCAGTATCGTCCGAGAAGCTAGCGCCGAGGCGCCCGCGGGCCCTTCCGATCCCGAAGGCCAGCGCCGACATGCCGAAGTTCACGCCCGATTCCTCCGTCGTCTTCGAGGTGGTTCCGTCCGAGAATTTCGGTGAACGGAACAACGGCCTGTCGCCGGACATGATCCTGTTGCACTACACCGGCATGCCGGACCTCGAAGGCGCGTTGTACCGGCTTTGCACCGCAGGAACCGACGTCTCGGCGCATTATGTGGTGCTGGAGGACGGCCGCATCCTGCAATGCGTGCCGGAATCCAAGCGGGCGTGGCACGCCGGCGTCTCGTATTGGGCTGGCGAAACCGACATCAACTCCTGCTCGATCGGCATCGAGATCGTCAATCGCGGCCACGACTGGGGCTACCCGGATTTCCCGCTGCGGCAGGTCGCGGCGGTGATCGCATTGTGCCGGGGCATCATGCTCCGGCGCAAGGTGGCACCACATCGGGTGCTGGCGCATTCCGACGTCGCGCCGTCACGCAAGCAGGACCCCGGCGAGAAATTTCCCTGGCGTTCGCTGGCAGACTCGGGTGTCGGGCTGTGGATCGAGCCGGCCCCCATCGTCAAAGGCGATATGCTTCGTCCCGGCTCGACCGGGGATCAGGTCCGCGATCTGCAATCGGCGCTGGCGCGCTTCGGCTACAGCATCGAAGCGGACGGCCGTTATGACGTGCCGACACGGGAAGTCGTCACTGCGTTCCAGCGGCACTACCGGCCGGAGCGTGTCGACGGCATCGCCGACCAATCGACGCTGAAGACGTTGCATGCGCTGCTCGCGATGCTTCCGGCATCAAAAACGATTGCCACCGCGTCATAATCCTGCGCTGACGGCACACGACTGGCGCTTGACGGATCGCCGCCGACCCCGCATGGGTGGCGCGTCAGTCGGCCGGACGGCCGCTCCGGCATCGGTCGAAAGGCCGCCGGGGAGGAAAGTCCGGGCTCCATCGACATACGGTGCCGGATAACGTCCGGCGGGGGCGACCCCAGGGAAAGTGCCACAGAGAACGAACCGCCCGCCTCCTTCGGGATTGCGGGTAAGGGTGAAAAGGTGCGGTAAGAGCGCACCGCGTCGCCGGTAACGGCAACGGCATGGCAAACCACACCGGGAGCAAAACCGAATAGGGACGGCACAGCGGTTGGTTCGCGCAGGCGATAACACCGCGGGATCGTGTCGGATCCGCCGTCCGGGTAGGTTGCTTGAGGCAATGTGCGAACATTGTCCCAGACGAATGGCCGTCACGCATCGTCCGTGCAAACGGGCGGTGCCCTACAGAACCCGGCTTACAGGCTGGCTGATATCTTTTACAAACGACCCATGAGAGGTCCAGCGCTCGTCGCCGGGCCTCTCGCCACGTTCAGGTTCCGGATAGGTCAAAGTTGAGGGTTTTGCTGACCTTTGATTTTACGGCTGGAGGATAAGCAAGCATGACGCCGGCCGGGGTCGGCGAAGATCAGGTTTCGTCATGACGCGCGCCCTCGTCCGCCTATTTCGCTTCGACCGCCCGTCGGACGCCGTCTATGTCGAGTTGGTGGATGCCCTGTTCAGCCTGGTGCCGCCTCTGGTCATTCTCTTGATCTCGCTCGGTTTCGCCGGCGCCACGATCTATGCCCGGACTGGAGATTATCTGATCTTGGGCCTCACCGCGATCGCCCTTGTGATCTCCGCCGAGCGCATTCTGATGGTCATGCGTTACCGACGGGCCAACGCGCCTGCGCCGCTGTCGTTTTCCGCGGCACAAAGCTGGGAAAAGCAGTTTGCAGCCCGAAGTTTCACGACAACCGTGATCGTCGGTGCCATGGGCGGGTGGTGCTTCATGCTGCCTTATCCCAGTATCCACATGCTCATCGTCGGCGTGTTGTTCGCCTATGGCGCAGGCACGGTGACCCGCGTGGCCTACCGACCACGACTCGCGATCGTCAACCTCCTGATCACTTCAGCGCCATCGATCGCCGCATGTCTCTACATTGGCGGAACGGTCTACTGGTGTCTCAGCTTTCTCATGGTGATCTTTCTGCTCGGCGCATTCGAAACCGTGCAGCATCTCTATGCCACCATCGTCAGCCAACTCACGCTCAAACTCCGCTTCGCGGGTTTGGCGCGCCGCGATCCGCTGACCGGCCTGTCCAATCGTCTCGCCTTGAACGAAAATCTGGAGGCCATCGTCGCCGCGACCTCGATCGAGGGCCGATCTCTTGCAATCCACAGCCTCGATCTCGACAACTTCAAACAGGCGAATGATCGCTTTGGCCATCCTGTCGGTGACGCCATTCTACGCGAGGTGGCGAAACGCCTGCTGAGGCTGACGCGGCAGGCCGATCTGCTGGTCCGGCTCGGCGGCGACGAATTCATGTTGGTGCAAACGCAGATCGAATCCCGCGAACAAACGCTGGCGCTGGCGACACGCATCCTCAAGGAAATTGGCAGCACCTATCAAATCAACGGCAACGCGATCCAACTGGGCACCAGCGTCGGCATCGCGATCATGACGCCTGACCAGCCCCTGACCGCCGAAGAACTCCTCGTCCGCGCCGATCAGGCACTCTATCAGGCCAAGCGCACCGGCAGCGGATTTGCGGTTCATGCCATCGCGCCGCAACTGGTGCCGCCGCTTCCGGGCGGCGGCGAGATCGAGGATACGCGAAGGACCGTCAACCTGAACTGACATGAGGCTTGGCAGCAACGCGCATTGCAGCCATGCCGCGTCGGGCGCGTTGGATGCTGGCCACGCCTGGACCGAACCGATACAGCACATGGACCGGTGATCCTGTTAGCCGTGTCCTCTCTCCTCCAGCCTCGTCCTCTTCATGTCGTCCCACGTCTCACGCCAATCGCTCGGCTTGTCGTTTGGCTTTCTCGGAGTCGTGATTTTCGGCGGGACATTGCCGGCGACCAGGCTCGCCTTGACCGGGTTCGATCCGTATTTCATCACCGCCAGCCGTTCGGCCATCGCCGGCATCTGCGCGCTCGCCGTACTCCTGATCCTGCGACGCCGATTGCCGCCGAAACATACCTGGCCTTCGCTGGTGCTCGGTACGCTCGGCGTCGTAGTCGGTTTTCCACTGTTCATGGCGATGGCGATGCAGACGCTGCCGGCGGCGCATGGCGGCGTGGTGCTGGGCGTGTTGCCGATCGCCACGGCTATTGTCGCGGTGCCGGTGACGCACGAGCGTCCCGGCCTCGCCTACTGGATCGCGGCGCTGGTCGGCGCTGCGCTGGTGATCCTGTTCGCGCTGCGCCACGGCGGCGGCGGCATCGCCATCGGCGACCTGTTCCTGCTGCTGGCAGTGGCCGGCGGCGCCATCGGCTATGGCTTCTCCGGCCGCCTCACCGTCTTCATGCCTGGCTGGGAAATCATCAGTTGGTCGATGGTGATCGCGTTGCCGCTGACGTTACCGGCGGCGTGGCTGCTGCTACCACCCCACCTGTCGAGCATTCCGCTCGAACCATGGCTCGGCCTGATGTACGCCGCGCTGTTCTCGCAATGGATCGGCTTCTTCGCCTGGAATGCAGGAATCTCGATCTGCGGCCTTAGCAAGGTCTCGCAACTGCAATTGCTGCAACCGTTCGTGACCATCGCGCTTGCCGCGCTGGTGAACCGCGAGGCAATCGATCTCGATACCATCCTGTTTGCCGGCGCGGTGGTCGCCACCGTCGCGATCAGCGCGCGAACGCGCGTGCGCACCGAACCGCTGACGCAGGCTTGAGGGCCGACGAACTATTCGTCGTCCTCGTCGTGGTTCGGCGCAGAGCTGTGCGTGCTACGGCGACCGATCGAGCTGGTATAGGCCGGCTCCCGATAGGCAAAGTTGCCGCCACGGCCGGCGCGCGCCGCGATCTCCTCGCCCGATACCGCCGCAGGTTTGCAGACCACGCGGCGGCTGGAACGCCGCATCAGATCGACGTGAATGTGATTGTAGTGATAGACGTTGGCGCCGGGCGCCAGCACCGTGGTGAAGTGCTGGCATGCCGCGCCCTGCACGTCGCGCAGGAATCCCTGCTCCTCCGGCAGCCCCTTCCAGCCCTTCTGAACCGAAATGTAGCGGCCGTCGGCGAGCGTGAATCCGGCAATGTCCAGCGCGTTGCCGAAAGCATGTTCGGAAATATGCGCGCGCGGATTGCCGTTCATGCCACGGCACGAATAGGCCGAAATCTGTTTGATCTCCACGACGCGCGCGCCGAACCAGCGGATCGCCGCCGGCTGGATATTTTCGCTGAGCCACCGATCGAGCGCGGACACGATGGGACACGCCAGGGTCGCGGTCGGCTTCAACGTGACCGGGCCGAATGCCGACACCTGCGGTGCGCGCGCAGGCCCGAGCGTCGGCAAGGGTGCCTCGCGCGCGGTCTCGTTCGGCATCGCGGACCCGCGCGAATAACGAGGTGCGGCATCGCCCGACGAATAATCTTGCCGCGATGTGTTCGAGGTCGCGTAGCCGCGTTGCGATTCATAACCGCGTTGCGAGTAAGGCTGCGGTCCCGTCTGCCAGCCGGGCGGCGTATTGGTCGCCTGCCTCGCGGCGCTTTCCGCCGGCAACGCAATCTCGTCGTCGGCCGGCGCGACTCCGGGCGCATTGAGCGAAACCGGTCCACGCGCACCGTCGTCGCTTCGCACCGCGGCCGTTCGCGGCGATCGCGGGGGCGCGGCCGCATAGCTCGGCTGCGAAC
>JBARXT010000170.1:0-5790 GCA_049647485.1 Xanthobacteraceae bacterium
CTCGCGCTACAGTGCCCCGCGCAGCGACGGGTTCTGGGCGCTGACGATCCAGTCGCCCACGTCTCGCACCCCCTCGCCCCCGCAATCGGGCCGGCGCAGTTCGGCACGAGCAAATAATTCCGTCAGCGCGGCGTCGTTGCCAGCCTTGAGCAGCACCAGACGGTTCAACAGGCAGGAAACGGCCGCGCGCCGGGCGGCAACCGTCTCGCCCTGGCAGGACCAGCCCTCCAAGCGCAGGCTGGGACTGGCAAACGTCTTCATGAAGGCGAGGCAGGGCACGGCGGCGCCGGAACGATCGATCAGGCTGAGCAGTTTCACCAGACCGAACTTGCTTTCGACCATGCCGGCGGCCTCGACCTCGCCAAGGCGACCGGCATGGAAACCGGCCTCCATCAGCACCGCGGCTGTCGCGGACGGCGCCAATTCAGCACCGGGACGATCGATCCGGAGCCCGGCGACCGGGATCTCGCCGGCGGTCCAGCGCAGAATATCCCGGCGCCCCTCTCGCACGCTCAGAAAGACCTCGTAACTGGCTGTGGTGCCAGCCGTATCGATCTGGCTCACGGCAAAGGCCGGCGATACATGGGTGGCCAGCCGCCAGCCGTCATGCGGCGCGTCGACGCCCGGCACGGCGTCGAGATGCAATTCCGCAAGGCTGTCGTCGAAATTCCACTGCATCACCACGGCAACGCCGCCGATGGCGATCAGTGCCAGCACCACCATATAGGCAGCGATGCACGTCGCGACCGCGCCGCATTCCATCGCGAAGCGGCGCAAGGTCGGGAGCAGGGCTGCACCGATCCCGGTCAGGTGCGGAAAACCCGCGCGGCTGGCGGGAACGAAGCGCATGGAAAAGCCTAAAAAACGTGCGAATGTTGTATTGTGGGCGTTTCTCGCATAGAAGCGCTCCCGCTTGCTTGCCGCAGCGCGCTTTGAGGCGGCATTTTTGCTCGGAGAGTGAACGATGGGTTACAAGGTTGCGATCGCCGGGGCGACCGGCAATGTCGGACGGGAAATGCTCAACATCCTGGATGAGCGCAAATTCCCGGCGGACGAAGTCGTGGCGCTGGCCTCCCGGCGCAGCGTGGGCACCGAAGTGTCTTTTGGCGACCGCACCCTGAAAGTGAAAGCTCTCGAGAACTACGATTTCAGCGATGTCGACATTTGCCTGATGTCGGCCGGCGGCGACGTGTCGAAGGAATGGTCGCCGAAAATCGGCGCGCAGGGCGTGGTGGTGATCGATAACTCGTCGGCGTGGCGCTACGACGCCGACGTGCCGCTGATCGTGCCCGAGGTGAATGCCGACGCTGTCAGCGGCTACACCAGGAAGAACATCATCGCCAACCCGAACTGCTCGACGGCGCAACTCGTCGTCGCGCTGAAGCCGCTGCATGACAAGGCGACCATCAAGCGCGTCGTGGTGTCGACCTATCAGTCGGTGTCGGGCGCCGGCAAGGAAGGCATGGATGAGCTGTTCGCGCAGACCAAGGCGGTGTACACGGCCAGCGATCTCGTCACCAAGAAATTCCCGAAGCGGATCGCCTTCAACGTGATCCCGCACATCGATGTCTTCATGGAAGACGGCTACACCAAGGAAGAGTGGAAGATGGTGGCCGAGACCAAGAAGATCCTCGATCCGAAGATCAAACTCACCGCGACCTGCGTGCGCGTGCCGGTGTTCATCGGTGACTCGGAGGCGGTCAACATCGAGTTCGAGAAGCCGATCAGCGTCGACGAGGCGCGCGAGTTGCTGCGCAAGGCGCCGGGCTGCCTGGTGATCGACAAGCGCGAGCCGGGCGGCTACGTCACGCCGTATGAATCGGCGGGCGAGGACGCCACCTACATCAGCCGCATCCGCGAGGACGCGACGGTGGAGAACGGCCTCGTGCTGTGGTGCGTTTCCGACAACCTGCGCAAGGGCGCCGCGCTCAACGCGATCCAGATCGCGGAATGTCTGATCAACCGCAAGCTGCTGCAACCGAAGCAGAAGGCGGCATAAGGCAAGAGCCGGCTACGAATGCAAAACGGGCGGCGCGAGCTGCCCGTTTTTGTTTGGAAGACAATAACGACGACGCGATGGCGTCATCCTCAGGTGCGAGCGTCGCGAGCCTCGAAGGATCGCCATCACCTTCCATCTCGGGTTTACCCGAGATGGATTACAAAGGACGCAGGTTGGCAAGCCAACTTGCATGGCTCCACGCTGCGCATGGAGCACCTCAGGGTGACGGTTTCCGCTTCAGTTCATCTCTTCTAGAGCGCTTCCCGTTTAGGCGGAAACGTCATTGCCGGGCTTGACCCGGCAATCCATCATTTTTTGAAGAAGATGGATGCGCGGATCAAGTCCGCGCATGACAGACGCGATTCCATCAAGAGCAGAAAGCCTCTAAACCGCCACAGCGTTCTTCGGCGTGCGGAATTCGCCGCTGGCCTTGTCGAGGATATAGAGATCGCCCTTGGCGACACCGAAATAAGCGCCGTGCAGCAGCAGCGTGCCACGCTCGACCTTGATACGAATGCACGGAAACGTCATCAGGTTTTGCAGGCTGCGTTTGACGACGCTGTGCTCCAGCCGGGTGATGAAGGTTTCCTGATCCTCGCCGGCGATCCGCTTCAGTTTTGACGTATCCGGCTCGATGATCGACATCCAGCGGCCGATGAAATCGCCTGGCGACAGCGGCGCGCTGTCCTGCGTCAGCGCCTTGACACCGCCGCACTGCGCATGCCCCATCACCACGATGTGCTTGACACGCAGCACCTGCACCGCGAATTCCAGCGCAGCCGAAACGCCGTGCGCCTCGCCGTCCGGAGCATAAGGCGGCACCAGGTTGGCGACGTTGCGCACCGTGAACAGTTCACCCGGCGCCGCGCCAAAAATCGTCTCGGGCGCGACGCGCGAGTCGGAACAGCCGATCAGCATCGTTTCAGGCGACTGGCCATGCTCGGAGAGTTCGCGATAGCGCGATTGTTCGGCGGGCAACCGGGTGGCGGCAAAATCGCGGTATCCCGCGATCAGATGTTTCGGGAACGTCAGCATGAGTGTGGCCTGATGATGATTGATGGCCTCATCAACCATAGCGATCCCGGAGGAACAAGACTTTCTCTCGGTCGCGCGCGGTGTTAGGGCTTTGAGTCTGTCCCTGAGTCAAGTTGACGACCGCGCTCAAGCCGCGCGAATGATTGAGGAATTGCATATGACCCGTCCCCGCCGCAGCCTGCTGTTCATGCCGGGGTCCAATGCGCGGGCGCTGGACAAGGCGCGCACCCTTCCCGCCGACGGCCTGATCCTCGATCTCGAGGATGCGGTGGCACCGGACGCCAAATCGCTGGCGCGCGATCAGATCGCGCAAGCCGTGGCCGCGCGCGGCTTCGGCAAGCGCGAGGTGCTGATCCGCGTCAACAGCCTCGACTCGCCGTGGTGGCTCGACGACCTCAACATGGCGGCGACGGCACGGCCGGACGGCATCCTGGTGCCGAAGGTCTCCACCGTGGAGGATCTCAAGATGGTCGCCGATCGACTCGCTGAAGCCAACGCCGACCCGACCGTGAAAGTGTGGGCGATGATCGAGACCGCGCGCGCCATTCTCGACGCCGACAAGCTCGCCGCGCAGGCGCGCGATCCGGCCATGCGGCTCGCCGGGTTCGTGTTCGGCCCCAACGACATCGCACGCGAAACCCGCATCCGCATGGTGCCGGGCCGCTCCACCATGCTGCCGATCATCACCCATTGCGTGCTGGCGGCGCACGCCCACGGCCTCGAGATGCTCGACGGGCCCTATGGCGACATCGGCAATATGGACGGCCTCCGCGAAGAGTGCGCACAGAGCCTCGATCTCGGCTTCGACGGCAAGACGCTGATCCACCCGAGCCACCTCGCGATCTGCAACGCCGCCTTCACGCCGCCGGCGGACGAAGTCGCCAACGCCCGCAAGATCGTCGCGGCCTTCGACCTGCCGGAGAACGCCTCGCGCGGCGCCATCCAGCTCGACGGCCGCATGGTGGAGCGCCTGCACGCCGAAATCGCCCGCCGCACCATCGCCATCTCGGATGCCATCGCCGCGCTGGAACAGGGCTAGCGGTGAATTGGGGGCGGAAATGCCCCCAATATGGTTCCGTCGACGGGGAAAGCGTGCTACCCGACGGCCGTAAATCCCCCAGGAACCACATCCATGTCCGACACTCCGCGCCGCGTGACCCGCGCACTGCTTTCCGTTTCCGACAAGACCGGCCTGATCGATTTCGCCAAGGCGCTCGCCGCCCATGGCGTCGAACTGGTCTCGACCGGCGGAACCGCCAAGGCGATCGCGGCTGCGGGCTTGAAGGTGCGCGACGTCTCCGAACTCACCGGCTTTCCGGAGATGATGGACGGCCGGGTCAAGACGCTGCATCCGAAGGTGCATGGCGGCCTGCTGGCGATCCGCGACAATGCCGAGCACGCCAAGGCGATGACCGATCACGGCATCGCGCCGATCGACCTGCTGGTGGTCAATCTCTATCCGTTCGAAGCCACCGTCGACAAAGGCGCGCCCTACGAAGACTGCATCGAGAACATCGACATTGGCGGCCCCGCGATGATCCGCGCCGCCGCCAAGAACCACGACGACGTCGCGGTGGTGGTCGAGGCCAGCGACTATCAGGCCGTGCTGGATGAACTCGCCGCCAACAACGGCGAGACCACACTCTCGCTGCGCCGCCGCCTCGCCGCCAAAGCTTACGCGCGCACCGCCGCCTATGACGCCGCGATCTCCAACTGGTTCGCCGTGCAACTGAAGGACAATGCGCCGGACTATCGCGCTTTCGGCGGCCGCCTCGTGCAGTCGCTGCGTTACGGCGAGAACCCGCACCAGACCGCCGCGTTCTACCGCACGCCGGATCATCGCTCCGGCGTGGCCACCGCGCGGCAGGTGCAGGGCAAGGAGCTGTCCTACAACAACATCAACGATACCGACGCCGCTTATGAATGCGTCGCCGAGTTCGACGCCAGGCGCACTGCCGCCGTCGCCATCATCAAGCACGCCAATCCCTGCGGCGTCGCGGAAGGCGCCGATCTGGTCTCGGCCTATCGCAAGGCGCTGGCCTGCGATTCCACGTCTGCCTTCGGCGGCATCGTCGCGCTGAACCGCACATTGGATGCGGAAGCCGCGCGCGCCATCACCGAAATCTTCACCGAGGTGATCATCGCGCCGGACGCGAGCGAGGAAGCCATCGCCATCGTCGCGGCGAAGAAGAACCTGCGCCTGTTGCTCGCCGGCGGCCTGCCAGATCCGCGCGCGCTCGGCCTCACCGCCAAGACCGTTGCCGGCGGCCTGCTGGTGCAGAGCCGCGACAATGCGTCGGTCGATGACATGACCTTGAAGGTCGTCACCAAGCGCGCGCCCTCTGAGGCCGAATTGCGCGACCTGCGCTTCGCCTTCCGCGTCGCCAAGCATGTGAAATCCAACACCATCATCTACGCGAAGGACCTCACCACCGTCGGCATCGGCGCGGGCCAGATGAGCCGCGTCGATTCCGCCCGCATCGCGGCGCGCAAGGCCGAAGACGCGGCGCGCGAATTGAAGCTGAAAGAGCCGATGACGCGCGGTTCGGTGGTGGCGTCCGATGCATTCTTCCCGTTCGCGGACGGCATGCTGGCCTGCATCGAGGCCGGCGCGACGGCCGTGATCCAGCCCGGCGGCTCGGTGCGCGACGATGAGGTGATCAAAGCTGCCGACGAGCACAACATCGCCATGGTGCTCACCGGCACTCGGCACTTCAGGCATTGAACTCTCTCCCTCCCCCTGCAAGGGGGAGGGG
>JBARXT010000171.1:0-47511 GCA_049647485.1 Xanthobacteraceae bacterium
GATCACCGCCGCACGATCCCCCATCATTCCCGCAGGCATAATTGCGGGCGCACCTTTCTCTGGCCCGTCGTTGCTTGAATCGGTCATGAAGCGAAGATTGCGTTCCCAGAACGCACGCGTCTTTCCGTCGGCGGTAGCAACCCGATAAGTATCACGGCAATAGGTGATCGCCTTTACCTGCTTGGCGGGCTCAATCTTCTTCAGATTTGGGTCGCGGCCTCCGCCCATCATTCCGCCCATGCCTTTCATCTGCGTCTGCGCGGATTGCGTGGGTGCGGCTCCCGGCTTGGTGGCCTCCTTGAGGAACGCCAACAGGTCTGCGCGGGCGCCGGGGTCCTCGATGCCGTCGAACGGCATGTCGTTGTCCGGCACCATCCGCTTTGGATCAGTCAACCATCCGTCGAGCGCACGATCGTCCCAGATAATTCCCGATGACTTAAGCGCATCGGAATAACGGTCGAAACTCGGCAGCGACCCGGCCTTCCGTCCCCACAGGTTGGCCAGACTTGGTCCTGTCATGTTGCGGCCGGGTTCGAGCGAGTGGCACGGCGCGCAGGCTCTGAAGTCGCGCTGACCGCGTGCGGCATCGCCCTGCTCGGCGAGAGCCGGCGTCAGCAATGCGCCGGCGAACAGTGCCGCGATCCCGAATATTCTCATGGTCGGTCTCCTTTGCGTCCGGACAACAGATACTTGACGAGCGCCGCCGCGGTCAGGATCAGCACGACGATGACCAGCAGCCCGACCAGCGCCACGCCCCACATCATCCCGGGCATCATCATTCCGTCCATCATGGCTCACCTCATTTGGCTGGTTCCGGAATATGCTGTGTCACTCTCTTTACAGGAGCCGAAGGCGTTGCAGATTGATCGCTGCCGCCGTTCGGAAGTCGGTATCCCTTGACCAAGCCGAAGATCGCCGGGATCACGATCAGCGTCAGCAACGTCGACGAGATCATGCCACCGATCATCGGCACCGCGATCCTCTGCATGATTTCGGAACCGGTGCCGGTGCTCCACATGATCGGCAGCAGGCCCGCCATGATGGCGACGACCGTCATCATCTTCGGCCGCACCCGCTCGACCGCGCCTTCCATGATCGCATCATAAAGGTCTCGACGCGTAACCTTCCGGTCCTTGAGTGTGCATCGCAATTTGACCTCATCAAAGGCCTGATTGAGATAGATCAGCATAACCACCCCGGTTTCGGCGGCGACGCCTGCCAGTGCGATGAATCCGACGGCGACGGCGACGGACAGGTTGAAGTTCAACAACCACATCAGCCACAGGCCACCAACCAGGGCAAACGGCAGCGACAGCATGACGATCATGGTTTCGGGGATGGAGCGGAAGTTGAGGTACAGCAGCAGAAAGATGATCAGCAGCGTCACCGGCACTACGATTTTCAACCGTGCGGTGGCCCGCTCGAGATACTCGTACTGGCCGCTCCAGACCACGTAGTAGCCCGGTGGAAACGCGATGCTGGTATTGACGGTGAAGCGCTGGCGACCCTCAACGGTCGTGGTCACCGTCTGCCCCCCAGTGCGGTGGCGATCACGTCCTGCACGTCCTGGATCATAATGCCGTAACGCGCCAGCGCCATCCGATCGGGCGTGATCTCGAGATAGTATCCGCCGATGCCGCGCTCGGCATAAGCCGACGATGTGCCCGGCACCGCCTTCAGAACCCGCTCGACTTGTTTCGCCAGCTTGTCGATCCCATCCAGATCGGGGCCGATCACCGTGACGCCGACCGGTGTCCGGATTCCGGTCGACAACATGTCGATGCGGGCCTTGATTGGCATGGTCCAGGCATTGGAGACGCCCGGGAATTGCAACGCCTTGTCCATTTCGGCGGTGAGGCTATCGATCGTCGCGCCGGGGCGCCATTGCCGCTTCGGCTTGAGGTTGATCACGGTCTCGAACAAAACTTAGCGCTTTCGTGCTTTCACGATCGAAATCCGTCCTGACTCGAATGAATGAGATGACATCCGTGACGCGCCTGCGAGGCCAGCTTTCGCTAGAAAATCAACCCAACTACCGTCGAAGTGTGGCGTTACCGCAGCGACTCCTGAGATGCGTCCCGCTAGCTCGAGAATCCGCCGTTCTTTAGCATTTTCCGGCTTGTCGAAATCGACTGCTCGTAACGTCCCACCATGCCGTAGAACCCGGCCCATCTCTTTAATAATGCCAAGCTTTGCCTCCGGAGGATTGTCATGGAGCGCAAGCGTACAAATAACCGCATCGAACGAACCCGCGTTCAGCGGAAGCTTGCCCAGAAGAGACGCATGAACAACAGTAATGTTCCCGAGCTGTTTCCGAGCAGCACTAAGCCGCATCCTTTCGGCAGCCTTTGAGTTTGGGTCCACAATGACGAAAGTTGCTTCGGGATATCGAAGCGCGAGCGAAATCGCCGTGGAGGAACTGTGCGGCCCAAAATTGAGTATCCGATCACCTGCCTTGGGCTTAAGAGAAGCGACGAGTTCTTCCTGCCAGCTTGCATCGCGAGCCAAGATGGCAAACGAAAGATTATAAAACAGTTTAGCAACCCAAAATCGGTACCGGACTAATAGTCCTGGCGAACCTTGCTTGATAGATGACTTGATCACCGTTCGTCTCCGCCGGCGTTAAGTTGGTGTACGGGCCGCCAACGGACCTGTCCGTGTGGCGCAGCATAGCAACTGTTCGTCGACCAAGACGTACGACGCCGACATCAAGCAAATCACCACTGCAGCAGGCCCGGGCCGAGCTTGCTCCCCACGACGGCACAGATGACGATCGGGAAGCTGTACCAAAGTGCGATCGATGGAAGCGCCCCATCCACACAAGGGAAGGCGCACGCCAATGCGGCAAGGCCGCCTGCCACGAGACCGGCGATTTCGCCGGCGCGCATTGGATCGGTTGACGCCCCCACGCGCAGGCCCCAGATAATGCACGCGAAAGGCAAGACCGCGAGCACCGGAATCGCGACATGTCGTCCAATCCCGCCCGACGATCATGCCGGCCCAGCTAGACCAATGAGACAAAGCGAGAGCCACGGTAGCTGATACTGCGACCGTAGCGAATGGAATGAAGACGAGCTTGGGAAGACTGTACATCCGCGCTTCAGGACGTGTTAGCTGAGGCAGGAATACCGCCGCAGTTGCAACAACGCCTGACGCAAAGAAGATCTTGATCAACAGGGTGCCCAGGGTTCTTCCACTCGGAAATTCAATGCGAGGATTAAAAAGCAGGAGCATCGCGCCGAAAGCTGCCGCTGTGCCGAGCGCGACGGCGAGGATCATCGTCCACATGATACGCCGCCGCCCCACCGGCGTGAGGTCCGCGGCGAGTAATTCAATCAGCTGATCGGTTGTCATGGCCTTCCTTTCTCGCGCCAATAGCTATATCGATTCCTCGTAGCAGCGATCAGTAGTTCCCGGAATTAACGGTTTGGACGGGACCGTTGTCCAGTTGCCTGGAGAGTGTGAACGCCGCATCCGAGAACATCCAGGAAGCGACGGCCTGGTTGCCGACAAATTTTCCAACGTGGCCATCCGCGTCGCTCGCAAAGATCGAAGCGGTGTGGATGCCGATGAGGGCGTAACCTGACCCGTCTCGCAGCAGTAGCGGGGCTCCAGAAGAACCAGGCCGCGCCACACAGGTGTGAAGGAGTGTATCCCATACCAGATCGCGAACACTGCAGACCGGATCGACGCTAAGGACTTCGGCGTTGCCGATATCGTTCGAATACGCCGGCAAGAGGATTTGCCGTTCAGACAACTCTTCGGTCCTCAACGAACGATGGCTCAGAAGAAGCGGCTGGACGTCCGTAGGCGCGCGATTAAGAACAAGTATAGCCCAATCTCTCGAAGCATCCCGGACAGATTCGTGCGTAAGGCTCTGCTTCGATCCGACGGCCCTGTTGCCTGGAAGGGTCCAAGATCAGCTCCCGCTTGATAGGCCAGATGGAACGAAAAATTGGATTTTCTTGTCGTGCCGTCTCTTTCAGCGACGCAATGACCTGCCGTAATGATGATCCTTGGATTGAGCACGATCGCTGCTGTACACGTCATTGTTCCTTTGAATTTTCCGATCGCCGAATAAGGCGCCAAGCTTGCATCGACGATCTGATGATGGTCGATCTCAGAGCCGCTATACCATGCATCGTCGCGCTGGCCTGCTGAATGCGGATTGAAGCCCGAGGGTAACGCAGTAAATGCAACGGGAAGCAAAACGACAAGGCTTCCCAGTACGGCCAAAGTTTGTGAGGTTATCATTTCGTCCTCCCGGTCATTGCGTTGTCGCAATGCCAACCAATGGGATAACGGTTCGGCTGTTGACTGCTGATCTCAGGCGCCGCGCATTGAGATTATCGTCCGCCAGCAATCCGAACGATTAACCACCGAAATGAATTGTTCGAGGAAGCCTTCAGGCTTGATGTTGACCTGATGCACACGAACCTGCGATGCCCGCGGGTGCGGCCATCTCAACTGATGACGATAAGTCTCGGCGGAGGTGGATCAGGTGCGCGGCCGTGATCGAGAGCGGCTTCAAAAACGGATGGCGTTGCTGCCGGGAGGCTGACCAATGCCAGAACAATCACAAGTGGAGCGAGGGCACTTGCCGTACTGCAACCGGTACCGCAAGCAACTGCACACGCGTCGCAAGCCTTTCCGAAGCATCGGCCGCATTTCATCGACATGCGACTTGCTTGACGAGGAATTGCAGATTGAACAAGGGTGGCTTGGGTCACAATCGGGGCTTCTGGGCGCGCACTCGTCTGCCCGACCGTAGGCAGCATCAATGCCATGGCTAGCAACAGCAAGGACAACGAACGTACGATGGCTTCCATATCGATAGGATAGCAAAAACGCTCGGCTGAGCGCCACCTAATTGGCGTTGACGAGGTGGCAAGGCCGGACGCGAGTGCGATGCACAATTCCGTCAACGATACCGACCCAGTCGGCTTGCAACCTTGGCAAGATCAAACAACTCGAAGCATCGCGACCCTGTTGAAAACTTGTCGCTCATCCTATGGTGGACAACAGCGGAAAGGTTTCCAACAGCCAGAATGAAAACGTCGAAAGCTGGCCGGTTATAATCGCCACGCCCATGAGGACCATGATGCTTCCCGCGACAATCTGAAGGATCCGGCCGACACGACCGATCGACTTGAGCCTTGCCAACAGCCCGCCCGTAAACAAGGCCACCAATAAAAACGGCAGACCAAGCCCGAGCGAATACACAGCAAGAAGCTTCACCCCTTCGGCAACCGTGGCCGAGGCTGCACTTACCGTGAGGATCGCGCCAAGCATGGGACCAATGCAGGGAGTCCAGCCAAACGCGAATGCCATTCCTAGGAGATAGGCGGCGACCGGGCGGCCGCCCGGAAGCACAATATCAAACCTGAAATCACGCTGAAGCCAGAAAGGACGCAGCAGTCCGGTCGCAAAAAGGCCAAAGCCAATCACGACCAGCCCGCCAATCAGATTCAGCTCGTAGCGATAAGAGATGAGCGCTTGGCCGAGAGCCGTTGCGCTTGCACCTAGGATTACGAAAATTGTCGCGAATCCCAGCACAAAGCAGGTACTCAGGGCAAGCGCACGTGCTCGCACGACCAGCGCTCGCGACGCGCTCGAATCCGGCATCGATTGCCCGGCAATGTACGACACGTAACCGGGCACCAACGGCAGGACGCAAGGCGACAAGAACGAAATGACGCCCGCAATAAAGACGGCTGAAGTCGCAGCAACCGAACTTTCCATCACTTGTCAAAACCGTCGGGTTTCGTCCTCGTCATTGCCGATGCTCTCGCGCTGTACGAATCATCGTCTGTAGGGTCTTCAGATCGGTCGCACCGCGCAGAATCTGATCACCTACAACAAAGCCTGGCGTGCCGTTGATGCGGAGCGCCTGAGCCAATGCAAAGTTCTTGGCAATCAGCGCCTCAATTGCAGGGTCTTTCATGTCGGCGTTGAGACGATCCATATCCAGTCCCACCGCGGCGGCGACCTCCTTGACCTTTCCTGAATCAACCGCGCCGTGCACCTCATAGAGCGCCCTATGGAACGCAACATACTTGCCTTGTTTGTTGGCCGCGAGTGCCGCTTTGGCAGCAACGATCGAGTTTGGCCCCAGAATCGGGAACTCCTTGTAAGCCACGCGCAGTTTTGGATCGGATTCCTCGGCCTTGGTCACGACTGACGCGACCTGGCGACAATAGGGGCAGTTATAGTCAAAGAATTCCACAAGAGTGATGTCCCCATCGACATTCCCGCTCACCGGGGTGGCCGCATCACGAAAAATCTCGTCTGCGCGGCTTTTGACAATCGCCTGAACTTCGGTCTCGTCTTTGGCGCGTTGACGCGCCTCAAGTTGATTGACAGACTGCATGATAACGTCAGGGTGAGCCATCAGATAGTCATGCACGCGACGTTCAAATTCGTCGTTCGGCGCGCCTGTCGAGAGATTCGCGGTCTGCTGTCGGCGGAATCCGGGATCGAAAGCAAGCCATGCAGCGGCCGCACTCACCAGAACAAGCGGCAAAACCAACCAAGCGACACGGCGCCCTGTCCAAAATCTTTGTGTCATCCGAACCCCTCGTCATTCTTTCCGATGCTGATCTGTTGAACCCTGCGCAACCGATCTCGATTGTGATCGGGCACTCGTCTCGCGGGTTGCCTTTTCCAGGTAGGCAATGATGTCTCTCCGGGACGCCGCATCTACAACGCGCGCCGGCATTCTCACGCCAGCGATGAATTTGCGAGGATCGGTCAGCCAGCGATCGAGATTGTCAGCGGACCAGCTAAGACTGGTATTGGCCAGCGCAGGCGAATATTTATAACCGGCAGCAGAGCCGGCCTTGCGTTCAAACACGCCGCCAAGCATCGGTCCTGTCTTGTTGGCGCCAAGTGCATGGCACGAAGCGCACCTTTCGCTGAAGAGCGCCTGCCCGCGAACTGGGTCAGGTTCGGCACTGGCAACGAAGCGCGAAAGATCTTTGGCGTTCTCCGGCTTGACAGAGCGAAAGAACGTATATGACAGCGTAATGGCATCGACATCGCGCGTATCGGGATCGCTGGCTAACGCCGGGTCGACGAAGAAGACGACGGGCATATCGACCTTCTGATGTGCGTTGAGACGCTCCTCGTCAAAGCAGAAACATTGGATCTTATTGAAGTAGATACCCGTAGTCTGAGGCGTTACGTTAAACGTGGCATGCCCAACGATAGCCTGATCCGTGAGATTTTCGGCTGTGAAGGATACAAGCTGCTGCTCCCCGAGACGGACTTTCACTTCGCGCTGCACCGGCTCAAAACGCCAGGGCAGGCCTGGCGCAACATTGCTATCGAACCGCACGGTAATGACACGACCTGAGATAGCGTTCATGTCGGAGTCAACCCTTTGCGTCGTGCCCCCATAGCCGGTTGCTGCACAGAACAGTCGGTAAAGCGTTGGCGAATATGCAACGACGCCAAGCATGATGCCGATGACGCCAATGGCCGGCACAACGACCCTCAAATTTCTCCGTCGCGTGAGATTCATCATCGATACTTTCGCTGCTCGATCGTCGCTCATTTCTTCATCGGCTTGTCAGCCCCGTGCGCCATCGATCCCATACTCCCGCCTTGCATGGCGCCAACCTTCGCAACGGAAGCTGCCACGTTGACTTTGCCGGCCTTTTCGAAATCCAGGGTCAGCGGGATAGTCTGGCCTTCCTTCAACGGTTGTTTCAGTCCGACCAGCATCGCATGCGTATCACCGGGCTTTAGGATGACTTTCGCGCCGGGTGGAATATCCATCGCAGGCAGCTCACGCATACTGGAAACACCGTTTGCCTCGCTAA
Source organism: Xanthobacteraceae bacterium (assembly GCA_049647485.1). GTDB lineage: Bacteria > Pseudomonadota > Alphaproteobacteria > Rhizobiales > Xanthobacteraceae > 62-47. The sequence goes on from JBARXT010000171.1 coordinate 7,824, forward strand.
CGCTGTGAAACTGGACCTTGTCTGCCACTGGCGTTGTCGCACCTAGCAGGCGATCCGGGATCGCACTTTTGTTGACCACAGTCATGTACACCGCGCCAGCCTTCGCTCCTGCCGGTGTCGCGCGCGCCCACACGTGCTCGACAGCAATCGTATTGGCGTCCGCCGTTTGCGCTTCCACCTGACCGCTGACGGACAACGCAACCGCCAACGCACCAATCAGTTTGTATGTGAGCTTCATCTCATTTCTCCGTTACTGTCTTGAACGTGATATTTCCTTGCGCAGCCAGCTGGCGATCGCTTCGCCATCCTCGCTGCCCTGGATGACGCTCACGAATTTTCCCGTGGGACTCATCAGATAGAGGTAACCGCTGTGCGAGACGAGATAATCCCTGTCATCGGTCCCTGACTTCTGTTGCGCGACGTAGATACGGTATTCCTTGACGACGCGATCGATCTGCGCCTGAGTGCCCGTCAACCCGAGGATCCGTGAGTCAAACGATTTTAGGTACTCGCTCAAGACGTCCCGCGTATCGCGCGCGGGATCGATGGTAATGAACATGGGCTGGATCTTGACCGCATCCGAACCGAGCTTCTCGAGCGCCACGGTCATGTTGTTGAGCGTCGTCGGACAAACATCCGGGCAAAATGTGTAACCGAAGAAAATGAGGGCCCACTTGCCCAGATAGGTTTTCTCGCTGACGACTTCGCCATTCGTTGCAACGAGCGTGAACGGGCCGCCAATGAGAGGGGTACCGGACGTTGTTGGTTTTGGTAACGATGGCGTCACCGGGCTAATGGTCCGCCACGCCCAAGCTATCGCAACAGACGTTGCGATAGCGAGAGCGACGATAATCAGAAATTTGCGTAGGCTTCTCATAAGAATCGATTGTCCTTGCGATAATCGAGGGCTAGGGCATCCGGCTCGGCGCGGGATGATCGCGGGTCTCGTCCGATTGAAACTGGCGTTGCTCGGGAGTCCACAGCGTCCTCAGATAGCTAATCACCGCGCGGATCTGCTCCGGCGTGAGCGCATCGCTGAAGGCTGGCATGGTCATTCGTTTAGACTTGTTGAACGGATCGCGCCAACCCTTGCTCACCATCTCGTACAGAGCGGCATCGGAGTGCCGCCAGGTGTGACCTTCTGCATTGTGCGGCGGCGCTGGAAGCTCGCCAAGCGCATCGCGTTCCTGCCAATTTGGCGCCCCCTCAGCGTTGGCGCCATGACACGACGCGCAATGTTGTTCGTAGATCGCCCGCCCTGAATTGATCGAGTCGACGTCGGGCACCGGCGTTTCACCATTCGCACGTGCGACGACGGTCTGACCGGCCACGATAAGCATCACACCCATCGCGACCCTACGCATCGACCCGAGTCCAGGTGTTACCGTCATCCGTGCTCCGGAACAAAGCGCCGTTCCCGTCGATCACGTAGAGGATATTGGAAGGAGCAAACGTGACTGCAATCGCATTGGCGTTCGGCCAAACCATCTGACTCCAATTTTCTCCGCCATCCTTGCTGCGAAAAAGCCCTTTGTCGGTGACGGCATAAAAGTGATCGGGATGGCTCGGGTCGTAAGCAACGCTACGGGCCTCGGTCCCGAGCTTTCCGGCATCCTGCCAAAGGCAGAAGCAATCCATCGTCCGCCGAACGCCTTTGGCGGTCGCAGCGAACAGCCAGCCAGTTTGCATACTTCCGGTCATATCGGAGTGGATCAACTGACGGATGCCACCCTGAGAGCCACGGTCCATCAAACGCCAGTTCCTTCCGGCGTCTTGACTGCGGTACACGCCGTGATCCGATACGACAACGTAGACGGTCTCCGGTTCGGTGGTATGTGCTGCGACAGCGACAACATCTCGGCTGGGGAGTCCGTCGTTGCGCTCGATCCAGCTCTTACCGCCGTCCTCGGTTCGCAGTACACCCAATCCCTTTCCCACCACGTAGGTAACACCCTTGGCGGCTGGGGATGGTGCGATGCTGGCTATCTGGCCGTTCTCGGAAGCGGGAATCCGGATCGCTTTCCAGCTTCGTCCGCCGTCGGCGCTCTGATAAAGTGTTCGGCCGTCCGATTTCAATAGCGCATCAGTGCCGCGGTCATAGGCCAGAGCAACGGCAGCGGCATCTTGCTGATTTGCTCCGGCAGTTCGGATTGCCCCGGCCCCGAGAAGGAGCACAATCACCAGCGCCGCGGCACCCAAGTCGCGTACAAAACCATTAAGCCGTCTCATTGCAATCCCTCATGGGCTTCAGTCGCAGCACAGTAGAGGGCTGAGTACCGATCGGGACCGCCGCCCAGCCTTTATCGGCATCACTTCTTCTCTGGCTCAGCAGGCACATTCTTCTTTTCCTGGTCTTTCGGCTGGTTGTTGCTCATCATGTTGTTGTGCTGCTCCATCATTTGGCTCATCTGTTTCATCATTTGGCTCATTTGCTTCATCATGCCGACCATTGCGTCCTGGCTGCCTTGCGACATTTCGCCTTGACCCATCATGCCGTGACCGCCTTGCATCATGCCGCCTTGACCCATCATGCCACCGTGACCGCCCCCCATCATCCCGCCTTGGCCCATCATCCCGCCCCCACCCATCATGCCACCCTGACGGCCTTGCATCATCCCGCCATGCTCGCCTTGCATCATGTCGCAGTGCTCGTTCTGCATCGCCCCTTCCTCGGCGTAGAGGGGCGACGCGGTTGAAACGCTCGCGGCAACAATGAACGCGAGCAAGAGCGGTGTTGTGATCTTACGCATGGGAGTCTGTCCTTTCGTTGAGTGCCTGAAGCTGTTTGACTTGCGATGATTGAGGTTGATCAACCACGCCGTGGCAGCAACTTGAGCCGCTCGCCGTTGGCTGGTCCATCTTGGCAACCCCAAGCACGCCGGTCGATGTCGCAGAGTTCGCCGCATCGCCTGATACTGTCGATTGCGCTTTGTTGGACCGGCACATCGCGCATACGCCAAACCCGCACATCACCAGGCAAGGCAGCGTACTGAGAATGACCGGCGCAAGGCCGGCTGCCACCAGCCACCCCCAGCCTCCGAATGATAGTCCGGCAATCACGGCGAGACTGCCGAGCGCCAGAAGAGCCCATCGGTTGCCAAGATAGTATCGTGCCGCGTTGAGTACATCCCGCCCGAGCGACGGCTCAGCCGTCGCGGTGGTTCGTGGTAACGTCATGCGATCTCCTCCTTCATGGTTGCCTGTTGCTATCGGTGCCACCGGCTGGAATGCCAACGCTGCGTTTGCCGCAGGGTGGCGTTGCGGCTAATTTTGATTCTTTCGAGAACGGCGCCGCGGCATCTCTCGCAATCACGCAACGAATGACTTCAGTGATCTCTGGCGCATCCCACTCGGCAGGTCCGATAAGCCTGCCGATCTCCCGACCCTCGCGATCGATCAGCAGTGTCGTCGGAAGGCCTACCGCTCCCAGGTCGCGCGTTGTCTTTGCCGAACTGTCAAGGTACATCGCAAGCTTTCTAATTCCGATCTCGGCAAAGAACTTGCGTACCGCATCCATGCGGCGGTCGATCGACAGCGCCACCACCTCGAAGTCAGTTCCTCCCAACTTGGTCTGCAGCCGGTCGAGCGTCGGCATCTCCTTGCGGCACGGTACGCACCAGGTCGCCCAGATATTGAGGAGCACCACCTTGCCGCGAAAATCGGTTAGACTTCGGGACTGGCCATTGGCGTCCTCGAACTGGATCGCCGCAAGCGGCTTGGGTCTTTCGTTGACCGTGAGATGCCTGCTCGGCTCCTGTGCCGCCGCAATTGTCCATGTCGCAACAACGAGGACCGTTGCCGCGAAGCAGAGAACCACACCACGTACGAGCGATCGTTTCACGGACATCATGGTTGCCGCAGCTTTCGGATCAGTGGAAGAATCGTGTCCTCGAGCACCTTTGGCGTCACCGCTCCGATGTGTTTGTAAGCAATACGGCCATCCTTGGTGATGACGAAGGTTTCGGGCACGCCGTAAACCCCCCAGTCGATCGCTACACGTCCGTTGCGGTCGGCACCGGTGCGGGCATAAGGATCGCCCATCGTGTTGAGCCATCGCGCAGCATCATCGGGCTGGTCCTTGTAGTTGAGCCCATGAATGGCAACGATACCCTTGGCCTTCAACTGCATGAATATGGGATGCTCTTCCCGGCAAGCGGTGCACCATGAGGCAAAGACATTCACTAGTGACACTTCGCCGTTGAGATCGGCACTAGCCAGACCAAGCGTGCGGCCCTTGACCGGCGGCAGCGTGAATTCTGGTACCGGTTTCCCGATCAGCGCCGACGGGATCGCGCTGGGGTTGCGAGTCATCCCCCAGGCAAGCACGACTGCGACTCCCAGAAAAATCGTGAGGGGGGCGATTAGGACAATCCGTCGGATTCCCGCATGCGCACCGCCACCAACAAGGCCGGGTGTGGCAAGAACCGGCTGGGTGCCTGTTTCCATTCCAAATGCTGTCGATGGCCAGCGCCAGTACCGTCGCAACAGGAGCACGATACCGGCCAAGATGGCCGATACGAGGAGTAAGCCCGTTGCGGCGATCGCCAGTAAAGCGGACTCCCAACCTAACTCGGATTCACCCATGGCCAGCATCGTTGATGCTCCGGTTCTACTCGGTCGCAAAGACCTTCCCGGGCGCGGCATCGCTCCCGATTTCATAGACCGGAAGCGGTCCTGTCTTGTGGCCGGTCATTCCCGGCGTCCCCGCGGGCATCCCCGGTATTGAAACGCCGACGATAGCTGGATGTTCGGCCAAAAGCTTCTTGATGACTTCAGCGGACACATGGCCTTCGACGGCATACTTGCCGATCACTGACACATGGCAGCCCTCGAATTGTTCCGGAACGTGCAACTGCTTCCGGATCACCGCGAGATCCTGCTTCGAATCGACCGTGACTTCGAAACCTGCACCGCGCAAATACTCAGCATAATCCAGGCAACAGCCGCAGTTCGGATTTCTGTACAGTGTGACCTTTGTTTTCTCTTGCGCGACGGCTGGCATTGCCACCAATCCCAACAAAAGCGATGCAAGCAGTATTTTGACTATTCTCATTTTCCGTCTCCGAATGGATATTTCTTCTTTGCGAGAGGTAGATCTAGCGTGGTGCTGCTCAACCGATGAAAGAACTGATTTCGCGCGGGGCGGCGAACACGACGAACGCCCGGTCGCTACTGGTGGGCATCAAAACCGGGGTGTGTTCGGCTGGTCCATGATCGCTGGCATCGGTCTTGAAATGCAGGTCGAATTCCGAGTACGAGACCACTTTCCCGGAAGCCGTAACAACGCGATAAGTATCGCCGAGCTTACTGATTGAGACGACCTGATGTTCCGGGCCGAGCGTTCTCAAATCCATGGTCGCCGCCGCTGGAGCGCGGGCGGTAGGCTTCAGGTTCTCTCGAGAAACACGTGACTTATCGCTTCCAATGTTTGCGGCAAGCGCTTCGTCACTGTAGCCACGACGGGTCAACGTCAAGGTCGCTGCAATGCTCGCAACCGTGGCAAGAAATGAGCGGCGGCGAAGCAGCCGACCTTTAGATGAATCAATGTCAGACATGATATTGCCCTTTTGCTAGTCGCGATTGCGACCTCGTTGAGGATGTCGAATGATCGTTCTCTGTCTTTGACATAGGCGATGCTCTTCACGTGTCGACCAGCGCTGTCAGCGTTTATCGATCCAATGCAATGCAGTCATGTCCTAGCATCGGCGATCTCGCTCCCTTGGCGTAGTGCGTTCAACATTTTTTCTCGACCAAACTTCCGATTTCATCCAGATTTGAAAATACGACCGACGCGCGATCCCCCTGCATCCCGCCATGCACAAGCACAGGCTTTCCCACTTTTGGGCCGTTCGCGCTGGAATCGATTTTTAGGCGCAGATTCATCTCCCAGAACGGACGCTGTTTTCCGTCCGCCGTCGCGACGAAAAATGTCTCGTGGCAAAACCGGAGGCCCGTCACCTGTTGTTCCGGAGGGGCGGCGGCTAGCGGTTCTGGCGCCTGACCGCGTGCGGTTTCAGCGTCGATCAGTCCCTGCGCGACAACGGTCTTTGCGCCGCCAGGTATCATAGCGATCTTGAGAAAGGCGATGAGATCGCTGCGCACGTTTCCGTCCTTGATCCCGCGAAAGGTCATGTAAGTGCCAGGCACGAATGCCTTCGGATCGGTAAGCCAGGCATTCAGCGACGTCTCATCCCACAGAAAGCCCTGCTCCTTGAGCGCGCTGGAATATCTCACAAAGTCCGTGACCGACGCGGCCTTCTTGCCCCACAGCCCGTCAAGGCTGGGTCCGGTCAGATGCAAATTGGGCTCGAGCGAGTGGCAAGCCGCACAGGCGCCATAGATCCTTGCACCGCGCTTTGGATCGCCATCGGCGTAAGCCATATGCGATGCGAAGAATACAAGTGCCGTACAGAAAACGAGATACGCTTTCATTTTCATCGAATAGCTCCCCTCAGGCTACACGGATGACGGTCGTCATGCCGCCGTCCTGATGGTCGAGAATGTGGCAGTGGAACATCCAGTCGCCTGGATTGTCGGCGACGAAAGCAATGTCGGCGGTCTCTCGCGGTGGAACCAGCACAGTGTCCAGCCATTCGCGGTCGCGCGTAGGTCGGCCATTACGTGCAATTACCCGGAACGAATGCCCGTGGAGGTGTATCGGATGAAACCAGGCGGTTTCATTGCGGATGCTGATGACGCAGGAACGTCCACGGGACAACGTGATCATCGGCGTCATATCGTGACTCGTTCCAGCAACGTTATTAATCGACCATCCCATGCCGTTGCCGCTCATGCCCATCATCATGCCGCGGCCACTCATCATCCCGCCCCCCAGGACTGCGGTGTGCTTTTCGGCGTTGTCGATATCTGGCTCCGGCATGGTGTTGGAGCGTATTCGTGAGGGCGCATGGAGTGGCTGCGCTCGCAGCAGCGGCTCCTTGCCGTATTCGAGTTCGACCAGCTTGTAGAAATCACGATAGAATGTATCGACCACGCTCGCGGTTGCGCCGGGCGTTCCGCTCATGTCGAGCAGAACGTCGGCGCGCATCGCCGGTCCCAATACAACGCGGTTATCTGATGGCTCGCGCGGCTCGACTGGTTGCCCATCGAGCGCAACAATCAACGGCCGAAGATCCCTGAACTCGAGTCCGAAAATCCGCGCTGGTGCGGCATTGATCAATCGCAAACGCAGCCGTTCTCCGGCGAGAACGGAGATTTTCTCGGGCACATGGCCGTTGATGGTAACAACATTGCCAATGCGCCCGGCCATCGTCACTTCCATGCGATCACCGAAGTCGTTGACAATCGACGCATCACGCGCCAAGCGCCAATCGCGAAGAACCCAGACAAGGTCGCGATTCACGACAAGCGGTTCGCTCTCCTCGACGATCAACGCTCCAGCCAAACCTCGGCCAACCTGCTCGGCACTGTGGTGATGCGGGTGGTACCAATAGGTGCCAGCATCCGGAACATCGAATTCGTAGGTAAATGTCTCCCCGGGGGCGATCGGCTTCTGGGTCAGAAACGGCACGCCATCCATTGCATTCGGCACCCGCACGCCATGCCAATGCACTGTCGTTGCCTGAGATAATTGGTTCTCAACCAGGATTCGCAAGCGCTCGCCTTGGCGAACTCGAATCTCCGAACCAGGGATGTTGGCGTTGTAGGACCAGACAGCCGTATCAGGGTGAGGCGGACCAACCAGCGATACGCGGCTTGGCGCAGCTACGAGCGTAAATTCTCGAACAGGCGCAGCAGTACCACCACGACTGCCGCGCGGAAATAGAGCCGCTGCCGCCAAACTTGCGCCGCCGACGAAAAGCGACCGCCGGTCAATGCCAGGCCATCGAATCGAGTGCATGAAGATCCGTCCTTGATGCCGCTTTGAATCGTGCCGCAGCCTTTCAGCCAGACGCAGGCCACGATTAGACACACACGACACGCCACAACGCGTCGATGCTCATTGCGAATTGCACCCGCAATGGGTGCAAATTAGCTCAAGACAACAGATCGAGGGGGATAAGGATCGGGGGACACATCGTGCCCGACCAAAAGACGCGGCGTCAAATATTGACGGCTTTCGCCAGCGACACCGTCAATCGTCGCTACTTCGGGGAATACCGCAGCCACGCCAATGCAATACACGGAGCAGAGGTTGACTGGAACGCCACTTTTGCTTCCGGCGCAACCATTGCAACTGCCTTGCCCGGACATGTCGCTCAGGGCAATTGATGCCATCTTCCCATTCATCGACGAGGCGCGCACGCCAACTCCCACCGTCCCCAACACCAAGGAGAGGATAAGAACCACGGCAGAAAATTGGCGAAACACACCAGTCATGATCTTCTAGAGATACCGGTTTCCACAATGGATTACCAGAGGTGCGCCACCTCAGATGACCGTTGGTTCTAAACTTTTTGTGAAATGAGCGCGCCGCTCATGCCCACGGTGACAAACACCGTGAGTGCTACAAGCCGTCGGATCGACCAGCGTTTCATGACATTGAATGCTCGCACTAAAGTATGCCGAAAACAATTTCTGGCAGCATGGAACACCGAAACGGCAGAGTTGGCACAATGAGGCGATAAGATTTCTCATCTGAAGAACAAGTATTTTACGAGGGCCGCGCCGATCAGCACCAACACGACGAGTGCGACAACGCCGAAAAGACCCATACCCCACATCATCCCGCCGCCCATCATATCCTGCATCATCATTTCCTCCGCTCACTCGGCAGCCTCCCGAAGAAGTACGGATTCCATCCCGTCCTCCGAGATTGAGGCATACTTCGTCGGTAGCCGCCATACCTTGATGAGACCGTAGATCGCCGGAATTACCACCAAGGTGAGCATAGTCGACGACATCATTCCGCCAATCATCGGCACCGCGATACGCTGCACCACCTCCGAGCCGGTGCCGGTGCTCCAGAGGATCAGCACCAGGCCCGCCATGATGGGAACAACCGTCATCATCTTCGGCCGCACGCGCTCCACAGCTCCGCGCATGATGGCCTAGTGCAGGTCCATCCGGGTAAACGGCCTGCCCTGCCGGACACGTTCTTCCCTTACCTCCACGATGAGCGTTTCCGTGAGCTTGCGGAAATTGAGGAAGAGCAAGAGGAAGATGATGATCAGCGTCACCGGTACGACGATCTCGAGGCGCGCGATGGCACGCTCGAGATATTCCTACTGGCCGCCGCTCCAGACCACGTAATGACCCGGTGGGAACTCGTGGATGTAATCACAGCTGATCTTCGACGTCCCTCTTGCGTACATCGGCTCTTGAAATTGACCTGTGCGCTCCGCTTTGATTGCCGCCCATGTTCTTCATGCACATAAACATCATGAGCGCGCATGGCAGTACAAACAAAAGGGGTAACAAGGCGCCAGCAGGCAGCTTGCCATCGAGCTCGCCGCTGACAGCCAGAATGGCGCCGACGATGACGAGCACGCAGACCACCATCCAGCCCCATCCACCGAGCCATTTATCCCACTTTACAGTCGCAGAAGAGTCAGGCCGTGTACCTGTCGATTTTTCATTCGGTCCCATCATCTTCTCTCCTAATGCTGTGACGCCAAGATACGAAAAAGAACTGTGACCTTCCCGTCATTGAAAGGTAGGAACTGTCATATTCGCAACAAACCAGCGTCCCGCCACGCGGTCGACGCGCCACGAAGTGAGATCTTGATGATAACTTCGCAAAGCGCTCCGGACAGGTTACACGTTCACGGATAGGTGACACTGAAAAGAATTGGCCGGGTTTGTAGTGCCCAATGGACCAGCCAGTGGAACAGCACCTAATGCGCATCGTGCAGACGCTGTCGTGCAAGCCACTCAAGACTTAACCGCGGTTATGATCACCATAGCGAGAAGCGGCGCCTAGCCTCTCACGTCAGCGTGAACCTGTAACCGACATAGCGATATCTCCGAACTTATTGTGAGGAACGCTAACAGCCGGCGTCACGAGACCGCTTGTGAGCGGTGACCTTAAATGTAGGCGAACAAGTTAGCGCTGGACTCGGGGGCCATGGTCGTCGCACGAAAACGATTCTCATCGCGTACATCGACTGAGACGCAAACAATCCACCCACAACGTACCCAATCCCCGGTACGGGGTTTTCCAATCGTGTTCCGCTTCTTCGAAAATCCCTGCGATCGCAAACAGACCCGCGTCAAGCAAGCGTTTAGAAAATAAAAGACGATACGCATGCGCATTAATGCCACCCCTCCAATGAGCGGACGCGACCTTCGCCTTGATCTCTTCCGCGGCATTGCTAACTGGGCGATCTTCCTTGACCATATACCAAACAACGTTGTCGCGTGGATCACGACCAGAAACTATGGCTTCAGCGATGCAGCGGAACTCTTCATATTTATGTCAGGCTATATGACATCTCTGGTCTGCGCGAACATCATGATTCAGCGCGGTTTTGTTGCGGGAACGTCTTGGTTGATGAGGCGCGTCTGGCGGCTCTACGTTGCACACATTTTCTTGTTTGTGTTGTATGTAGCCGTGATCGGCCATGTCGCACAAAGCTACGCTAATCCCGAGCTCATAAATGAATTCAATATAGCCGGGTTGCTGCACAACCCGTTCGATGTCCTTACCCAGGGCTTGCTCCTCCGTTTCAAACCCCTCAACATGGATGTGCTCCCCCTTTACATCGTGCTTTTGGCAGGTATGCCGCCAATTCTATGGCTTATGTTGCGATTGCCCAACGCTACGATGCTAGGATCATTGTGCATATACTTCGTTGCACGAGATCTCGGCTGGAATTTATCCTCCTACCCCCGGGGGGCGTGGTATTTTAATCCTTTTGCATGGCAACTACTGTTTGTCCTTGGTGCGTGGTATACCGTAGCTGCAATCCGATTGCGTCCCCTCACCAATTCGCGAGCCCTTCGTTACGTTGGAGCCGCCTATCTGCTGTTTTCGCTTGTGATGACGATGACAGTTCATATCCCATATCTGGCAAACGAACTCCCAAAATGGCTTTTTGACGCATTCAATCCTAACGACAAGACCAATCTCGCCCCTTACCGCGTGGTCCACTTCGTATTCTTTGCACTCTTTGTCACAAGATTTCTGCCGAGGAACTGGCGCGGTTTGAAATCTCGCATTCTTCAGCCTCTAATCAAATGCGGTGAGCAATCATTAAACGTCTTTTGTTCGGGAGTTCTTCTATCATTTTTGGCCCATTTCATATTGGAGACCGGCTCACGCACAGTGTGGACAGAAATCCTCGTCAGCGTAGCTGGGCTTTCGCTGATGACTGCAGTTGCGTACTTTGTGTCTTGGTCCAAAACATTGGATATACCACGACCGCTTTTCCTAGCGGGACGCACTGGAAAAGATGCGAGTAATGCTGCCAACAGCGATGATACTGAAACATCGACCAACCGTCCGACTTGGTTGGGCCGAATCGGCTTCTCTCACGAACGGTAGAAAACGGCGACATCAGGAAGCGCGGACGCTCGTTCTGGGCTAGCTATTTCGTTGAGTTTTCTACTGCGGCGGCGTCGATCAAGGTAATCGAATGCTCATCGACGAGCCCGCGGCGGTCATTGACCAGTCCCTTTCGCTTTCCTTGACCTCCGGTCCCCTTGCTCCATTCCGCAAAGAGCTTTCGCAATTTTGCGCGCGACGCTCTATCGCATGTCCAAATACACTGCTAAAATTTCTTTTTGTCGTCGCTCCTGCTATTGCTTCTCTCGAGACGGCCGGTCACCAAGAGCTGCACGCCAACAGCAACGATCCGGCAAGAACATCGGTACGCGCTTTTGATAGTTCTGATATTCATCGCCGAACCGTATGAGCATCTGCCTCTCCTCCTTTCGAGCCAGACGCTGGTAGGCGATGACGATGATAGGAAAGGCCGCAAGTGAAAATATTGTCGGCCAATGCACGACGCCTTCACCAAAAAGGGCGAGGAAAATGCCGCTATATTGCGGATGGCGCACAAAAGCGTAAGGCCCCTCGGAGGCGAGCCGTCTTTTTGCAGTCGCTCGATAAACCTCACGCCAACCTGCGATCAGCAGCGTGATCCCCGAAAATACAACCGTGTAGCCAATCGCCATCGAAACCGGCATCACCCACCAGTCGCCGGTTAGATAAACCCAGAGATTCTCGTCCCAAAAGTTGCCGGCGACGTCCAGACCGAAAATCCGCGTCAGTAGATAGATCGTAACGGGAAATCCATACATCTCGGCATAAAACGCAATGATGAATGCTTGCACGAGTCCCGCCCGGCTCCATTCACGCCAGTTGCTCGGCACGACAAGACGATAGAAAAACCATGACACGACGACGATCGAGATCGCTATGCCTCCCCAGAATATGTTTGCATGCATCCATCTGCCTCCGTCGTCGATACTCAATGATTCGCACGCCGTCGCGGATTTTCCCCGGCGATGCGACCTCCCGTAGTGTTTGCAGTCGACAGCTTGACCGCCGTCGGTTGGCCCCTTTGTGCTAGAGCGCGATCGCGATTTTCTCGTTCTCGCGCTGCAGATAGTTTGCCGGCGGCCGGTGAAACAGAAGCGTGCGGCGCGCACCAATGAATCGACCGCAGCTCCTCGGGTATCGCCATCCCTCGTGGGTTAGGGCAGTTGCGGTCCTTGCGCTTTTCCATTGCGCTTTGCATGCGCTTCTCAAATAAGTTCGGGTCAAGCGACCGCCCGGTTACACGAGATGAAGGCGAGAGCGGGATTTCTGCTGGCCACGGCTGTCTGGCCGCCGCGATTTCGGGGCGGGGCCGGCCCTGGCGACGATCGCATCGAACAGCGACGCCCGCTGCCCAACGTGACCGGTCCGAAAATCCTTGGAAAATTCCAGGTTAAAGGGGCTATAGTGTCATTGTAACTACATCGTGTGGCCTTCACAAAGCGAGGTCGCTATGCTCAAGCAAAGCTGGAAAACCGAAGCTATTATAGACGTCGCCAATCTCGCCCTGGGCGGGTTTCTGTTTCTATCGCCCTGGATATTCGGCTTCAGCTCTCGGCTCGGATGGCATACGTCTTGGATGGCCGGTGCCGCCATCGGCATCGTCGCTATTTTTTCGATTGCCGACCTCCTCAAGCCGGTCTCGATTCCGATGTTCTTCGAACAGGAGGAATGGATCAACCTCACTATCGGCGCGTGGTTGGCGGTCTGCCCTTGGGTTCTCAGCTTCCACGACGATGCCATGGCGATGCAGGTTCATCTCGTGGTGGGAATCATCGTCGCAACAATTGCCGTTGTCGAACTCTGGGCTCTGCATCACAGCTCGCCACATCAAAGGATATGATGCTTTTCGTGGCAGCATTCCAGTGAAAGCGAATGTTGAGGCTAGCGTTGCCGTGGGCGGAGCTGCAATGAAGAATGCCGTGCTACTGGGACTGGTCGCGTTGGGTCTCTTCCGCTGCCGCGTTGGCGGCGGATATGGTAAGGCCCCAAAGCGTTGCCATCTTCGTGGGATACCGTCACGGTAACCGGCCATCTGGAAGCCGGCGTCACGCTCAATGGGACGGGCCTTCGGACGGGATTAATTTCTGTCGTACGGCGCGGTGCTGCCGACGCACAAGATGCTGGCCGTCATGCAGGCGTGCGGCGGTTCTCCAATCGTTCAATGCTGTCAATCAATCCGTGTCCTCGGCCGATGGATGCGGACGATCGCGATTTCCCAACCAGTGATCGGTCGCAAACGCCTATGAACAATTCGATGCCGCCGGGTCGATGAAGCCGTCGTCCTCAGGGAAGAGCCTATAAAGTTCACGTTGTTGACATGCCGCGTAATCGGATATTTCACAGATCGTTACAGCGAGAGGAAAGAATCGGCCAAACAAACTCGCAGAGCGTAAAGTCGCGATCACGCGCTCCAGGGACACCAAGAAACCATAACCTCCTGCATCTCGGCAGGACAGAACCTTCCGATCTCACCAGGAAATGCAAAAGATCACGGCCGCCCGATCGCCTAACATTCTTGCGGGCATATTCGCCGGGATATCCTTCTGCGGTCCGTCATGCTTGTGTCCGTCGTGAAAACCAAGGTTGCGTTCCCAGAATGCGCGCGGTCAACGCCTAGTGCAGCGAAAATTAACATCGCTCAGGTTGAGCAACGACGTCGTTCTGCATCGGTCCTGGAATCAACCGTAACGACTTCAGCATGCTCCTGTCAGATCGCCAATATTCTCTTTTTATTCTCTCATGACCACGCAGTTGAAATGGCCCGCTATTGGGATCTAATCGAGCTTTGGATACTGAATCGCCATCCCGCATGAAAGATTCATGATGTGGGTTCGTTCCTGAGGGATGCCGTCATGCTAGGCGATGGGCACACCCGGAAATCAGTTCAACGAAGGCTTCCGCCGTTCATAACGTCGTACGTTTAGTACGCACGACCACATGCCTGTTTTCGGTCCGCCGCGATAGCTGCAAGTTTTCGGAAGCGAACGCAGGGTACCGACCCAGCCGTCGCGCGAGACTACGGAAGCCGCCCGCTCCGCAGGCTTGGTTCGGAGAGCCGAACCCATTTCGATCCCGTTCGTGTGCGCAAAGCTTGGCGACGCGGCAGCGATCAGCAACAGCGGCAGAAATGCAACCAGGCTTGATTTGCCCATTTTCGTCTCCCGGCTCGGCTTGATCGTCAGATCCTGAATGGATCGCATGTAGATGAGTTCGAGCGAGAGATCGGGCGGGTTACAGGTCACGACGATGTGAGCGCGACCGCATACTTTGGAGTCGGGCAGACGCGGCGACCGAGACGTGCCCTTCGTGCAAACCTCCCATATTCCTCAGTTCCGATCCCCCCGGGCCGCTCGGCCGGTTAACGTCGAAAGCCAGCTCTGTCGCCACAAGCGCCGTCTTCATCCAGAACCACTCGCAGAACTGTTCGATGGCCGAGGAATTCGTTGCGGCGCCGCAGCTTGCCCTCGTCAAAAGCACGCTATAATCCTCGGTCGGATCGAAGCGTTGAACGGTCTGATCGAGGAACCATGCCGATGTGCTATCTTTTTGTGATCTCTCCTGACCTCCGCCTGTCGCGGTCACTGCACTCACGATCCCGTGAGCGTGTAACCGCGGGCATTCTCCGTTCGAATCAAATGAGGGAGAGATGACAAAGGAGTCCGAGCTCAAAGCACTCATGACGGCGAGCCTCGAAGGCGATTCCAATGCGCATCGATCGCTGCTGACGGCTTTGAGCGGACATCTGCGAAGCTACTACAAGAGCAGACTTTTGCGATCCGGACGCGCGGCCGAAGAAACTGAAGATCTCGTGCAGGAGGCATTGATCGTCATCCATATGCAACGTCACACCTACGATCCGGAGCAGCCGCTGACGCCGTGGGTGTACGCTATTGCCCGCTACAAGCTTATCGACCATTTGCGACGCACCAGGACCACGACGGCGCACGTACCCTTGGAAAACGCCGAATACATCCTGGCATCCAACGACAACGCCGCCGCCGAAAGCCAGCTCGATCTCGCCAAGCTCTTTGAAAGGTTACCGGAACGAATGAGACTTTCGCTCCAATACGTGAAGCTCGACGGCTTGAGCGTGACCGAAGCCGCCGATCGTAGCGGGATGTCGCCATCCGCCGTCAAGGTCAACATTCACCGTGGGCTGAAGATCCTCACGGCATTGATTGCACGGGAGACCAAAGCGTGAAAACCAACGAATTGATTTCCATGCTCAGTTCGCAGGTCGACCCGGTCGACACGCGGGAGGTCGTCCGGAACGTCCGGAATGCAATCTTGATAGGAGCCGCGGCATCCCTGCTGGCGGTGGTCTTCGTCCTCGGCGTTCGCGCCGACCTCAGAGAGATGCACGCCAAAATCTTCCTACTCGCAAAACTGACCTTCAGTTTGTCAATCGTGATCTTGGCCTCGCATTACCTTGTCAAATACATCCGTCCTGGCGGCGAATTTGGGGTCCGGTTTGCCGTCACGGTCCTGCCGTTTCTCGCGTCCATGATCATCGCAGCCATCAGTCTTGCCACGGCACCGCGGTCGCACTGGGAGACCATGGTGTTCGGCAGTTACTGGCTCGAATGCCTGATCGCCATCCCCACGGTGGCGGTCGTACCGTTCGCCGCAATCATGGCGGCGGTCCGCCTCGCGGCCCCGACGGATTTGGTCCACACCGGTGCGCTCGCCGGGCTGGTCGCCGGCGGCGTCAGCGCGACCGCTTATGCTTTGCATTGCATGGATGACCTGCTTCCCTTCATTGCGCTCTGGTATGGGGGCACGATCGTGTTGTGCACGGTCGCCGGCGCCGTGCTCGGCCCCAAACTGCTGCGTTGGTAGGCTGGCATTGGGCGCGCCCGGGCATTGCGCGGTGGAAAGACCAAATTCTTACTTCGTCTACACCAACATGAATGCTGAAGGTCGCGGCGGCGGCGATGAGTGCAGCCACGATGGAAGACGGCATATCACCTGTTTGTCCGTGCCGAGAAAACCGCTCATCCGGTCGATCTCACGAAGGCGTGAGCATGTAACCGGCGTGCGCCCCTTCGCGAACTAATAGATGACGCTCGCCCTCTGAAGCGGGCGCCCAAAGTGCAATTGTCGTGCATGACAGGAGACCATGACAGGAGACGCGACCATGACGTGGTTGACGTCGGCGTTGGATAGGCGAGATCTGCGCCGTCGGATGCCCGGCACGTTTGGCTTCCGCAGCCGCACGTTGTGGCTGATTCTGGCCACGTCGGCGTTGCTTGCCGGAGCCGCGCTCGGCTGGCCTTGGCTCGTTGCGTCGGGCATCGGACCGTTCCTGCTGCCCGCACTCCCCTGTCTGGCGATGTGCGCCCTGCACCTGTGTTCTCGTGGCAATGCCTCGGGATGCGACCGACGCGAAGCGTCGCAGTCTGCACCAAACCGCACCGCAACTCGCGTTGACCAGTGACGCGAGTCCAAACTTTAGGAAAGGCAACAAGATGAAGATCACCACGCTCATCCCGCTCACATTGATTGCGTCCTTGGCGGCTTCCGCAGCCGTCCGGGCGGACGAGACGTCGACGCCGCCGAAGAAACCGACGGAAAACAATCAACCCATGATGGGCAACGGCTCACAGGGAATGATGAACATGATGGGCCAAATGCAGCAAATGATGGAAAGCTGCAATCATATGATGAAATCCAGCAACGAGCGTCACGACAAGCAGAATACGCCGGAACAAAAAGACGGCCGCGGATGAAACCAGCCGCGGTGGACCGTTCATCGCCGCCCTATTGTTTCGCAGCACGAAGGACCACTTGGGCGAAGCTTTCACGTCGTCGTGAATCTGTAACCGGTTCGGTATGCGGCGCGAACTAACAGGTGGTTCGTCTGCAAGCTCGTCTTGCCTTGCCGACGAACCGCCTCGGGTCCGGGCAATGGTTCGTGGGGATTGAAGGATCGTCAGATCATCCCGGGCGGGGGGGACGGCTCGCGATCTCCTTCCGAACGTCGAGCGGTCGCCAGAGGGTTCAATTGCATTCTTCCGCGCAAGCCGCATCAGGGGCACACTATTGATGGACAAGTTGACTGATTACCATCCATTCGAAGATGGACATATGACGCGCCGCGCCCGAGCCGGAAGATCGACCGCGAAACGGATCGTGCTCATGGTGTTCGCGATCAGCGCCCTCGCCGCAACGCTGGGACTTGGCTATCGTCTCGGCCACTCCGATCCGGCGTTGCCCGACTGGATCCCGCCACGCATCGCAGCCATGCTCGGATCCCACCCCAGCCAACCCGCAGGCTCAGGTCCGGTCATTTACTACCGCGACCCCGACGGCAAGGCGCTCTATTCCAAGGATGCCAGGACGACGCCGGACGGGCGATCGTATATCGCCGTTCATACCAGCGAAGACGTCAGCTTCGACAATCCTCGGGAAACCGCAGCGCCAACCCAGGACGCCAACTCCGGAGCCAAGCGAATTCTCTTCTATCGCAATCCAATGGGTCTTCCCGACACCTCTCCCGTCCCGAAAAAGGATTCGATGGGAATGGACTACATCGCCGTCTACGAGGGTGAGAACGACGCCTCCACGATCCAGATTTCACCGGGCAAGCTGCAGCGCACCGGCGTGCGCTCCGAGCCCGCCGCTCTGCGCACCGTGACGAGGCCCATCCGCGCCCCCGGAACGATCAAGCTCGATGAGCGGCGCGTGGCCGTCATTTCGTTGCGGGCGCAGTCGTTCATCGAAAGCGTCGAGAACGTTACGACAGGCGATCATGTCACCAAGGGACAGCCCCTTCTGAAACTTTATTCCCCGGATGTGGCATCCGCCGGCGCCCAATATCTCTCCATCGTCGGGGACAGTGCTGGAACAGCCAATCTCGCGGGGCGCAAGCAACTGGTCGAGGGCGCGCGGCGGCGACTCGAAAACCTTGCCGTGCCCGCCGACGTGATCGCCGACATCGAACGCACCAAAACGGTGCCGCTGACCATTACCTGGACGGCCCCCCGCGATGGCGTGATTCTGGAACGAACGGCGGTCGAAGGCATGCGGGCGATGCCGGGCGACGTGCTGTTTCGGCTGGCCGACACCTCCGTGATCTGGGTGATCGCCGACGTCGCCGAACAGGATATCGATGCCGTGAAGATCGGCTCGGCGGCAACCATCAAGCTCCGCAGCCTGCCGGGACGTGAATTCAAGGGATCCGTCGCCTTGATCTATCCCCAGGTCAACACCGAGACGCGCACCACCAAGGTGCGTATCGAACTACCCAATCCGGACGACGTGCTTCTTCCCGACATGTTCGCCGATGTTGAAATCGCGTTCGGTGCGGAAAAGCCCGTGATCGCGGTACCCAACGGCGCGGTGATCGATACCGGAGCGCGGCAGATCGTTTTCATCGACAAAGGCGAAGGCCGTTTCGAGCCGCGTGAAGTCAAGGTCGGCACGCACGGCGAGGACTACACTGAGATCCGCGAAGGGGTCGGCGAAGGCGATCGCGTTGTCGTTGCCGCCAACTTCCTGATCGATGCCGAAAGCAACCTGAAATCCGCCTTGCAGGCATTTACAGACGGAGAGAAATCGAAATGATCGCCCGCCTGATCGCCTGGTCGGCGCGGAATCTCATGCTCGTCCTGATCGGGACGGTATTCGCAGTCATGGCGGGCATCTATGCGCTGCGCACCCTGCCGCTCGATGCCATCCCCGATCTCTCCGACGTGCAGGTGATCGTCTACACCGAATATCCCGGGCAAGCGCCGCAGGTCGTCGAGGATCAGGTGACCTATCCATTGACCACCGCGATGCTGACGGTGCCGAAATCGAAGGTGGTGCGGGGCTTCTCGTTTTTCGGCGTGTCCTTTGTCTACGTCATCTTCGAGGACGGCACGGATCCCTACTGGGCACGCTCGCGCGTGTTGGAATATCTCAACACCGTAGCGCGCCGGCTTCCTGCCGGCGTGACACCCACTCTTGGGCCCGACGCAACCGGCGTGGGCTGGGTCTACCAGTACGCCGTCGTGGCCAAGAACATGACCCTCGCCGAACTGCGGTCGGTCCAGGACTGGATCGTTCGGTATGGCATTTCCAATGCCGAAGGCGTTGCGGAAGTGGCCAGCGTCGGCGGCTTCGTCAAGCAATACAACATCGTCGTCGATCCGCAGAAATTGCGCGCCCAGGGCATCTCGCTGGACAAGCTCCGCAGTGCCGTCCGGGCGAGCAACATGGATGTTGGCGGTCGCACCGTGGAACTGTCGGAGTTTGAATTCGTCGTCCGCGGCCGCGGCTACCTCAGGGGCATCGAGGACATCGAGAACATCGTGCTGAAGACCGACGCGGGGGCTCCGCTTCGATTGCGGGACGTTGCTCGCGTCGAACTCGGTCCGGACGAGCGGCGAGGAATTACCGAACTCAACGGCGACGGAGAGGTTGTCAGCGGCATCGCGTTGCAGCGGTTCGGCGCCAACGCCCTCACAGTCATCGACAACGTGAAGGCGCGCCTCGCCGAGATCGCTTCAAGCCTGCCCAAGGGCGTCGAGATCATCTCGGTCTATGATCGCTCCGAACTGATCAAGGCGGCCATCGAGACCCTCAAGGGCACGCTGCTCGAAGAGAGCATCATCGTTGCCTTCGTTTGCTTCATTTTCCTGCTTCACCTGCGCAGCGCCCTCGTGGCCATTCTGATGCTCCCCGTCGGCATCCTGATGGCCTTCGCCGCCATGAAATTCATGGGGCTCGGCGCCAACATCATGAGCCTTGGCGGCATCGCTATCGCGGTCGGCGCCATGATCGACGCAGCGATCGTCATGATCGAAAATGCACACAAGCACCTGGAGCGCGCGGAGCCCGGAACGCCGCGGACGCAGATCTTAATCAATGCGGCGAGCGAGGTCGGACCATCGCTGTTCTTCAGTTTGCTGGTGATCACCGTCTCGTTCCTGCCGATCTTTACCCTGGAGGCGCAGGAAGGACGCATGTTCGGGCCGCTCGCCTACACTAAAACATTTTCGATGGCCGCGGCCGCCCTGCTCTCGATCACGCTGGTGCCTGCCCTGATGGTCATCTTCGTCCGCGGGCGCATCATCTCGGAACACAAGAATCCGGTGAACAGGTTCCTGATCTGGGTGTACCGACCGGTGATCCGGTGGGTTCTCAACGCCAAGACATTGACGATCGTGTTTGCGCTGGTGGCGCTTGCGGTGACGATTTGGCCTGCCCGCCAACTCGGCAGCGAGTTCATGCCGAGCCTCAATGAAGGCACGTTGATGTACATGCCGACGACGCTGCCCGGTCTGTCCATCACCAAGGCGGCGGAGCTGTTGCAGACTCAGGATCGCATCATCAAGTCGTTTCCCGAAGTCGCGTCCGTCTATGGCAAAGCGGGCCGCGCCTCGACCGCGACCGATCCGGCGCCGACCGAGATGTTCGAGACCATCATCAATTTGAAGCCGAAATCGGAATGGCGGCCCGGCGTGACGATCGACAGTCTCAAGGCCGAGATGGACAAGGCGCTCCAGTTTCCTGGGGTGTCGAATGCTTGGACAATGCCGATCCGCGCTCGCATCGACATGCTGTCGACCGGAATCCGCACCCCCGTCGGGATCAAGATTTTCGGCAAGGATCTTGGAGAAATGGAGAAGATCGCCCGCGAAGTCGAAGGGGTGGTCAGATCGGTGCCCGGTACCTCAAGCG
The DNA here is from genome assembly GCA_049647485.1 of Xanthobacteraceae bacterium. Classification (GTDB taxonomy): domain Bacteria; phylum Pseudomonadota; class Alphaproteobacteria; order Rhizobiales; family Xanthobacteraceae; genus 62-47. The sequence goes on from JBARXT010000171.1 coordinate 28,936, forward strand.
CCTACGCGGAGCGCGTGATCGGCGGATACTATTTGGAGATCATCCCCGATCGTTTGGCGTTGGGTCGCTACGGGCTGACGATCAGTGATATCCAGGACGTGATCTCCACGGCACTCGGCGGTGAAACTGTCACCACGACGGTCGAAGGCCGGGAGCGTTATGCCGTCAACATCCGGTACCCGCGCGCGTTGCGCTCCAGCCCGCAAACGATCAGCACCGATGTCCAGGTGCCGCTGGCGGCCGGCGGAAGCGTTCCGCTCGGCCAGGTCGCCAGCGTGAAATTGACCCGCGGCGCCACGTCCATTCGCACCGAGAACGGTCAACTCGCGGTTTACATCTACGTCGACATTACCGGTCGCGATCTGGGCGGCTACGTCGCGGAGGCGCAGCAGGCGGTCGCGCAGAAGGTCAAGTTTCCGCCGGGCTATTATGTCTCTTGGAGCGGGCAATTTGAATATCTGGAGCGCGCGGAAGCGCGGCTAAAGATCGTCGTGCCGGTGACATTGCTGATCATCTTCCTGCTGCTCTATCTTAATTTCCGGAAACTGGCCGACACCCTTATCGTGATGTTGTCGCTGCCGTTCTCGCTGGTCGGCGGCATCTGGTTGATGTGGTGGCTGGGATTCAACATGTCGGTCGCCGTCGCCGTTGGCTTCATCGCGTTGGCCGGCGTCGCGGCCGAGACCGGCGTCGTCATGCTGATCTACCTCGAACAGGCCATGGCCGAATTGAAGGCGGAACGCGCGGCTACCTGCGAGCCTTTCACGCGCGTCGATCTGTACGACGCGATCATGGTCGGCGCGGTGGACCGGGTGCGGCCCAAGATGATGACGGTCGTCGCTATCATGGCGGGCCTGGTGCCGATTCTCTGGAGCACGGGGACCGGCTCGGAGGTCATGCAGCGCATTGCCGTGCCGATGATTGGCGGCATGGTTTCGTCGACCGTGCTGACCCTCGTGGTCATTCCCGCCATCTTTGCGATCGTCAAGGGATACGGGTTGCCAGCCTCGCCGTGGCACGGCGAAGAGAAAGACGGTGGACATCGGAATTTGACGCCGACGCTAGACCTGCATCGTGCGGAGAACGTGCAATGATGGAAGAGCGGCCTCACAGAATTGCGCGTCGGAAACGGCGGCAATGGACGCGAAGACGGTCCTAGCGGCTCCCGTTCAATCGTTCATCACCAGCAACCCACGCCCTCGTGGTCTCTGCCAATCATCAAGCCAAACAGGAGAATATCTATGTACTTCGTCGACAACCATCGCTGGACCTCGCGTCCCGGGGTTCTTGCCGCCGCGCTAATCAGCGCAACCCTGACGCTGCAGATAGGCTCCGCGTCCGCGCAAGGCGGCACGGGCATGTCTGACATGAAGAAGATGGCGCCGATGAGCGACGCGAAGGCCGCAAAGAGCGCGACCGCCACCGGTACGGTCACGGCGCTAAACGCCGCGGATCACAAGATCACCTTCGATCACGGTCCGATTCCCGCCATCAACTGGCCCGCCATGACGATGGAGTTCGCGGTTGCACCGTCGGTCGATCTCGCAAAGGTGAAGACCGGCGACAAGGTCAATTTCACCCTGAGCGGCTCCGGCGGCACCTATACCGTCCAGTCGATCACGCCGGCGCCTTGACGCACGCGGCGGACGGAATCGGATCGCACAAGCCCTGGCCGCGAACGAGTCGTATTCGAGAACTGCGGCCATGGCCGCGGTTGTCGAAAACCTGTTTCGATTAGGGGCAGCAATTGTAACAGTCGCACGAAGCCAGGAACGACGCTGGAGCTGGAAAACCCAAAGTGAATATTTGGCAAATGACTGCCTGGACAGGCGTGCCTTCAATTCAACCTTTCAGAAATGCCTGTCGGTTAAGATTTCAGGGGCGCTCGGTCGTCGCCTTTCCGATGAGAGAGGTCGGCGACCCGCTTCCGATCAAGTCTCTCAGCTCGCTCGCGTCCTCGTAGATTCATACCGTTGGCGCACTTCTTGCTGATGATTGAAGCGGCGGTTCATGTCGTAACGATCCGGCACATCACGCCGTTCAAATAGGTGGGAAGATGGCACTAACCCGTGTCGGAGACATTCTTGATCCGAAACAGAACAACTTTACCCTGTTACGTCTACTGGCCGCCTCGGCCGTGGTCATTTCTCATGCAGTTTTCTTACACTCTGGTCACAAGGCCGATGAAATCCTTTCGAGCATCACCTACTTCAATCTGGGTGATCATGCCGTCAATGTGTTTTTCGTTCTGTCCGGCTTAACGGTTGCCGGAAGTTTCGCTAAATCGCCCTCTATCACTGAGTTTACGATTGCGCGCGGCCTCAGAATATTTCCTGCACTCGGGGTCTGCGCACTGCTCCTGGTCCTCGTAGGAGCAATCGTTACGACTTGCACACCGACGCAATTCCTGTCGGACACCCGTGTTTGGCGGTACGGCTTGAGCACCCTGCTTCTGGGTTCCGCGGCCACAGGTTTGCCCGGCGTTTTCGGCGAGAACCCACATCCTTCCGTCATGAATGCATCGATCTGGACGCTGAAGTATGAAGCGGCGTGCTATTTGTTGCTCGCATTTGTCGGATGGCTTGGGTTTCTGACCAAACGGCGGTTTGCTTGGCTGCTCGGCCTCTCGTGGGCTATTGCGGGAGGAGTTCTGTTCGTTCGTTTCGGACACGACACAACCCCTCTCGATCAGGCGGCGCGCTTTTGGTTGTGTTTTTCTCTAGGCATCGGATTTTATGTTTTCCGGAGCCAGATCGTTTTGTCTGCCTTCGGGGTGGGCGCAGTATCCGTTTTGTTTTGGCTTACGATTGGATCTCCTCTTGAGCGCATCGTTTCGCTTTTTGCGACAGGGTACGCAATTGTCTGGCTTGGAAAACTGCCCATCGGTCGTCTGCGCAGCCTCACCAATCGCATCGATCTTTCCTATGGCATTTACATATTCGGCTGGCCAATCACACAAACATTGATGTTGGTGCAGCCAAGCATCAGCGTTTGGTTGCTAACACTGCTTTCGCTGATGTTGGCCATGGCTGTCGCACTTCCATCGTGGCTGTTAATCGAGCGACCTGCTATGCGCGCGCGCAGAACCATCTCGACTTCAATTGAAGTACGCATTGACCGTCTGCGTCAGCGATTAATATCAAAACCCATGGATGAGACGGCACAACATACAAGGTCGATGCAGCCAATTACCGACAAGTAGGTCCAGCTAAATATTTGGCTGCTCGCACCACTTCACCCAACGGGACGCACGCCTTCGAATTCCATGTACGCGCGTCGACCGCCCGGCCCGAACAGAACAACGGCATATCGTTCGGGCGTGCCGCCCTCCATACCGGGCGACCCCACTGGCATTCCCGGGACCGCCACGCCTGTCGCAACGGGGCGCTCTTTCAATAGGCGCTGAATAGCCGCCGCCGGAACATGTCCCTCGATGACGTACCCGCCCGCCTCGGCCGTATGGCATGCGGCGAGATCGGTCGGGACGCTCAAGTGCTTTCGGATGCCCTGAAGGTTTCTCTCTTCTTGAACCGCGACGCTGAACCCCGCAGATTCCAGATGCCGCACCCAGCCTGAGCAGCAACCGCAACTCGGATCCTTGTGAACACGGATAATGGTGCTCTGTGCAGCGTCGGAAACCGCCGGAGCGATCAATGCCACCGCGACAATTCCCAGTGCGCTCCGCCGCGATAAGTTACCTGTGTTCATCTTGAGCCTCCTTCCAAGCGGATCATCCTTTACATAATCCCATTGTCACTACCCGGCGGCCGGCTGCATCGTGCCGAGAATGCTGACCGCCAGGAGAACCATCCATCCCAAGAACTGCTCTCCAAGCACGTGGTTGCGCAGCCTGGCGGACGACCTCGTCAATCCCTCGGCCGCATCCTTTCGAATCCTGCCCATCGACGGAACGAGCCAGAATCGGTTCGCAATCGCAAGCGCGAGCATTCCACCGAACAGGGCAAGCTTCCCGAGAAGGATTTGGCCGTACGGCGTGTTCAGCAATCCGGACAGCGATCCGACCAGAAACCAGCTATTGACGAAGCCGGACCCGATCAACGCGGCGACTGCAAGATATCCCATGCCGGAGAACCGCATCAGAATTCGATCCATGTCCTTCGGTCCGACGTTCAGGTCCGTTCCGAGGTAGCGATGCAGGATCAACGCCAATGGAATGAGGCCGCCGAGCCAGACTCCGGCGGCAAGAAGATGTACGGCATCGGCAACAATGTGCATGACGCCAGCCCAGCCTTCCTCAATCTGGGCGTGACCCGTCCCCGCCAACGATGCCAAAAGGATTGCGGCCAGGAGTGGCATCATCCAATTCTGATGATACGCCGTCCCCTTCGAACGGAGACCCCGGGCCGCCACGCCAACCATGAGGGTCGCAAGGAGCATGCGCAGAGTCCAAACAGTACCAAAACCCGTGTCGTGGACGACCGCCCACAGCGTCTCCGCATCGAGGAGATCAGCCATGCTGCCGCTCATATTCGCGGCCGCAAACGCAAACCAGCATAGGCCGCTGAACAGTGCTGCAACGGCGATCCACAAAATCCAGCGTTGCCGCCAGCGGCCCAAGACGCCCGGTTCGGCTCCCGCGTAGGCATAGAGCGGAAACAACGACAGCCCCGCGAGGGCCGTTGTCGCCAGATAGTGCAAGAACCGCGCGATGATGAGTCCGGCTTCGATCATCAGCGGGTCACGCTGAACGAATAGGTGCCCTTGACGCGATGGGTGTCGTCCGAGACGGCGTGCCAATCGACCTTGTACTCGCCGGGAGACAATTCCTCCTTCACCGGGACCACCAGCCGCTTCTTGTCGGCCGGGTCTGCCTGGGATTTCCCGGTCGCAATCGTTCGGCCCGCTTTGTCCTTGATTTCGATTCCGGAGAATTTCGGTATCACCACTTCATTGAAGGTGATCCTGATCTGCTTGGGCGACGACGTCGTCGCGCCAGCGGCGGGTTCGGAGGTCTCGAGTTGCGGATGAGCAACGGCTGCTCCGCCTGAAAAGATTGCTGCGATCAATGCAATGGCGATCGTTGAAGCCTTCGACATTTGTTTTCCTGTTTGCGGTGAAGCGGAAGCTCATTTCACGTCGAGAACGAGCATCAGGCCTCCGCCGCCCTGCTGCTCGACATTGTTGTTCGCCGTGTGATGCGGGATGTGGCAATGCACCAGCCATTTGCCGGGTTTGCGCGCTGTCCAGATAACGTCATAACGCTGGCCGGGTCCGACATTGACGGTGTCCGCCTGATATCTGGCACCTTCGTTCAGGGTTACGCCATCGACGGCAACGACCTCGAACGGTCCGCCGTGAACATGCATAGGATGCACGAAATTATTGTTGGTGCCGATGAATCGCAACTTGATGGTTTGACCGACCTTCATGGCAACGGTATCGGTCGAGGGATAGGCCTTGCCGTTAATGGTGAAATAGTTCGGGAACGCTCCCTCCATCAGCATGGCCGGATAGGTCAACCACTCGCGTTTGAGCCATTCCTGCAGCTGGATCGTGTAATCGAGGTCGGCTTTGACTTCGGCACCGGGGTCCTTGGGCGCGATCAGCAACGCGCCGTAGAGTCCCAGCGCCTGCTGGCGATCCGGATGGTCGTGGCTGTGATAGAAATACGTGCCGCTTTGCCCGACCGTGAATTCGTAGGTGTAGGATCCGCCGGGCGGCACCGGTTTCTGGGTGATCTTCGCCGGACCATCCATCTCGTTCGGGACGATCAGCCCGTGCCAATGAACGGTCGTGGTTTCCGGAAGCGCGTTGTGGAAATTGATGCGGACGTGATCGCCCTCGGTCAACTGCAACCGCGGTCCGGGCACCTGGCGGTTGTAGGCGTAGGCTTCGACCGCAACGTCCGGCAGAATGTTCCATTGGATGATGGAAGCTTCGATATCGAATACCTTGACCCCGTTCTCGACGCGCGGTTCGAGCACGCGGTCGCCCTTGGCATCGGGCGGCGCCTTATAGACGACCTGCCTTGGCTTGACCGCCGCCATGTCCTTCATCGCCTCGCCCGGAAGATCGAAGGTGTTGATCATGCCCGGAGGCATGATGGCGCCGTCTACGTCGCGGACGCTCAGACCCAGGTTCACAGAAAATCCCGGCACCACCATTCCGGAGATCAGAAGAAACGAAGTTACCCCGGCCAACGCGACCAACTGCGGGACCGTGGCCTCGCTGCCCATCCGGTGACCGCCCCCATGCTGCATTCCGCCATGGTGTCCGGCTTCGCTCTGTTTCCCATATGCTTCCTGACGCGGCTGCGACGCCCCGCCCTCTGCCCGCACGGTCATCAGACCATGTTTGATCTTCTTCTTCACCATCCAGACGTTGAACGGGTACGCCGTCGCAAACCCGACCATGACGCCGAGCGACATCACGCCCCAGAAGACCAGTTCGAGCGGGTCCATGGCGCGCATGTCACGGCCCATCATCAGCAGGCTCATCGTCGGCGCCATTCCCGCCATCATGGCGTTCATGCTGATGAACTCGGGCATGAAGCTCTTGCGCACGTTCTCCCAGTACGTTCCGCCCATCATCTTCTTCATGAACAGGGACTGGAAGATGAAGAGGCCGAACGTGAACCCGGCAACGTACTCGACAATCAGGTCGATCCACATCGGAAGGCCCAGGAGCGCCGTTATTGTGGCCGCGAGGATGATCCCAGTGGCATCGCCGGCGACGCAATGGATGGTGCTTCCAATCCCCTGCTTCCACAGCGGAGAGGTGAACCGCTCATGCTCGCCGGGATGCGGCTCTTTGTCCGCCAGCACGTAAAGTAGCAGACCGAACGGTCCCATGTAGAGCGTGACGAGGATGAAGCCCCACTTCATCACCGTCGGCTCAGGATTGCCGTTGAACTGGTCGAAGGCGACGTACGCGGCGGAGGCAACCGCGATGACGAACCATGCGATCAGGAAATAATCATAAGGAAGCGCAATCATAGAGACCTCGCTTAAGCCCAGTCGCTGCGCGTATTGATTCGCATCGACCGTAGGCTGGTTACCGGTTGTCCTTTAAACGTCCGAGACGTCGTATCGTTCTTCGCAGCTATGTCGCCTGCGCCGCAAAACGCGAAAGTCCTTTGGTTCGTCATTCATTCCCTCCTTTGGGCCCGATTGCGGCGGGCGTTACCGATAGTTTGGGTGCGCGGACATCAAGCGTTCGGGACCAGGTCCGATAGAGCGCGACGGCCGTCATCAGCAGAAGTCCGCCGACGCTCACCCCGATCTGGGTAAGCATACGGTCCGAATACATCTCCAGAATGAAATGTCCGACGAACGACAGAAAAATCCCGATGCAGAAAACCTCCAGCGACCTCTGACCACATACGATGATCGGACGAACCAGGCTCGAACGAAGGCCGTTCCAGTCTCGCGGAACGAGGTGAACCACGATCACCGCAAGCGCCAGAAAATGAACAATCCTGTAGGGTGCAAGATTGGTTTTCTCACTGAGAACATCGAACAGGGGTGACAACGTCGATACATCAAGGCGAGCACCAACTGTTACGACGAATGCGAAAACCACGAATGCAATGCTCGCGATCAGGACTGTTCGGGTCCGAGCCAACGCTTGCGCCCGGGCGGCGCCGCCCAACGCCGCCCATGCTCCCATCGTGAACGGAAGCTGCCATGTGAATGGATTGAAGTACCAGCCGCCCGCGGGATAGGCCGGAAAATTCCAGCCGAAATGGCGGGCCAGCAAATAGACCGCGATTGCGGCAGCCAGCGCCGTATTCGGAGTCCGCATCATCAGCATCAGCAACGGGGCAAAGCCCGCCATCAACACGATATATAAGGGCAGGACGTCCAGATTAAGCGGCTTGAACTGGAGAAGGAGGCCGTGTGTGAGCGTCGCCACCGGTCGCTCTATCAGCCCGGCCACGTTGAACTCATCCAGCAAGTGGGAATGTCCGTAGTCCTGCGCGACGTAGCCGATCGCCGCGGCGTAGAACACGAACAATAGGACATGCGCCACATAGAGCTGCCACACCCGGCGGATCAGCAAGGCCGTCCCCGCGAGATATCCCTGCGCGGCCATCCTGCGTGCGTAGATGAACGCCGCGGTGTAACCGGAAATGAACACGAAAACGTCCGCGGCATCGCTGAAGCCGTAGTTTCGCGTGGTCACCCATGCCACCGTATTGTTCGGAATGTGATCAAGGAAGATCGCCCAGTTCGCCAGTCCGCGGAACAGATCCAGCCGCAAGTCGCGCCCCAAGGATGATGATCTGCGTACTCCATGGCCTTCGACCGTGCCTCCGCTAGGCGAACCTGCATTCGGTGCGCACCGCATGTCGCCCTCGGTCATCGGCAAATCCATTGCGCAGACTGCAATCGGTCTTCCCAAACCGAGCTTCGCGTGGCGAATACGTTGTAGCCGACCCAACGATATCGCTTCACGCGATCCAGCACCGCCGGACCTTCGACGCGAACGAAATGACAATCGGCGGGGTCGAAGATGTAGAGCCTCAACGCGGCCTCATTCATCAAATGATACGAAACACCGTGCGCCCGATCCGAGCCGTGATCCTCGCAGATCAAAAGCGAATCTCCGGACAACAAGTTCTTTGCGCCTTCGATTGCTTCGATCTCTACCCCTTCGACATCCAGCTTGATGACCGTCGGCGCCTGTGCATCGAGGACGCTGCCAAGTAGGCCGTCGAGCGAGACTCGTCTCACCGCTCCGTGATCGTCATCCGCAACCGCATAAGTCGAAAATGCCTCATGTCGTCGTCCCGCGACACGCACGAATCCGCCTGTGCTGCCGCCGATGGCCGCGTTCACGCAGCGATACCGGTTGCCATTCAATCCACCGACGATGTCGCGTTGCGCGACGGCGCTGGAAACCACGTCGCACCCCCATCCGTAACCGCGGTGACCGAACGGCCGCGTAACGACGGAGCCGATCTGCAGTGCGTAGACCGCCATTTGGTCGACCAGGCTTGCCCCACTTAGGTTGCCGCTCTGGCGGTCGTAGAAAAACTCTGCATCGGCCCCATTGTTACGACGCAACGATCCCTCCATCCTAAAACTCCTGCTCCGCCGCATTCGACGCCGCCGAACCTGAGGCCGACGGCGTCGAAAAGCCGGGTGCTATTTCTGCTTCTCGATCTTGGTGACGGTGATGCCAGCCGTTGCCCGTTCGGCCTGGAATTGCACCTTGTCGCCGACCTTGACCTGTTTGAGCATCGCCGGGTCCTGAACGCGGAACACCATCGTCATGCCGTCCTCGTCCATGTCGAGGTTCTTAATCGGCCCGTGCTTCAAGGTGATCTTGCCGGCGGACTCGTCGATCTTCTTGACTTCGCCCTTGGCCATGTCGGCCTGCGCCATTACAGCGGCTGACGACAAAGCGAAAGAGATCGCGACAATTCCCGCGATGAAGTTGCGTGTTTTCATTTTCACTCCTCTTCAGTTACTTCGCCTTCCCTCGGAAGGCCTTCTTTCACGCTGCCAGCGCTGGATCCTGTTACGTGCGTCACGGAGGGCGAACAGTCCTCCCACGACCACGCGCGCGGTCACATCGGGGCAGTAGTGAAATTCACGGACGGCAAGCAGAACGCCTCGTTTGCCCGCGAGTCCCTTTTTGAATTGCCGGATTCCCGGATCACCGGGACCGCCGAGTTCGTACCAGCGCACCTTCGTGTTTTCCCGCAGCCAGCGCATGACGTGCCATTGCAGGACGTATCCGGCGTTCAGTGCGGTCGCCTCGTCGCTGGTCGCCCCGAAGACGTAGTAGGCGAGATCGCCCACGACGCTGAAAGCGATCCCGCCGATCGGCTTTCCATCGTGATACGCCAAGGCAATGCGCATCTTCATTCGTTCCGGAAGCCGCATCAGGTCCGGAATGGATGCGGGCAAATCGACGCCCGGATAGTTCAGGTTCTTGCGCCGAACCATCTCGGCATAGATCTCCTGGAAGGTCTTGATGTCGGCCGGAGCGTCACCGATACGAACGTCAAGGCCGTGCGCAAGACCCTTGCGGAGATTATAGCGCCATCGCTGATCCAGGCTTTTCTGCTGCTCCGCCTCGTCGAGCGACGCATCGACGAAATAGCGGTCAAGCATCGATGACTTGGAGTCCGTAAGACCCATTTCGGTCAGAATTTGCGCTTCGATCGGATAGAAGTCCGGATGGGGACGCGGACGGAGGACGAGGTAAAGCTTTCGCCGCCGACAATATTCGTCCACCAACGCTCCCACCACAGTCCGGTAGTGCTCCGGGTCGGGAGCAACGTCAAAGGGGCGCCAGAACGGCGCGAAGCGCATGAGCGCCATGCCGCGGCCGAGATAAGGCACGAGATACAATCCGATCCGGGCACCTGCGACGGGAGTGCTCTCGCGCCGCAGCAGAATATGGCTCGATCGTTCGCCCCGTTGTCCGGAGCCGTAGATTGCCGTCTGCTCGTAGTGGACGTCGGCGAACGTCCCCATCGCCGCGTGCCATCCGTCGTCCGGCACGCAGTCGATCTGGCGTTCGTTCATAACATCACCCTGCATGACAAATATCGCGCGGCTTGTTCGAACATTCCTATCCGACTCTCGGTCATCGCGAAGCGGGAATGATCGGCACGGTCGGAGTGAAGCGAACCGCCGGCTCGCGGTAGGCGAACGCCCAGCCGCCGGGATTGTCGGCGATGTTGAAAGCGGCTCGATAGGAACATCCATCGTCGCGATCCCAGCACCCAGCCGCCGTCCGTGTCACCGCGAAGTGGTGGCCGTGCAAGTGATACGGATAATTGATCATGGCTGTTGTCCTACACCTTTTGAGGGCTCAGGCTTTGTGCCGTGCTGATGTGGTTCGCTACCGTGTTGATGTTGATTGCCGCCGCCACCTTGATCCATAGACCCCATTTCTTCGTCGGGCGGCGCCTTGGCAACGATGTCCTTGTAGTCCTGCGGCGACATACCCGGCAATTTTTGGACAAAAGCAACGATGCTCCAGATCGTATCGTCATCATGACCTAATCCCCATGCGGGCATCGCCGTCATCTTCAAGCCGTGCTTCGTCACCCAAAAGACGGTCCTTGGATCGAGCTTCGTTTGCGAGAGATTGGGCGGCTGCGGATACAGGCCGGGCCGGATCTCCGAATCGCTTTTGCCGGGCGCAAGATGGCAGCCCACGCACATCGCGGCGTACTGCCCCGCTCCCTTCAGAATCAATTGTTCGTCGGCCAAATCGGGCACCTTGATATCGCGTGCGCGAACCGCGATCGCCCGATCGCGTGCGGCTTCCAGCACTTTGCTGGTAATATTCCAATGCGGAACATCAGCGCCAATTTCGTAAGCTCCAGAGACGATGAATGCACCGCCTCCGAACAGTACCATCAAGCCGAAAAGGCTGGCCCCGAGTATTATTCGCTTCATCGATAGGTCTCCATGCGTCATGCTTCGGACGCAGCTATAATTGATGTTCGAGAGTACGTGTTGGTGCCGCCTGCGGTCGGACTTTCCGATCCTACCCGCTCAGCGTGGAGAGATCGCAGCCAACTACATCCCCTTCATGCCATTCATTCCCTTCATGTTCATTCCTTTCATGCCCTTCATGTCGTCAGGCATCGCCTTCGGTTTTGACGACGCGGGGACTGGGGCTCCTGTCGCATCGACCTCGTAAGCAACCGTACGCTCAGGGTTCTTGTACGGCCCTGGATCGCGATAGTCGTCACTTGCCATGCCTTCGCGGATCTTCATCACCGTGAACATGCCGCCCATTTCGATCGGCCCGAATTGTCCGGAGCCTGTCATCATCGGCAGCGTGTTGTCCGGCGCGGGCATCTCCATCTCGCCCATCGCCATGCCCGTCGACCCCATCACCATAGCGTCGGGCGCCAGCTTGCCGACCGCTTTCGCCAAGTCCTTCTTTGAGACGCCGATCATGTTGCGCATGTCGTGGCCCATGGCGTTCATGGTGTGGTGCGACTTGTGGCAGTGAAACGCCCAGTCCCCGGGATTGTCGGCGACGACGTCGAACGCACGAACCGCGCCGACAGGTACGTCGGTCGTCGTCTCCGGCCATTGCGCGCTTTCGGGAACCCAGCCGCCGTCCGTGCAGGTCACCGCGAAATGGTGTCCGTGCAGGTGGATCGGATGGTTGGTCATGGTGAGATTGCCGATCCGCACTCGTACCTTGTCGCCGAGCCGCACCGGCAGCGGGTCGATGCCCGGAAACACCCGGCTGTTGAATGTCCACATGTTGAAGTCGGTCATCTCGTTGACCTTCGGCAGGTAGGTGCCGGGATCGATGTCGTAGGTGCTCATGATAAAGACGAAGTCGCGATCGACCGGGCGGAAGGACGGGTCGCGCGGATGCACGATGAACATCCCCATCATGCCCATCGCCATCTGGACCATTTCGTCGGAGTGCGGGTGGTACATGAACGTCCCGCTGTTCTTCATCTCGAACTCGTAGACGAAGGTCTTGCCGGGCTTGATATGCGGCTGATTGAGTCCGCCGACGCCGTCCATGCCGTTCGGCACGATCATGCCGTGCCAATGCACGGTCGTGTGTTCCGGCAATTTGTTGGTGACGAAGATGCGGACCTTGTCGCCCTCGACCGCCTCGATCGTCGGCCCCGGTGCCTGACCGTTGTAGCCCCAGAGGTTGGCTTTCATGCCGGGCGCGAATTCGCGGACGACAGGTTCAGCGACGAGATGAAACTCCTTCCAGTCGCCGTTCATTCGCCAGGGAAGCGACCAGCCGTTGAGCGTGACGACCGGACGGTAATCCGGACCGCTGGTCGGATGCAGCGGCGGCTGCATCGTCACCTTGTCCATGATCGGCGCTTCCGGAATGTTGGCCGCCTGCACGCGGCCGCTGACGGCGCTGGCGCCGACCAGCGCCGCCGTTCCCAGAAATCCTCTTCGCGATAGCATGTTGGCCTCCATCAATGACCGCCGCCGCCGCCAGCCTGGGCGGTGGTCGTCGGACGGGACTCTATTTGTGTTTCTCCCGAGCCGCCGCCGTTGACGGCGGTCTGCAGATCAGATTGGGCGAGCCAGAAGCTGCGCTTGGCATCGATTCCGGCCCGCAGCGACGCGATGCGCTGGCGCGCTTCCGTCAGCAGCGCGAACACATCGACCTGCATGCTCGAGAAGCGCAGCTGCATTTCTTCGGTGATGATCTTCCGGAGCGGCAGCACCTCGCGCTCATACTGCCGGGCGATCTCGTAGCTCGATCGATACGTCCGGTACGCGTCTCGTGCTTCCGAGCGCACGTTGATCGCCTTCTCGGTCAGGCGATTGAAGGCCTGATTGTAGGTCTCGCTCGCTTGTCGCACCCGGACTTCGCCGCCATCGAAGATGGGGATCTGGAACTGGATGTCGAAGCCGCGTTCACGGAACCGGGAGCCATCGGGATCCCTGGTGGTCTTCGCGATTCCTGCAACATCGAGCAGCGTGACGAAACGACTCGCTTCCGTGAGATTGAGCGATTTCGCCAGCGCATCCAGTTCGATGCGTGCGATCTGCAGGTCGATCCGGTGCGTCACTGCATCCACTTCGATCGACGGCAGAGCGGAAGGACGTCGTGGCAATGGCGGAAGCGTCTTGGGCAGGCGGAACGTAAGTTCGCCGTCCCAAAGCCCCATCAGTCGTGCGAGACGTTCACGCGAACTGGTCGCCTCCTGACGTGCCGAAGCGAGATCGGCTGTCGTCTCCGCGTAGAAGACCTGCTCGCGGGCCTGATCGAGCTTGTTGAGCGAACCGGTTTCACCCAGTTTTGAGGCCAGCTTGGCGGTCGCCTCCGCCGTGGACTTGGCATCTGTGAGAAGGCCGACCATCTCGTTAGCGCCGACGGCGCGGTAGTAGGATCGCCGCACATCGGACGCGAGCCTCAAGGTCTCCAATGCTGCCCGCAATTGCGCCTGGTGGAATCGCCTCTTGGCGATCTCGGAACGGAACGGCAGCGTCGCCAACGCAAGAATGTCCCCGACCACCTGACGTTCGATTTCGACGGCGCCGCCGCCCGATATTCGCGAAATCGAGAATGTCGGATTGGGCGGAAGGCTTTCCTGGACGAGGTCGGTTTCCGCCAACGCCAATTCGTTGTACGCGGCCTGCAAGCCGCGATTGTTGAGCAACGCGACCTGGACGGCGGTATCGACATTGAGCGCTCGGCGCAGCAGCCGCTTGACAGCATCGTCGGCCTGCTGGGCTTCGTCCACGGAGCGGATCGCGACCACGTCCTTCTTGATCGTCTGGCCAGCGATATCGGACACGACGCCCATTCCACGATCCGGCGAGAACGTCGCACAACCGGAAAGAAGAAGGGACACGGTTAGCGCCAACGCCGACCGATGGCGGCGGAGGCTCTGATGGAACGGCACGCCATTGATGATTTTCATGACGTGCTCCTAATGCTCATGCCCGGATTTGGGTGACGGCGTGACGCTCTGGTTCTGCTGCTTCCAGCCGGAGGGTGTCGTCGGACGGAGGCTGGCGTAAGGGGCGATGGTCGACCGGTAGCCGACGCCCGCGACCTTTGCCCCGGGATCGGCGGGGTCCGCGCCGACGAGCGGCGCCAGCGGTACCGCGCAGCCGCCCAAGATCAGGGCCGCAACAGCCACCCCTGCGAATGTCCCGAATCTGATTCCGAATATTCCGCGCACCACCGAACCAACGGCGGCGGCAGTCGCCCCAATTTGCGCTGACATAAGACTTTCCTGAACTGACGATGGACCACAGGTGCGCGTGCCCCCGAACGGGCGCAACACCGCGTCATGCTTGGTCAGGTCAGGAAATGGGGGGGCGATAGCGCTGCGGGGGCGCGTTGTCCGTCAGTTTCCGATAATTATCGGACACCCGGACGGCCTTCGGTGCCGACGGTTTGGCAACGCCAACGAGCGTGGCAGGAAGCGCCGTGACGCACATCAGGCCACAGCACTTGCCGTCCACCGAATGCGGCGCCTTTGCCGGGCCGGAATCGCTCTTCAACGCGGCGGGTTTCGCATCATGGTCCGCGGATGAATCAGCCTGGGTCTGGACGCCGGAATGATGATGGGCATGCCCATCCTTGTGGACGTGCGCCATGCCTTCGTCGTGCACATGGACCATGCCGGGTACGTGATCTTCGTCGGTCAGGCAATAGGGCGTCGCATGACCGCCCGGCAACGCGAAAGAAAGCGTCGGGGCCAGCACGCAAAACAGATAAGCCAAGGCAACCAGCCACCCTGTCCTCTGCCGCTGCGTTCTGGTGAGTCCGGTTAACATAAACGCGTCAATACTTTCAATTTGCCGTGCTCGGATTCGGAATCATAACTGCGAAATCTCGGGCCGCCAAGATGGAACCTGACCTGACGAGACGATCATCGTTCCGCACGTCCGACCACCGCCATCAATTCCGCGATCTTGCGGCGCTGATCCGCCTTGTCGCCGCTCGCGATCGCGTGTTCGACACAGTGCGAGACATGATCCTTCAGGACCTCCTCTTCGACGCGCCGCAACGCGGCACGAACGGCCGAGATCTGCGTTACGATATCGATGCAATAGCGGTCCTCTTCGACCATCTTGGCAAGGCCGCGCACCTGTCCCTCGATCCGGCTCAGGCGTTTTTGGCAGGACGTCTTGATGTCTTTTCGCATTCGCTCTATATACCCCTACAGGGTATGGGTTGCAAGCCACGCAGGAGATTTAGATGAGCGGTCCGGAAAAGGCAAATTCCACAGGCGAATGCGGCTGCTCCTCGAAGGCGATGGCAGCCCCGGGTCCCGACGAAACCAAGGCGGCATGTTGCGGCGGCGGTCACGGTGACCATGGTCACCGTGCTCATGAGCACCACCATCATCCCGTCTCCGGAGATGGAAAGGTCGTGGATCCGGTCTGCGGGATGACCGTCGATCCGGCGACGAGCAAGCACCGGTTCGATTACCACGACCGCACCCACCACTTTTGTTCGGCTGGCTGCCGCACCAAGTTCGCCACGGCCCCGGAGCAGTACCTCGACAAGTCGCAGGCCTCGGCGATGAAGGCGACCGTTCCGGAAGGCACCGTTTACACATGCCCGATGCATCCGGAGATCAGGCAGATAGGACCCGGCAGCTGTCCCATCTGCGGAATGGCGCTCGAGCCGGATGTGGCGACACTGGATGCGCCACCCAATCCCGAACTGGCGGACATGACCCGGCGGTTCTGGATCGGTCTCGTGCTCGCGTTGCCCGCCGTCGTTCTCGAGATGGGCGGACACCTGGTCGGTGGCCACGGCTGGGTCGACCAGACCCTGTCGAACTGGATTCAGCTAGTCTTTGCGACCCCAGTCGTAATCTGGGCGGGCTGGCCTTTTTTCGTGCGCGGCTGGCAATCGCTGCTGACCCGCAACCTCAATATGTTCACCTTGATCGCGATGGGGACCGGTGTGGCTTACGTCTACAGCCTCGTCGCCACCGTCGCCGCGCATGTCTTCCCTCCCGCTTTCCGCGGACACGATGGTGCCGTTGCCGTCTATTTTGAAGCGGCGGCAGTGATCACCGTTCTGGTTCTGCTGGGGCAGGTCCTCGAATTGCGTGCCCGCGAGGCGACGTCGGGCGCGATCAAGGCCCTGCTCGACCTCGCCCCGAAGACGGCGCGCCTCGTTGCGGAGGATGGCACCGACCATGAAGTCCCGCTCGATGGTCTCAACGTCGGCGACAGATTGCGCGTCCGTCCCGGCGAAAAAGTCCCGGTCGACGGCGTCATTCTGGAGGGGCGTTCATCGATCGATGAATCCCTGGTGACCGGAGAATCCATGCCCATCACCAAGGATGCTGGTGCCAAGGTGATCGCCGGGACCCTCAATCAATCTGGAAGCTTCGTGATGCAGGCCGAGAAGGTCGGTCGCGATACGGTGTTGTCGCAAATCGTACAGATGGTCGCGCAGGCGCAGCGGTCGCGGGCGCCGATCCAGCGTCTCGCCGATCAAGTCGCGGGCTGGTTCGTGCCTGCGGTGATCGTGGCCGCGCTCGTCGCCTTCGTGGTCTGGGCCATGATCGGCCCTGAGCCTCGTCTGGCGTTCGGTCTCGTGGCGGCTGTCAGCGTGCTGATTATCGCCTGTCCGTGCGCCCTCGGCCTGGCCACCCCGATGTCGATCATGGTCGGCGTCGGACGCGGCGCACAGGTCGGCGTCCTGATCAAGAACGCCGAAGCGCTCGAACGCATGGAAAAGGTCGACACGCTCGTGGTCGACAAGACAGGCACCTTGACCGAAGGCAAGCCCAAGGTCGTTTCCATCGAAACTTCTCCAGATTTTCTGGAGGACGACCTGCTGCGTCTCGCGGCAAGCGTCGAGCGATCGAGCGAACATCCGCTGGCGGACGCCATCGTTCGCGCAGCCAAAGAGCGCGATCTGACACTGGCGAACGTGGAGGAATTCGATTCGCCGACGGGCAAAGGCGTGACCGGAAAGGTCGAAGGCAAGACTATCCTGCTGGGCAATGCGGCCTATCTGAAATCGTTAGGTGTCCAGACACAAACGTTGGAGCCACAAGCCGAAAACCTGCGCGGTGAAGGTGCAACCGTTATCAATATCGCACTCGATGGAAAGTTGGTGGGACTCTTTGCAATCGCCGATCCAGTGAAGCAATCGACGCCTGACGCCTTGAAGGCGCTGGCGGCAGAAGGCATCAAGGTCATTATGCTGACCGGCGACAATAGAACCACGGCAAATGCGGTCGCGAAACGGCTCGGCATCTCCGATGTGGAGGCAGAAGTGCTTCCGGACCAGAAGAGCGCCGTCGTCAGCAAGTTGCAGAAGGCGGGGCGGATCGTTGCAATGGCCGGAGATGGCGTCAACGACGCCCCTGCCTTGGCGACCTCGGACGTTGGAATCGCGATGGGCACCGGGACCGACGTCGCGATGGAAAGCGCGGGAGTCACTCTTCTCAAGGGCGACTTGATGGGAATCGTTCGTGCCCGCCGTCTCTCCGAAGCGACGATGAGCAACATCCGGCAGAACCTGTTCTTCGCGTTCATCTATAACGCTGCCGGCATTCCGATCGCGGCCGGTGTGCTCTATCCGACGTTCGGATTGCTGCTGTCACCCATCATCGCTGCAGCGGCGATGGCGCTATCTTCAGTCAGCGTCGTGGGCAATGCGCTACGATTGAAGACTGTGAACTTGTGAGGTGTCGGACTGAAAGCGCTGTTCGAACTCAGCGGGGCTGTGATTGAGCGCCCGCTGAGTTCGAGGATGATCCAACCTCAAGAGTTCTTATTCCGGGCCCTGATCCGCTCCAGATGCATCTGGATGTCAACTTGTTTTGGGAACCAGTCTGAAATGGCATATCGCGAAACCAGCGGTATCAATGGATGGATCCAAACCGTCCTGTCCGGGATGCTCGCAAACTGGCTCGTGGGTTGGCAGCGTTCTTCGCCACCATGGGCGGACGATCATCGACAGGTTCGTCCCCGTGTTCCTTGCCGTGTCGCTGTTCGTCGCGGCGGGGTTTCAACACAGCCTGGCAAACATGGCGTACTTTTCGCTCAATCGACGAACGAATATTGCCCATCGACGACGCCGCGCAGGAAGACCTCGATCTTCTCCTCATAATTGTAGAGTCGATTGAGTAGTCGGCTCCAGTTGATGTCAGAC
>JBARXT010000172.1:0-4582 GCA_049647485.1 Xanthobacteraceae bacterium
AGGCGCCGCCGGTCAGCCCGAGCATCGGCGAGGCCAATGACGATCGCGATGGCTGGCTGTCGGATCTGCTCAACCGGGCCGACACCATCACGGATGAACGCGAAGCCGCGCGATCGCGGTCGTCGCAGCCGCCCGTATCCCAGGGCAATCCGCTGGAGACGCTGTCGCTCGACATCAGCCGCCTGATGGATCGCAACCTCGCCGCCGAGATGTGGGATCGCTATCAGCGCGGCGAGAACAAGGCCTTCAGCAAGCGGCTCTATACGCCGGCGGGACAGAAGACCTTCGACGAAGTCGCGCGGAAGTATCGGTCCGATCGCAACTTCAAGCAGACGGTGGATCGCTACATCACCGAGTTCGAACGCCTGCTCGACGACGTGGCCCATGACGAGCGCGGGCCGGCGATGCTGCGCAGCCATCTGATCTCGGAGACGGGCCTGGTCTACACCATGCTGGCCCACGCCTCTGGTCGGCTGAACTGACCGTCGAAGTGTTTCGAAGCGATAACAGCAAGGCGGGGGCGTCATGGCCTCCGCCTTGTTGTATTTTGCGGGTGAGATTCGATTCGCGCGATACCGGATCGCGATAGCTGTCGCGCATCCCGCGCGACGCCCCGAGCCGTTTGAGACAGATGACGCAGCCTCACGCATCCATGTTGCAAGCTCGCATCGAGCGCTGGCCGATCGCCGGGGCGTTCACAATCAGCCGCGGCAGCAAGACCGAGGCGGTGGTGGTGGTCGCCGAAGTCCATTCCGGAAACCATTCGGGCCGTGGCGAATGCGTGCCCTATGCGCGCTACGGCGAAACGCCCGACGGCACCCTCGCCCGGATCCTGTCGCTTCAGGCGCGCATGGCCGATGGCATGGATCGCACGACGCTGCAAACGTTGCTGCCTGCCGGCGTGGCGCGCAATGCGCTCGATTGCGCCCTGCTCGACCTCGAAGCCAAGATATCCGGATCGCGTGCGTGGGACATCTTCGGCCAGCCGCGGCCGCAGCCATGCACCACCGCCTATACGATCTCGCTTGGATCGGCAGAGGCGATGGCGAAGGCCGCCGGTGCGGCCGCGCATCGGCCGCTGCTGAAGGTGAAACTCGGCTCTGACGACGATGCGTCCCGGATCAAAGCCGTTCGTCGTGCCGCGCCGGGCGCGCAACTGATCGTCGATGCCAACGAGGGCTGGCGTGTCGACAATCTCGTGTGGAATCTCGCGGCGTGCGCCGATGCAGGCGTCACCTTGATCGAACAACCTCTGCCCGCCGGTCAGGACGAGGCGTTGGCGACGATCGAACGACGCATCGCGATCTGCGCCGACGAAAGCGTGCACGATCGCGGCTCCCTCGCCGCTCTGCGCGGACGCTACGACGCCATCAACATCAAGCTCGACAAGACCGGCGGCCTCACCGAGGCGATGGCGATGGCCGAGGCGGCGGAAGCGCTGGGGTTGCAGGTGATGGTCGGTTGCATGGTGGCGACGTCGCTGGCGATGGCGCCGGCGATGCTGTTGGCCCAACGTGCCCGCTATGTCGATCTCGACGGCCCGCTGCTGCTCGCGGCCGATCGCGACCATGGCCTGCGCTACGACGGCAGTACGATCTATCCGCCTGACGCGGCGCTGTGGGGTTGAGTTTCACCGGATTGCATCAGGCTCCGTCGCGCCAGCCACACCACAACCACCCCACCCGCCGCCATCAATGCCATCGCGTGGTAGATGTCCGCACCGAGTTGCGAATACATCGTGCCGGCCAGAATTGACGCGCTGCTCATCACGATGCCCGATGCCGCCGCCAGATAGCCCTGCGCGCTGGCCATCATGTGCATCGGTACGATGCGCACCAGCAATCCCATCGTGCCCAGCAACGTCAGCCCATAGGTCGCGCCGTGCAGCGCCTGAACCATAGCCAGCACCGGCAGTGACGGCATCTGCGCCATCACCGACCAGCGAAACACGGCGCAAAGGCCGCCCATCGCGATCAGCAACGCCGGTGAGCCCCCGAAACGCGGCGACAGGGCGAAGATCGCGATCTCGGTCAGCACGCCGAGCGTCCACAATCCGGCAATGGTCGTCCCGCCGAGGCCGGACGCCTGCCACGTGATCGATGCGAAACCGTAATAGGCCGCGTGACTGCCCTGGATCAGCGCCGCGGCGGCGATCACCGCCGCAAACGCCGGTTGCCGGAGCATATGCCACGCACCGACTCGCACAATTCCGGCCTTTTGCGTCGTCAGCGGCTGCAACGCAAAAGCCGCTACCGCGCCAAAGATCGCCAGCCCGGCCATGATCCAGATCAGATGCATCGGCGCAAAATGATTCGCCACCAACCCGCAGCCCAACGTTCCCAACACAAATGCGGTTGATCCCCAGAGCCGCAACGGGCCGTAGTGCAGGCCGTGACGCGCCACGCCTTGCAGCGCGTAGGCATCCGTCAGCGGCAGGATCGGCGTCCACGCGCTGGCCGTCAGTGCAAACACGATCAGGATCACGATGGGTGCGTGAAACAGACCGACCACGGCAAAGCCGATCGCCGTCAGCAGGGCCGTGACGATCAGCGCCTGCCTGAGCGACTGCCGACGTTCCGCAAGGCCGGTCACCAGCGGCAATACAGTGAAGCGGGTGAGCGAAGGAATCGCCACCATCACGCCGATCCAGGCGGGGGTCACCCCCACGGCCTGAAGCCAGATCGGAAAAAACGGCAAATGAACGCCCATCAAGGCGAACACAGCGGCGTAGAATAACCCCAGACGAATCGCGAATCGCTGCGCGTCCAGCGCCCCTCCTGTGGGGATTTCGTGGCGGGGTGCCATCAATTCAATTGCGATTCGGGGCGGATCATGTTGATCGTTAGGTGGGAGCGAATCCGTTGCGCTTGCTATTACCAGTACGCCACGGACTTTTAGGGGATTTGCAAGGCCGTCAGGATTTAGAAAGTCGCATGGTGCACCTCGGACATTGGCATGGAAACACGACAATCCGAAACCGGTTTCGGACTAGTCGGCGCGTGCCGGTCAGCGCAATGAGATGACCATGGCTGACGAAGCGCATGCCCCGTCATCATTCCCCGTCGACGCTGCCGCGCCAAGCGAGGCAGACTATACCGCCATCCATGACGTCTTCATGGAAACCGCGCGGGGGCGCTGGTTCCTCGCGGAGTTCGCCAAGCGCAATCGCAATACCGATACCCGCATGGTGCTCGATGCCGTCGCGCGGATCGAACGGTCGCTCGTCGGCGCAAAGGATACACCCGTCGATCTGACCGATACGCTCGTGGCGGTCAGGGGCATCGTCGAACAGGCGAAGCAACAGGCAAACGCCGCGCTGCAGGGACAGCCGACCGCGGACAAGTTTGCCGTCGCCTATCGCAGCATCCGCGCCATCCGCGAGATCGCGTGGACGCTTCGTGAATTCGGTACGGAGGCCGGCATCTGCGACGGGCTCGACGCGCAGGCCAACACGATCGATCGCAGCCTCGACCAACTCACGACCAACGCGCCTGGCGAGTCGGTCGCGGCGATCTTCGACGATCTCATCCACCGCCTCGACGAATTGGCCGGCGGCGAATTGCCGTTACCGCGAGCCGCCGCGCCGGATTTTTCGGCCGGGAACGATCCCGATTTCAACGCTCCGCCCCATCCGACGGCGACCCACGGTGAGTCGTCGACCTTCAGCGAGCAACATCAACCGCAGCGGATCGTGGCAGACGCGGTTTCCCCTTCGCGGCCCGTCGCGACCCCTGCTCCGCCCGTCGGCCCGCCCGCAATGCCCGAGCCGGCAGTGACAACCGGCGCCGATGCCGACGAACGCATTTTGCCGGACACGAACGCCGATATGGCGGCTTCCCTCTTGGACGAGTCCGCTATCGCCGAGGCCGACGACGCGCACGATATCGCGCTGCTCGATATGATCGCGATGGAAATGGGGGCGCCGGACCCGGAAACCGAAGACGACGCGTTGGAAGACATCGACGACGTGGTCGCGATCGATGCGGATCTCAGCGTCAATCCGGAGTCGCTGGACGAAGCCTTCGATCTTCGCAAGGACAGCCCCGCCTCGCTCGGCGCGGCATTGATCGCCAACGGCACCATTCGGCCGCGCAGCCTCACCGGCGCCGGCCGCTTCGCCGCTATCCAACGCCTGAGTCAGGTGGAGAAGGTCGCGCTGTTCTCGTAAGTCCTCAACGCGGAAAAGCCGCCTTCAGCCGATCAGCCGCGCAAACACGTCAGCATCGACGTTGCCGCCCGACAGCACGACCACCATGGTCTTGCCTCGCGCCTCACACCGACCCGCCAGCAGCGCGGCCAGCGCCACCGCGCCGCCCGGCTCGACCACCAGTTTCAATTCACGAAACGCCGTGCCGACCGCCACGCCGACCTCGTCGTCCGAGGCAACGACACCCAGCACGCCCAGCGCGCGGTTGATCGCGAATGTCACCTCGCCGGGGATCGGCGCCATCAGCGCATCGCAGATGGTGCGGCTTTTGCCGTCATGCGCCTCGCGCCGTCCCGCGCGCAACGACTTGGCGTGATCGTCGAAGCCGGTCGGCTCCGCCGTCATCACCGCAGCTTGCGGATAGCGCGCCTTCAC
>JBARXT010000173.1:0-4379 GCA_049647485.1 Xanthobacteraceae bacterium
GCACCACCGCGTGCTCGAAAATTCTCGGCGACTTCAAGCCGCCTTACGAATCCACCGTCACCACGCAACTGTGGCGCGACGGCGCGGTGATGCTCGGCAAGCTCAACAACGACGAATTCGCCATGGGCTCGTCCAACGAGACCTCTTGTTTCGGCCCGGTAGTCAATCCGTGGCGACGTGAGGGCTCGGACGCGCAACTGGTGCCGGGCGGCTCGTCCGGCGGTTCGGCGTCGGCGGTGGCGGCCGGCCTGTGTCTCGGTGCGACCGGCACTGACACCGGCGGTTCGATCCGTCAGCCGGCGGCGTTCACCGGCATCGTCGGTATCAAGCCGACTTACGGCCGCTGTTCGCGCTGGGGCATTGTGGCGTTTGCGTCGTCGCTCGATCAGGCGGGACCGTTCGCGCGCACCGTGCGCGATACCGCGATCCTGCTGCGTTCGATGGCGGGACACGACCCGAAGGACACCACGTCGGTTGATCGCGCCGTGCCGGATTACGAGGCGGCGATCGGCAAATCGGTGAAGGGCCTGCGTATCGGCGTTCCGAAAGAATATCGCCTCGACGGCATATCGCCCGAGATCGACCGGTTGTGGTCGCAGGGCGCGGAGTGGTTGAAAGCGGCGGGCGCCGAACTGATCGAGGTGTCGCTGCCACATACCAAATACGCGCTGCCGGCGTATTATATTGTCGCACCGGCGGAAGCCTCTTCGAATCTCGCGCGTTACGACGGTGTGCGCTACGGCGCGCGCGTCGACGGCAACAACATCGTCGAGATGTACGAGAACACCCGTGCGGCTGGCTTCGGTGCGGAAGTGAAACGCCGCGTGATGATCGGTACCTATGTGCTCTCCGCCGGCTACTACGACGCTTATTATCTGCGTGCGCAGAAAGTGCGGACGTTGATCAAGAAGGATTTCGAGGACTGCTTCGCGCAGGGCGTCCACGCCATCCTGACGCCGGCGACGCCGTCGGCGGCGTTCGGCATCGGCGAGAAGACCGGCGCCGATCCGATCGAGATGTATCTCAACGACATCTTCACCGTCACCGTGAACATGGCTGGGCTGCCTGGCATCGCGGTGCCAGCGGGCAAGGACGCACAAGGTCTGCCGCTCGGCCTGCAACTGATCGGCCGGCCGTTCGACGAGGAGACGCTGTTCTCGCTCGGCGAGGTGATCGAGCAGGCTGCCGGGCATTTCACTCCGGCGCGGTGGTGGGGTTAGGACTGTCGGCGCGAACGGACGACGTTGCGATTAACCATGATGGCCTTGCCGTTGCCACGATGCTGCCATCTTGTGCACCGGTTAACCGAGTTTGGGCGATAACCGCCACAAGGAGGGCGGTTGATCATGCGGTGGTCAAGATATCTTGGCGCGATGGCGGTGAGCGTGTGGCTGGGCGGTTGCGCCTCCGTCCACAACATGCCGGTCAATGAGCCTGCGAACGGCAGCGTGGTCGATCAACTTCATCTCAATTTCAAGGAAGAAGCCGCCGACAATGACGACCTCCTGATCGGTCTGGCGTTCTCCGGCGGCGGCACCCGCGCGGCGGCCTTTTCCTTCGGCGTGCTGTCGGAGTTCGACCGGATCACGGTGCCGCACGCTGGCGACAAGCTGCTCGACCGGCTCGATTTCATTTCCGGCGTTTCGGGCGGCTCGGTCACGGCAGCTTATTACGGCTTGAAGAAGCGCGCGGCGCTGGCCGACTTCCGCGAGCGCTTCCTGTTGCAGAACGCGGAAGAGGGGCTCAATACCACGCTGTCGCTGGCCACCATGGGGCGTGCGCTGGGTGGCGGTATCAACGACCAGCAGGGTTTTACCCAGTGGCTCGATCGCAATCTGTTTCATGGCGCGACGTACGGTGAGTTTCGCGAGGTCGGCGCGCCGCGGGTCTGGATCAACGCGTCCGACATTTACAATCGCGTGCCGTTCGTGTTCGGCGCCACCGCCTTCACCGCGATCTGCAGCGACCTGACCAAGTTTCCGCTGTCGAACGCGGTGGCCGCATCTGCCGCCGTGCCGGTCGCTTTCGCGCCGATTGTCGTGAAGGCCTATCCGGGCACCTGCACCGATCCGCTGCCGTCGTGGATCACGCGTTCGGCCGCCGACCGCAATGCCTCGCCGATGCTGCGGTCGTTCGCCAGCGCCATCCTGCGCTATCGCGAGGGCAAGGTGCCGTACATCAAGCTGCTCGACGGCGGCCTCGTCGATAACTACGGCCTTGCCGGTTTCACCATCTCGCGCGAATCCTCGACCACGCCTTATGGGCCGCTGACGCCGCAGCAGGCGGTGAAGTTGCGGCGCTCGATGTTCCTCGTGGTCGATGCCAAGGCCGGGTTGTCCGGCGATTGGGTGCGGACGGCCGACGGTCCGACCGGTATCGATCTGGTCAAGGCGGCCATCGACACCACTATCGATGCCAGCGTCGGCGCCAGCTACACCGCTTTCGAGCGAACCATGACCGACTGGCAGGACGCGCTGATTAAATGGCGCTGCGGCCTGTCCGCGGCGGATCGCAAGCGCTATGGCGCGCCGGCCGGCTGGAACTGTCGCGACTTGAAATTCTTTGTCGGCCGGATCGGCTTCGACCAACTCGATCCGGCGCGCGCCGCCGAACTCGGCAATGTGCCGACCCGCTTTCATCTGCCGCAACAGCAGGTGGACGAGGTGATCGCCGCGGGGCGCGATGCGCTCCGCATCAACCCGACGCTGCGGGACTTCATGAAGAGCATGTAGTGAAAGCCGTCATCCTGAGGTGCGACGTGCAAAGCACGGAGCCTCGAAGGATGACGGCGATCCTTCGAGGCTCGCCCCAAAGGGGCTCGCACCTCAGGATGACGTCGTCGTAGCCGCACTCCGCCGGGGTTTTCTCGCCCCGCGGTCCATTGTAGAACTCGCCCCATGAACGCACCTGTCAAATCCG
The DNA here is from genome assembly GCA_049647485.1 of Xanthobacteraceae bacterium. Classification (GTDB taxonomy): domain Bacteria; phylum Pseudomonadota; class Alphaproteobacteria; order Rhizobiales; family Xanthobacteraceae; genus 62-47. The sequence goes on from JBARXT010000173.1 coordinate 2,920, forward strand.
CGAAGCTCATTAAAGGCGCCACCAGCGATTGGGAAATGGTGATCGGGCTGGAAGTCCACGCCCAGGTCACCTCCAACTCGAAGCTTTTCTCCGGCGCGTCGACGCAATTCGGCGGCGATCCGAACAGCCACGTCTCGCTGGTCGATGCCGCGATGCCGGGTATGCTGCCGGTGATCAACGAGGAGGCGGTGAAGCAGGCGGTGCGCACCGGCCTCGGGCTCAAGGCGAAGATCAACCTGCGCTCGGTGTTCGATCGGAAAAACTATTTCTATCCGGATCTGCCGCAGGGCTATCAGATCAGCCAGTACAAGTCGCCGGTGGTCGGCGAGGGCGAGGTGCAGGTTGATCTCGACGACGGCGACAGCATCACCGTCGGCATCGAGCGGCTGCATCTGGAGCAGGACGCCGGCAAATCGATGCACGACCAGCATCCGACCATGTCCTATGTCGATCTCAACCGCTCGGGCGTCGCGCTGATGGAGATCGTCTCCAAGCCGGACATCCGCTCGTCGGAGCAGGCGAAGGCGTATGTCAGCAAGCTGCGCACCATCCTGCGTTACCTCGGCACCTGCGACGGCGACATGGAGAAGGGCAGCCTGCGCGCCGACGTCAACGTCTCGGTGCGCAAGCCGGGCGAACCGTTCGGCACCCGCTGCGAGATCAAGAACGTCAACTCGATCCGATTCATCGGCCAGGCGATCGAGTACGAAGCGCGGCGTCAAATCGGAATCCTTGAAGACGGCGGCAGCATCGATCAGGAAACCCGATTGTTCGATCCCGGTAAGGGCGAGACGCGCTCGATGCGGTCGAAGGAAGAGGCACACGACTATCGCTACTTCCCCGACCCTGATCTGCTGCCGCTGGAGTTTTCGCAAGCGTTTGTCGACAAGCTAGCGGCCGCGCTGCCGGAACTTCCCGACCAGAAGAAGGCGCGCTTCATCGGCGAATTCGCGCTGACGCCTTACGACGCTGCGGTGCTGGTCAGCGAGCGCGAGAGCGCCGACTTCTACGAAGCCGTGCTGGCAGCGCTCGCCGACAAGGCGCGCGACGGCAAGCTCGCCGCCAACTGGGTGATCAACGAACTGTTCGGCCGCCTCAACAAGGAGGCTAAGGACATCGCGGCGTCGCCGGTGTCGTCGGCGCAACTCGCCGCCATCGTCGATCTGATCGGCGAGGGCACCATCTCCGGCAAGATCGCCAAGGATCTGTTCGAGATCGTCTGGAACGAAGGCGGCGATCCGCGCGCGTTGGTGGAAGCGCGCGGCATGAAGCAGGTGACCGATACCGGCGCGATCGAGAAGATCGTCGACGAGATCGTCGCCGCCAATCCCGACAAGGTGGCGCAGGCGCAAGCGAAGCCCGCACTCGCCGGCTGGTTCGTCGGACAGGTGATGACGGCGTCGGGTGGCAAGGCCAATCCGCAAGCGGTCAACGACCTCATCAAGAGCAAGCTCGGTTTG
>JBARXT010000174.1:0-3892 GCA_049647485.1 Xanthobacteraceae bacterium
GTGCACGGGCGAGGGGGCCGAAACGATCCTCACTGAGCGTTGCATCGATGGCGCGCAGCCGATCCGGACATTCGGGATGTCCGGGCGGCATCACATGATCGAGACATGCAGGATGGGTAACGAGAAGCGTGGTCATTCAAGGATCCGCCGCGCCGGGGCGCGTGTGAAGGGCACATCTTAGTGCTCCTCGTCTGAAATTCCTACCCCACGTGACGCTTCGACGACGAATCGCGGCTTGCGATCAGCGCATGTCACACCACCGCAACGCGTCGGCCTCCGCTTCCACGATCCAGGCTGCCTTGCAGTCGCTATAGGCATGTGAATCAACGGGGTGCCTGACCTGGCAGCGGCTCTTGATCGAGTCGTAGGCCGCCGCGTGTTGTGGATGCGCCCGCAGATAGTCACGGAATGCGACGTGGCGGATGATCTCCGGTGAACCATTTTCGTAACAGTGCAATTGAGCGAGCCTGCGTCCGGTAACCGCCTCGGCCTTGGTGCAATAGCGCCGTCCCGGCAATCCATACTCGCCCCACCATTCGTAGCCGAGCGCTTCAATGTCGATCCGGTGCGTATCCAGATCGATAAGACTGGAGACCACCGGAATCAGATCCAGAATCGGCTTTGCACGAATGCCGGGAATGGCCGTGGAGCCGACATGATGGACGGTGACAAGACATGGACGCAAAACGTCGGTCAACCGCTTGGCCTCAGCCTTCGCGTCTGTAGCCCAGCGCGGATCGTGCTGTACCAGTTCGACTTTGATCGGTGGCGGCATCTTTGCTGAACTCGTGCGGGCAGTGTTAAGGAATAATTCAACGCAACTCAATTGAGCCGAACGATCCGGCCCGTTGTCGGCGGCGAGATCGGGCTGTTGGCACGGACATAAGCATAGAGCGCATCGATATCGTAGATACCGAAAAGCTGCTCCGTTCCGTCCTTCAGGACAGTGAATCCATCACCGCCGACCGCGAGGAAATTGTTGACGGTGACGCGATAGCTCGCCGCCGGATCGATCGGCGTTTCGTTCAGCATGATGCTGTCCGCGACGATGCGTTCGCCGAGCGGCTTTGCGTCGTCCCACGTGTAGCGGAAGCCTTTCGAGACTTGCAGGATGCGCGGCCGCGTCGGGTCGAGCCATTGCTGTTCCAGCACGGCCTTGATCTGCGCGCCGGTCAACGTCATCGTCACAAGCTGGTTGCGGAACGGCTGCGCCGCGAAGACGTCACCATAGGTGATGCCGCCATCGCCGCGCCGGATGATCGGGCTGCGCACGCCGCCGGGATTGGTAAAGGCGATCACCGCGCCGCCCTTGTCGGCGGCTTGCGTCGCGGCCAGTTGCGCGTCGGCGACGATGTCGCCGAGCACGCTTTCACCCGCGTCGGTGGGAATGCGCGAGAGCGATGCGGTAATGCTGCCGGCAGGCCGCGCCGCGATGGGACCGGCGAGCCGCTGATAGTCCGCGATCAGCCGCGTTTGCTCGGGATCTTTTTCAAGCGCATCGGTGCGAACGATGATGTTGTTGGCCTTGGCGCTCACCACGTCGTGCGTGCCGCGATCGAGTTCGACGTCGATGGAAGTGACCAGCGTGCCGTACTTGTCCCCGCTGGTGACGAGGCGGCCGTCGATGTTGCAGGTATAGGCTTGGTGAGTGTGACCGCTGACGATGATATCGACTGCCTTATCGAATTTCTTGACGATGTCGACGATGGGACCGGAGATTCCGGGGCACTCGTCGTAATCGCCGGTCGGGAAGCCGCCTTCGTGGATCAGCACCACGATGGCTTCGACGCCTTTGGCCTTCAGTTCGGGCACCAGCGCGTTGACGGTGTCGGCCTCGTCGCGAAATTCGAGATCGACCACGCCGACCGGCGAGACGAGACGCGGCGTGTTCTTCAAGGTGAGACCGATGAAGGCGACCGGGATGCCATCGAACGTCTTGATCGCGTAGGGCGGAAACAGCGTTGCGCCGGTGGTCTTGTCGAAGGTTGAGGCAGCGAGGTAGCGGAATTTCGCGCCGACAAACGGATGCGGTCCATGGCATCCATCGGTCGGATGGCAGCCGCCGTTCTGCATCCGCAGCAGTTCGGTCTTGCCTTCATCGAATTCATGGTTGCCGACGGAAGCAACCTCCATACCCATCAGCGACAGTGACTCGATGGTCGATTCGTCATGAAACATCGCGGAGAGAAACGGACTTGCGCCGATCAGATCGCCCGCTGCCACGAAGATCGAATTCTTGTGGGCATCGCGCAGTTGCTTCACCAGCGTCGCCATGTGTTCGACGCCGCCGGCGTTGACGCGAATCTTCCGGTCCTTGTTGGTTGGATCGTTGATCCGAATGCCGCCCGGCGGCGGTTCGAGATTGCCGTGCAGATCGTTGATCGCGAGGATGCGCAGCGGCACGCGATCGTTTGCCTGGGCGCAGGCCGGCGCGAAAGTCAGGCCAACGTAAAGCGCGAGAACGATATGCGATCCGCGCGATATCATGCCGTTACCGTGGCTCGCTTGCGATGGTCAGGCCTTCTTGCGGGCAAAGAAGGCCTTGAAGGCATTGACGGCTTCCTGCGAGCGCATCCGTTCGCCGAACAGCGCGCTCTCCTGATTGATCCGCTCGATCAATTCCTCGGGCGAAGATTTTAACAGCTTGCGTGAGATCGCGACCGCTTCCGCCGGCAGTGCGCTGATTTCGCGGGCAACCTTCAGCGCTTCGACGTCAGCTTCGCCGGCTGCAACCACGGCATTGACGAAGCCTGCGTCATGTCCCTCCTGGGCGTTGAGCGAACGGCCCATCACCAGCGTCGCGAATGCGCGTTGATGGCCGATGGCGCGCGGCATCAGGAGGCTCGATGCGCCTTCCGGCACAAGCCCGAGGTGAATGAATGGCGTCGAGAACCGCGCGTTGCTGCTGGCGACGACGTAGTCGCAATGAAACAGCATCGTGGTGCCGACGCCGATAGCAATGCCGTCCACGGCCGCAACCAGCGGCTTGGTGTTGCGTGCGAGCGCGTGCAGGAAGCCGAGCGCAGCGGAGGGACGCGGCTTGTCGGCGCTGGCGGTGCCGCCTTTAAGAAAATCCTCAAGGTCGTTGCCGGCGGTGAAGACACCGGCGCCGCCGGTGAGGACGAGACAACGGATCGCGGCGTTGTCCTGTGCGCTGTTGATGGCGTCGGTGGTCGCCCGATACATGTCCTGCGTCAGCGCGTTCTTCTTGTCCGGGCGATTGAATGCGATGACGCGCGTGGCCTCGTTATCGGTCACGGTCAGATGGTCGGTCATGGGTGTCCTTTATCGCTCGGGATTCTTGCGGCAAAACCGTGACGAACTTCAGGCAGTCTGCCGCAAGATTTCAGGCCAGCAAAATGCCGTCGGCGCCGAGCACGGCATCGGCGCTTTCGGTCACCGTGCGTTCGAGCGAGGGCGCTTGCACCGCGACGTTCTCGGCGAAGAACCGCGCCAGCGTCACGTAGCGCTTCGGGTCGCCGAACTGGTCGCCGCTGTCGCGCGCCGCCATCGCCTCGTTGGCGAGCATGCAGCCGCCGAGCGTCGAACCGAACAACCGCAGATAGGGCGTGGCGCCGGCAAGCGCTTCGTTCGGCGCGGTGCCGAGCCGATCGAGCAGCCAGCGGCTGGTGCGCTCCAGCGAGTCCAGCGCCTCGCGGAGCTTCGGTCCGGTCGAGCCGAACGCGGGATCGTTGGAGGCTTCGACGCGCTTGACGATGTCGGACAGTTCGCTGAACAGCGCCCATACCGACTCGCCGCCCTTGACGCCGAGCTTGCGCGTCACGAGATCGATCGACTGGATGCCGTTGGTGCCTTCGTAGATCTGCGTGATGCGCGCATCGCGCATGTGCTGCGCCGCGCCGGTCTCCTCGATGACGCCCATGCCGCCGTG
>JBARXT010000175.1:0-13527 GCA_049647485.1 Xanthobacteraceae bacterium
GGGCACGCTGATCATCGACGCCGGCGCCGTCACCGCGCTGCGCGGCGGCGCCAGCCTGCTGCCGGCCGGCGTGGTTCGGGTCGAAGGTCATTTCGCGCGCGGCGATGCCGTGGTGGTGCGCGGCCCCGACACCCACGAAGTCGGCCGCGGCCTCGTTGCCTACGACGCCGAGAACGCCGACATGATCAAGGGCCACTCGTCGTCGGAAGCGGCGCGCATCCTCGGCGTGCACGGCCGGGCCGAGATGATCCATCGCGACGACCTGGTGGTGGGCGCCGGGCCAGCCTAGCCACGAGTCAGCCCGCCGACGCGCAGGACGACCGATCGAATCGGCCTTGCGCGGGCCGTTTGGCGTCAACACATTCGCACCACCGATCGGCCACCGTATGGCCGCAAGAATCCCAAGGCCTGTCCCCGGCCTCGCGGACCGGGGATAGCTGTGCTAGTTGAGCCATGACGAACCGTGGAACCGAGATGACCGCCCCTCTGAAAGCCGTCGACAATGACAGCGACCTCGCCGCCCTGATGACCCGGCTAGCGCAGGACGCGCGCGCCGCCGCCAGGGTGCTTGCGCTCGCTCCGGCTGAGCAGAAGAACCGCGCGCTGGAGGCGATGGAGCGGGCGATCCGCGCCAACTGCGCCGAGATTCTCAAGGCCAACGCCGAAGACGTTGCGGACGCGCGCGCGAACGGCGCGACATCCGCGTTTGTCGATCGTCTCACGCTGACCGAAGCGCGCGTCGCCGCGATGGCCGATGGGCTCGCCGTCGTTCGCGACATCACCGATCCGGTCGGCGCCGTCACCGAGCGCTGGCAGCGCCCCAATGGCATGACCATCGAACGCGTGCGCGTGCCGCTCGGCGTCATCGCGGTGATCTTCGAGAGCCGTCCAAATGTCTGCGCCGATGCCGGCGCGCTGTGTCTCAAGTCCGGCAACGCGGTGATCCTGCGCGGCGGCTCCGACAGTTTTCGTTCGTGCCGCGCGATTCATGCGTGCCTCATACAAGGCTTGCGCGAGGCCGCTCTGCCCGAAGCCGCGATCACGTTGGTACCAACGCGTGACCGCGCGGCTGTCGGCCTGTTACTCACCGGGCTGAATGGCGGCATCGATCTCATCGTGCCGCGTGGCGGCAAGAGCCTGGTCGCGCGCGTCGAGGCGGAAGCGCGCGTGCCGGTGTTCGCGCATCTCGAAGGCATCAATCACGTCTACGTCGATCATGCCGCCAAGCTCGACATGGCGAAGTCCATCGTCCTCAACGCCAAGATGCGCCGCCCCGGCGTCTGCGGCGCGGCCGAAACGCTGTTGATCGAGCGCGCCGCCGCACCGACGCATTTGAAGCCGCTGGTGCAGATCTTGCTTGATTCCGGCTGCGAAGTACGCGGCGACGCTGCGGTTCAGCAGGCGGACGCGCGCGTCAAGCCCGTGGCAGATGCGGATTGGGACACCGAATACGAAGACGCCATCATCGCCGCCAGGATCGTCGACGACATCGACGATGCCATCGTGCATATCGGAAAGCATGGCTCCCATCATACAGAAGCCATCGTCACCGAAGATGCGGCGGCGGCCTCGAAATTCCTCAGCGAAGTCGATGCCGCGATCGTGCTGCACAATGCCTCGACGCAGTTTGCCGACGGCGGCGAGTTCGGTTTCGGCGCGGAGATCGGCATCGCCACCGGAAAATTTCATGCGCGCGGCCCGGTCGGCGCCGAGCAACTGACCACATTCAAATATCGCGTTCACGGCACCGGACAGACGCGGCCGTGATCGCTTTCCAGCCGGTGCGCGGAGATTGAATTGCGAGAGCAGTCCATCGCGCCGTCGCATGCCATTCCGTATCACACCAGTGGGATGCGCATCGGGCTGCTCGGCGGCTCGTTCAATCCGCCGCATGAAGCGCATCGCACCATCAGCCTGTTCGCGATGAAGCGGCTGCAACTGGATCGCGTCTGGTGGCTGGTGTCGCCGGGCAATCCGCTGAAGAACGGTTATGGCGCGAACGACATCGCCGCACGTGCCGCCGCTGCACGCAAGGTCGCGCATCATCCGCGTATCGACGTCAGTTGTCTCGAAGCTGTCATCGGCACCCGCTACACCGTCGATACCATCAGCTATCTGCGCCGCCGCTGTATGGGCGCGCGCTTCGTCTGGATCATGGGCGCCGACAATCTCGCGCAATTCCATCGCTGGGATAATTGGCAGGGCATCGCCGCGGAGGTCCCGATTGCCGTGATCGACCGGCCGCCGCAGAGTTTTCGCGCCCTCGCTGCGCCCGCCGCGCTGGCGCTCGCGCGTGACCGGTTACCCGAGGATCGGGCACGGCAACTCGCGGACGCCGCGCCGCCAGCCTGGGTGTTCCTGACCGGCATGAAGCTCAGCCTGTCGTCCACCAAGCTGCGGAACCCGGACGGCACATGGAAGTAACCGGAGCTGGAAGCCATGGCCGGAATCAATTGGGTGCGACGACTGGAATATTGAACCCACCCCTCCCACATGCGTAGTATGTCAACCGGGCGTCCGAGATTCGGGCGTCCGACACAGCGAAAGGAAATGGTCCCTGACCGTATCTGTCCTGTCCTCATCCGCCTCGCCCAAGAAGCGGATATCGTCAGCGCCCGCCGCGGTGTTGAAGGCGCGGCCTGATGTCGAGCAATCCCTCAAAATCATTCTCGCACGCCTCGACGACATGAAGGCGGAAGAGACTGTCAGCATCGACCTGCGCGGCAAATCCTCCGTGTCGGACTACATGGTCGTGACCACCGGCCGGGCCAACCGGCACGTCGGCGCGATCGCGGAGAATGTCGTGAAGGCGCTGAAAGACAGTGGCGTTCCCAACATCCATGTCGAAGGCCTGACCAATTGCGATTGGGTGCTGATCGATTCCGGGGATGTCATCGTCCACGTCTTCCGGCCTGAGGTCCGCGAGTTCTACAACCTGGAGCGGTTGTGGACCCAAGGTCCGAAAGGCGCGACGGCCGCGAAGAAAGCCTGATCGTGATTGCGGTCGGCCATGACGATCGGATCGCCGCCGGGTCGGCGTGAGGGTTTCGGTTGCGGCCGAGAATCTGATAGGCCGCATCGATGCGGATCATGGTGATTGCAATCGGCCGCTTGAAGCAGGGGCCGGAACGGGAACTGGCGGATCGCTATGCGACGCGGTTCGACGATGCCGGGCGCAAGCTGGGGTTTCGCGGCCTCGATATGCGCGAGATTCCCGAGAGCCGCGCACGCGATGCCGCGACCCGGATCGCCGAGGAAGCCGCCGCTATCGCCGCGCTGATTCCGGAGAAATCCGCTCTCGTCACGCTCGACGAGCATGGCGAAAGCATCGACAGTTCCAGTTTCGCGCGGCATCTTGGCCGCTGGCGGGACGAATCGGTCGTCAACACTATTTTCGTAATTGGTGGAGCGGACGGACTTTCGCCTGAATTGCAGCGCAAGGCCAAGCTCCGACTGGCGTTTGGCAGAGCCACCTGGCCACATCAGTTGGTTCGCGTGCTGCTGCTGGAGCAATTCTATCGGGCCGCGACCATTTTGGCGGGCCACCCATACCACCGCGCCTAGATCGCGATGATTTGGATCGAACCTGATGCAAGGTCATGAATGCGATCGATCCAATAGTTCAGAGCGCGCCGTGATTCGAAAATCGTTTCGCGCGGTGCAGCTTCATGCCTTGACCGCCGTTCTTCTCGCGACCGGCGCCAATGGCGCATGGCCATCTCTCGCACCCGCGCAGACCCCGGCTCCGACACCCGCCGCGGCCACACCGACCGCCGCAACGACGACGCCCTCCGCCGACGACATCAAGCAACGCGCGCAGGAGCTTGAAGCCGCACGCGCGCGACAGAAAGACGCCGCCGAACTGCAGGAAAAGCTCAAGGCCGAGATCGCCGCCATCGGTCAGGATCGCAGCAAACTCAATCAGGAGCTGATCGATATCGCGGCCAAGGTGCGAAGTGTCGAAGGCCGTATCGCCGACGCGGAAGCCCGCCTTGTCGATCTCGACACCCGCGAACAGACGATCCGTGGCTCGCTGCAATCGCGCCGTTCGGAAATCGTCGAAGTGCTGGCGGCCTTGCAGCGTGCGGGACGTCGCGCACCGCCTGCGTTGCTGGTGAGCCCGGAAGACGCGCTTCAATCGCTGCGCACCGCAATCATGCTGGGCGCGGTCGTGCCGGAGATGCGCGCGCGATCCGTCAAGCTCGTCACCGATCTCAGCGAGTTGGTGACGTTGCGCAAGACCATCGCCACCGAGCGCGATCAACTGGCGGTGGATCGCGACGGATTGCGGGTCGACCAGACCCGTCTCGCCTCGCTGGTCGACGAGCGACAGAAACAACAAAGCGCGGTCGAGCAGAACATGCAGACCGAGGCCGCGCGCGCGCTCGAACTTTCCCGCAAGGTCGACGACCTGCAAAGCCTGATCGCCAAGATGGAGCAAGACCTTCAAAGCGCGGCGAAGGCAGCGGCGGCAGCCAAGGCCGCAACCGAAAAGGCCGCCGCGGCGGCAGCGAGCGGTAAGCCCAATCTCGCGGCCCTGAAGGATCCCGGCCGGCTCAGCCCGGCGGTCGCCTTTGCTTCGGCCAAGGGGCTTCTGACGCTACCGGTTAACGGCACCCGAATCCGCGACTACGGCGGCCCAAACGGGGCCGGAGGAAACGAAAAGGGCATTTCCCTGGCGACCCGCGCTGGCGCACAAGTCACAACACCGTGTGATGGCTGGGTTGTCTATGCCGGGCCGTTCCGCAGCTACGGACAACTCTTGATCCTGAATGCGGGGGGCGGGTATCATGTGTTGATCGCTGGGATGGAACGCATTTCGGTCAATATCGGTCAGTTCGTGTTGACGGGTGAACCGATCGCGACCATGGGAACGACATCCCGGATTGCTTCCATTCTCGCGACCAGCGTGAGCCGGCCCGTTCTTTACGTCGAGTTCCGTAAGGACGGAACTCCTATCGACCCTGGCCCATGGTGGGCCGCAAATGAAGGCGAAAAGGTTCGCGGATGATGCGCAAAACCTCTGTAATGCTTCTCGGTGTCGCAGCCGGCGCCGCATTGACGCTGTTCGTGACCCAACCGCGATCGATGCTAATGGGATCGAGCGCGCGCGCTGCCACGTCCGACACCTATCGCCAGCTCAATCTGTTCGGCGACGTGTTCGAGCGCGTCCGCTCCGACTATGTCGAGAAGCCGGACGACAGCAAGTTGATCGAGTCCGCCATCAGCGGAATGCTGACCGGGCTCGACCCGCATTCAAGCTACATGGATGCGAAGAGCTTCAAGGACATGCAGGTGCAGACCCGCGGTGAGTTCGGCGGGCTCGGCATCGAAGTCACCATGGAGGACGGCCTGATCAAGGTCGTCTCGCCGATCGACGATACGCCTGCGTCCAAGGCCGGCATCCAGGCCAATGACATCATCACCACGCTCGACGACGAAGCGGTGCAGGGCCTAACCCTCAACCAGGCCGTCGACAAGATGCGCGGCCCGGTCAACACCAAGATCAAGCTGAAGATCATCCGCAAGGGCCAGGACAACCCGATCGAAGTGACGCTGGTGCGCGACAACATCCGCGTCCGATCGGTGCGTGCCCGTGTCGAGAGCAACGACATCGCCTACATCCGCATCACCACCTTCAACGAGCAGACTACCGAAGGGCTGAAGCGCGAGATCGCGTCGCTGACCAAGCAGATCGGCGAAGACAAGCTGAAGGGCTTTATCCTCGATCTGCGCAACAATCCCGGCGGCCTGCTCGAAGAAGCCGTGACCGTGTCGGATGCGTTCCTCGAGCGCGGCGAAATCGTTTCGACACGCGGCCGCAATGCCGAGGAAACCCAGCGTCGCGTGGCGCGGGCGGGCGACCTCACTAAGGGCAAGAAGCTGATCGTACTGATCAACGGCGGCTCGGCCTCGGCGTCGGAAATCGTCGCCGGCGCATTGCAGGACCACAAGCGCGCAACGTTGATCGGGACGCGCTCGTTCGGCAAGGGATCGGTGCAGACCATCATTCCGCTCGGCTCCGGCAACGGCGCGCTAAGGCTGACCACGGCGCGTTACTTCACGCCGTCCGGCAAATCGATCCAGGCCAAGGGCATTACCCCGGACATCGAGGTGTTGCAGGACGTGCCGGACGACCTGAAGTCGCGGACCGACACCAAGGGCGAGGCCTCGCTGCGCGGCCACCTCAAGGGCGACGCCGGCAAGGAGCAGACCGGCTCGCAGTCCTACGTGCCGCCGGATGCCAAGGACGACAAGGCGCTGAAGATGGCCGATGACCTGCTGCACGGCATCAAGGTCGAGGCACAGGCTCCGGGCGACAAAGCCGCGGTCGACAAGCCCGCCAACGACAAGGCCAAGGCGGCCAATTGAGGCAGCTCGTCGATCCATAATAATACCAGCGATTTCCGGGCGGCCTGCGGGCCGCCCGTTCCATTTTGATCGGTTCGTTCGCCTCCTTGCGGCGGCCGGATGTCCGCGATGGCAACCCTCCGTGGTAAGGTCGCTGCGGCTGATTCGCGGGAGGCCGGCAGGAGGCCACGGCAGTGACGACGGACGATCTCAGCACCCCGCTCGGGCAGAACAGGCAACCGCGACGGCAGCGGAGCCTCCCCTTCACCGGGACTCATGTTATCGCCGCTGCGCTCGGACTGTTCCTGCTGGCGTTCGCGGGCTTTGCGCTGTTTCATCAGGATCGTCTCGGCGGCGAACCGGTGGCGCGGGTCGCGCTGCAACCGAACGTTTCCAAGGAGGCGACAGCGCCAGCCGCCGATGCCGCAAAGCCCGGCCATTCGACCGCAAAGACCGCATCAAGCTCACCCGCGAGCGGGCAGAAAACCATCACCATCATCGACGGCTCGAGCGGCGCGCGACAGGATGTCGTCGTCGCAAGCGAAGGCGCCGATCCGACATCATCTGACCCCACCACCTCCGCGATCATGTCCGGCATCAATACACGACTGCTGGAGAAATCCCGCTACGGCATGATTCCGGTCGCCGCCGACGGACTGACGCCGTTCACCGCATACGCGACGGGCACTCCAGCCGAGCGCGCCAAAGCGGCCGCCATGCCGACCGTCGCCATCGTGGTCGGCGGCCTCGGTATCGGTGCCGCGAAAACCACCGAGTCGATCTTGAAGTTGCCCGGCACCGTCACGCTGGCCTTCACGCCTTACGGATCGGATCCAGGCAAACTGGTCGAGCGCGCCCGCGACCAGCATCACGAAATCCTGCTCCAGGTGCCGATGGAGCCGTTCGACTATCCCGATAACGACCCCGGCCCCCAAACGCTGCTCGCCACCCAGAGTCCGGAGCAAAACCTCGATCGCCTGTTCTGGCACCTCAGCCGCTTTCAGGGGTACGTCGGGCTGACCAGCTTCATGGGGGGCCGCTTCACCGTCTCGGATGCCGCGATGCAGCCGGTGATCCGTGAGGCCGCCAAACGCGGGCTCGGCTATCTCGATGACGGCACCTCCCCGCGCAGCGTCGCGGCGACCCTGGCGCAGGGCCAGACCATGCCTTTCGCCAAAGCCGATCTCAGCATCGATGCGGTGCCGACGGCGGCGGAGATCGACAAGGCGCTGGCGAAACTGGAAGCGTTGGCGAAAACCCGCGGCAATGCCATCGGCACCGCATCGAGCCTCCCCGTTTCGGTCGACCGCATCGCCAACTGGGCCAGGGCGCTGGAAAGTCGTGGTATCCTGTTGGTGCCATTGACAACCGCGATGCTGAAATCAAAATCGTGATGCGATCCGGACACCGCGATAGAACTCGGGACCGCTTGTCCATCCCGGACATCGAACGAGAGGTGAATGCGAGCATGCGGCTCGGCGGACTTCGATCAATCGAAAGGGCATGACGGCAATGACGCGTTACGACGATCTGCCCTATCGAACCTGCGTCGGCATGATGCTGGTCAATGCGGCGGGGCTGGTCTTCATCGGCCGCCGCGCCGGTGGTCCCGAGCACGTTGACGAAACCCATGTCTGGCAGATGCCGCAAGGCGGCGTCGATCCCGGAGAGGACACCTGGGAGGCGGCGAAGCGCGAACTGTTCGAGGAGACCAGCGTTCGCTCGGTCGAGAAGCTCGGCGAAGTCGCGGATTGGCTGATCTACGATATCCCGCGCACGGTCGCGGGGCGCGCCTGGAAGGGCCGCTATCGCGGACAACGCCAGAAGTGGTACGCGATGAAATTCACCGGCACGGATTCCGAGATCAATGTGCTCAATCCGGGGGACGGCCACAAGCCGGAATTCATCAAGTGGCGATGGGAGCCGATGCGGAATCTCCCCGATCTGATCGTGCCGTTCAAACGACCGGTCTATGAGCGCGTCGTCAAGGAATTCACCGATCTCGCCAGCCCGCGATGACGCCGTCCGATAAGCCGTATCGTCCCAATGTCGGAATCGCCCTGTTCAATGCCGCGGGTCAGGTTCTGATCGGCCGACGCTATCGCGACGACGGGCCGGAAATCGTTCTCCCCGGCCTGGAGTGGCAGATGCCGCAGGGCGGCATCGATGCGGATGAGAATCCACGCGACGCCGTGATGCGCGAGTTGTGGGAGGAAACCGGGGTCACCCATGCCGACTATCTCGATGAGACCGACTGGATGACCTACGAATTTCCACCCTATGACGGTCCACCAACGCATCGGCTGGCGAAATTTCGCGGCCAGCGCCAGAAATGGTTCGCACTCCGCTTTAGCGGAAATGACAGCGAGATCGATCCCCTTGTCACCCGCAACGGCCAGCCGCCGGAGTTCGATCGATGGCGCTGGGAGCGCCTCGATCGCGTTGCGGCGCTGGTGGTACCGTTTCGGCAACAGGTCTACACGGCGGTCGCGGCAGCTTTCGCGCGCTTCCTCTGACCGCTCACACCACGGCGGCGTTCCTTATCAATGAATCCGCGAACTCGCGGCCGCGCCGGTCGCCCCCACCCGCAACGGCCACACCGGCGCGGCATCAGCGCGGGCGATAATCGGCTTTCGGTCGCGCGCCGCATGAGCATCTTCGAGCGCCTCGACGAAATCCGCGAACCATTGCTGGATGGTACCGGCACGCAATGATTTCATCATCGAGTCCCAACGCATGCGGCGCTCCACCAGCGGCATCGCCAATGCAGAAGCCAAAGTGCGTGCCATGCCATCGATATCATTGGGATTGACCAGCAGCGCGGCGTCGAGTTCGTTGGCGGCGCCAGCAAACTTCGACAGCACCAGCACACCCGGATCGGCCGGGCTTTGTGCCGCGACGTATTCCTTCGCGACCAGGTTCATGCCGTCGTGCAGCGGCGTCACCACGCCGACCTGCGCCGTGCGATAAAGCCCGGCCAGCACCGTCTGGCTGAATCCCTTGTTGAGGTAACGGATCGGCGTCCAATCGACTTCGCCGTGACGTCCATTGACATCGCTGACCAGCCGGGCGAGTTGCTCCTGCAGATTGCCATAGGCCTCGATGCCGCCGCGTGACAACGTTGCAATCTGCAGCAGCGATACGGTGCGGTTGAGCGAGGGCCGCAAAGCCAACATCCGATCAAACGCCTTGATGCGATTGATCAACCCCTTGGAGTAATCGACGCGATCGACGCCAATGGCGAGCTTCTCGCCATGGAGACTGCGGCGCAGACGCGAGACGTCCGGATGCGACATCGCCTTGACGGCGTGCGCAGCAAATTTATCGACGTCGATTCCGATAGGAAAAGTGGCAAGGCGCGAGATGCCGTAACGCGACGTCACCGCGCCGTCGTTGACCTGCAGTCCCAGCTCTGTCTCGAGATACTCGGCGAAGTTGGCGCAATCGTCTTCGGTCTGAAATCCGATCAGGTTATAGGCCAGCATTGCCTCGACGAGATCGCGATGGTTCGGCACGCCGCTGATGATGGCGCGGGAGGGCCACGGCGTATGCAGGAAGAAGCCGATGGCTTGCTGCACATCCAGTTGACGCAACTCGGCACCGAGCGTGAGGAAGTGATAGTCCTGAATCCAGAAAGTCGCGTCCGGCTTGCAGAAGCGCAGCAGAGCGCGCGCCATGAAGGCGTTGACTTCGCGATACGAACGATAGTCCTCGCGCGAGGAGCGAATGAGATCGGTGCGCGAATGCAGCGCCGGCCACAGTGCCGAATTTGCAAAGCCTTCGTAGTAACCGCCGTAATGCGCCGCCGGCAGATCGAGCATCGCCAGCGCGCCGGATCCGAGCGTCTCAATTTCCGCGAACGGATCCTTCTGCACGCCATCGCGGACCTCGCCGCTGGAACCGACCCAGATCGCACCGGAATTCTCAACCACCGGCAACAGCGCCGCTGCCAACCCACCGGTCATCGGTTCGTTAGCTTTTGCGCGCGCCACGCGATTGGATACGACAACCAAACTCACAGAGTCCCCTCCTGACATGCAGCCCGCAATATAAACGGTTGTTCATCAATATGGTTCCTCGCCACAACTCAATCTCATTGCGATCAGATTTGGAATCTCACGCGATGGAACTCGTGCGCGATAGATTTTGATGA
Organism: Xanthobacteraceae bacterium; assembly: GCA_049647485.1. GTDB lineage: Bacteria > Pseudomonadota > Alphaproteobacteria > Rhizobiales > Xanthobacteraceae > 62-47. The sequence goes on from JBARXT010000175.1 coordinate 10,505, forward strand.
CGGTTGCATGCGGTAATGAATAGCGGTTCGATGCTTGTGTCAGCCAACCATCGCGCGTTGGGTCAAGAAACATCAGGTTTTTAAGGTGGTTCCCACCGCAACGCAGCGACGCGGGAAGGGATCGCGCTTCATCTTCTTGCGAATTCTGGAACTTCCGTCGGGAACACGAATGGTGGTTCGTCTCTTGCTGGGAGAAAAATTTCTACAATGAGGTTCGAGAATGCAAAAAATTTACAGCCTTTCGAGGCTTATAGCCTTTCGAGACTCGGATCACCCATTCGTCACTGCAGTTCCATTCAGAAGATTCGTGAGCCAACGCCGCACGTCATGAGGCCCGGCAAAGGTTCCGGCCACACCGCGCGCCTGACGACCGACGGAAAACGATAGCCCATCGAAATCCGGCATGATGGCGAACACCGTTTCATCCGTCACATCGTCGCCGAGAAATATCGGGCGACGGCTCTTGAAGGGCTCGTGGGACATCAATTCGTGCACGCCGGTGGCCTTGGTCACACCTGAATGTTTGATTTCGCACACCGCCTTGCCGGGGAGAATTTCTATTGGAGCGTTGGGCAGATCGGCGCGGATCGCGGAGACGGCATCATAGATCGCGGTTTCCAGATGACGTGCCTGGCGAAAATGCAGCGCGAACGAATAGCCCTTGTCTTCCACGAGAATGCCAGGATGCATTTGCGCGATGGCAGCGAACCGGCGCTTCAGATCCGGATTCATCGGCGGGGCATGGGTTGCCACCGCTTCGCTGTCAATCGAGAGGCGCATCTCGGCGCCGTGGCCACCGACCGACGGATACCGTGCCGGTGCAAAAATCCAATCGATGTCGTCGAGGGATCGCCCGCTGACGAGCGCAAGTGCACCCGACGTGCGCTCCAGCAAACCGTCCAGCGTCGGAACCAGATCGGGTGGAACCACAACGCTGCGCGGCGTCGGCGCAAGATCGAGCAAGGTTCCGTCGATATCGAGCAGCAATGCACAGGTATCAAGGTCCAATGACGGCGACACCTGCGACAGCGTCGCTCTTTCCGACCCCAACGTCTCCACCGCACGTGCATCAGACATCAATCATCACCTCTCATCCGTTTCGTCTATTCGGCAACCGCGAGCGGCCGCGCGACAGATTCCAGCGGCTGCCGCTCCGCCGCGATACAGTAGCACCAGGCGACAGCCGCCGCTGCAACCATCAACCCAGCACCGAACAGGTAGCCGAGAAAAACGCTCATACGCGATCCCGTATCGATCAGGGCGCCGAACAACGCTGGCCCGGCCACGCCGCCGATGCCGGTTCCAATCGCATAGAACATCGCAATCGCCAGCGCGCGCACCTCGATCGGAAACGTCTCGCTGACCGTAAGATACGCCGCGCTGGCAGCGGGCGAGGCGAAGAAAAAGATCACCATCCACGCGATGGTCTGGGTCTGCGCGCTCCATACGTCGATGGCGAACAGATATCCCGACACCGCAAGCAGAATGCCGGACATCGCGTAGGTGAACGTGATCATCACGCGCCTGCCAATGGTGTCGAACAATCGTCCGAGCAACAGCGGGCCGAGAAAATTTCCGGCTGCGAATGGCAGGATATACCAGCCGATGTGACCCGCCGAGATCCCGTAGAATTCGGTCAGGACCAGCGCGTAGGTGAAGAAGATCGCGTTGTAGAAGAACGCCTGCGCGACCATCAGCATCAACCCGACCATCGAGCGTTGACGATAGCGCTGAAACAGCGTGCGCGCGACCTCGCCAAGCGGCGTATGGGTACGCATTCGCAGCTTGATGGTCGGCCACGTCACTCCCGCAGCAACGCTGCGCCCTCCCGCAACGGAGCGTTCGATATCCGCGACGACGGCGCTGGCCTTTTCCGGATAGCCGTGGATCACCAGCCAGCGCGGGCTCTCTGGAATCCAGAGCCGCATGACGAAGACCACCAACCCCAGCCCCGCGCCGATCAGATACGCCAACCGCCATCCGAGATCCGCGCCGACAACTTGCGGATCGAGCAACACGATCGCGCTTACCGCGCCGATCGCGGCGCCGATCCAGAAACTGCCGTTGATCACCAGATCGGTCCAGCCGCGATACCGCGCCGGCACCAGTTCCTGAATCGTCGAATTGATCGCGGTGTATTCACCGCCGATACCGGCGCCGGTCAAACATCTGAACAGCGCATAACTCCAGATGTCCCATGACAACGCCGTGGCCGCCGTCGCCGTGAGATAGAGCGACAATGTAATGAAGAACAGTTTCTTGCGGCCAAGGCGATCCGTCAGCCAGCCGAAGCCGAGAGCGCCGAGCACCGCGCCGGCGAGGTAGGCGCTATTGGCGATACCGACATCGAAATTGCTAAAGCTCAGCGTCGCGCTCTCCTTCAAGGCACCGGACAACGTGCCTGCGAGCGTGACTTCAAGTCCGTCGAGAATCCAGGTGATGCCGAGGGCAATGACGACGCGCGTGTGAAAACCGCCCCAGCGCAAGGCATCGAGCCGCGCCGGGATGTCGGTTTCAACAATGCGGTCACCAAGGTTCACCGGCAGGCCTTCATGGCTTCACTTCAGGTCGCCGCCCACATTCGATCCAATAGCAGGCCAGCAGCAACAACCGGATTGCCTTTTGCACTCCGCGACGACGGAAAATAGGCGATAACTGCTAACGCCTCAGGTGAAACGAGGTTCCCGCCACACGGAACCTGGCTTCGCACAGCGGATTATCCCGAAAGCCGATGAGGTTGCCGATGGTCGCAAAAGACAGTCATCATTCTTCGAAATCGACGCGCAAGAAAACTGCCGCAAACAAAAAATCCGCGAGATCGGGCGGACGACGAAAGGCTGCAACGCGCACGACACGCAAGGGGCCTGCATCGAAGCGCTGGTCGCAACGCGTCACCAGGAGCAGCGATGCGCTCGATCTCAAGCGACGCGTCTTCACCCTGCATGACCCGAAGAAGATCGCAGCGTCCCTGAAGCATTCCGCCGAACAAAGCACGCGACGCAAGGCGAGCCCTTATCGCTCCG
>JBARXT010000176.1:0-1741 GCA_049647485.1 Xanthobacteraceae bacterium
CCTATTCAGCGAGATGGACAACAAACATCCATTTAAATCGAAACTGGAGCGGGTGCGCGCGGCGGCTGCCCGCAGCGGCGCCGTGGTGTTGCTGAAGGGGCCGGATACTGTGGTTGCTGCTCCGGACGGCCGCGCTGCGATTGCCGCCAATGCGCCGCCGTGGCTGGCGACGGCGGGATCCGGCGATGTGCTGTCCGGCCTGATCGCGGCCATGCTGGCGCAGGGCGTGCCGACGTTCGAAGCCGCCTGCATCGGGGTCTGGATGCATGGTGAGGCCGGGCGCGAAGCAGGACCGGGGCTGATTGCAGAAGATTTGCCGGAAGTGCTGCCGGCGGTGTTCCGGCGGCTCTACGACACATTCGACGTGGACTACTGACGAGCCTTCACTCCACTGCGTAGTGGCGGATCAGCCGCGGCGCGTTCCAGTCGGCGGCGATGGATTCGAGGAGCCACCGCCCGACGGTCTCAGCCTTGAAGGCGATGCGGTGGGTCTGGTTCGGACCAATTGCCAGCGTATCGAGCCAGAAAGGCTTCCAGCCGTCGTCGAGCCGGTCGAGCAGGCGGAAGTGGTGGCCGTGCAGATGGAAGGTCACCGGCATGGTGGCGCGATTGGTCAGGGTGAGGACGACGGCGCGGTTGCGTTTGACCTGGAAGGCCGGTTTGACGGCCGGATTGAACTGCGCGGGCGCGATCCATCCCGCTTCGGCCGTGCGGTTGATGGGTAGATCGACGCGCAGCGCATTTTTGAGATCGATCCGGTCCGGCATGCCGTTCGCGGGAAGCGCGGAAGGTGGTGGAAGCGGCGCGGCGCGAACCGGTTCGCCGGAGGTGACAAGCCGCGCAATCGGAAGCGTGCCGCTGCCATCGTGCAGAAGGATTTGTGCCGTCGATCCGGGTGAGCCGGAGGCGTCTATGATGGCGTCGATCCGGGTTCCGGGAGCAAGCATCAATTGTCCGTCGCGCACCGAGAACGGCTCGGCGGGCCGACCGTCGATAGCCATAACGCGGACATCGTGATGTTCAATTTTCACCACGATGACATTGCGTTGACAGCCATTGATAAAGTGAAATCTTACCCGCTCATTGAGCCGCGACGGCGTGTCCCGAGGTGGCTGGCCATTGATCGTATAGATCGTTGCAGCGCTCTCTACGGGTACGCCGGGTGCAGCCGCGCTGCCATCGGTACGCAACCGCCAATCCTCGATCAGAAACACCTCGTCGCGGTCGGCCGTCATCCCGTCTTCGCCGACCCTGAGGGCCAGCGCGCTAGTCGCTTGGGCCTGTCCATCGCCCAGCAGTCGGGCATCGCACATCAGGGTGCCGGCGTGGGCCAGCGGCAGTACGATCGTCTCCTCTCCCCCCGGCGCCACCGGCGCGCGCGCCAGTAGCGGCTCGGCGTCAGCTACGCCATCCAGTCCGTACCAGTTCAGGACGGCCGGCACCGGCAGATCGTTTCGAAATGTCACGGCGGCCGTATCGCCCCGGCGAAAGGCCGGTTGTCCGGCGGCGTCGGCCCGTTCGAGAATCCAGAGGCTGGAGTCGGGGCCGGTCGTTCGCAACACCCGGCGCACGGCTCTGGCGCGCAGCGTCAGCGGGATCGGTGCACGAGGCGTTGCGGTCGATTGGGCCCACCCGCGGGAGGCAGCGAGAACGGTTCCCCCGAGTCCTGCCAGCACAGTGCGTCGGTGGATTGAAGTGAAGGGCGGGGGATGCGTTGTCATGGCGCATGCGGACCATTTTC
>JBARXT010000177.1:0-33301 GCA_049647485.1 Xanthobacteraceae bacterium
GGCAAGGCGTTCGCGCGCGGCATCGACTTCGCGGCGGGCGGCGCGCAGTGCCTCGCGGCTCGCGGCTTCCTCGGCGGCGGCGGTCTTCAGTTCGGCATCGGCGGTTTCCAGAGCACCGCGCTTGAGCGCCGCATCCTCACGGGCCTGTTCCAACTCGTTCTCGATATCGACCAGTCGCGCCCGCTCGGCGAGCCGGCGTGCCGCGCCGGTCGGGGCGTGCGCGGCGGTGATGAAGCCATCCCAGCGCCAGACGTCGCCTTCCAGCGACACCAGCCGCTGGCCGGTCTTGAGTTGCGACACCAGTTCCGCGCCGCGCTCCCTGGCGACGACGCCGATCTGCGCCAGACGTCGCGCCAGTTCCGGCGGCGCCTGCACGTGGGCGGACAGTGCTTCGACGCCGTCCGGCAGCGCCGGGTCGCCTTCGAGAACGCCGGTGTCGGTCCAGCGCATCGGCGCAGAGGGATCGACCGGCGCGTCGAGATCGTCACCGAGCACCGCGCCGATGGCTTTCTCGTAGCCCTTGGTGACGGTGACGCCGTCGATGATCGGCGGCCACAGATTCTTGGTCTCGCCGTTGAGAATTTTCGACAGCGTGCGCGCTTCGGTTTCGAGACGCTGCACGCGCTTGTCGGCTTCGGTCAGCGGCGCGCGGCTCGCTTCCAGCGCCTGCCGCGCGACGACGTGCGTGGCCTCGGCGGTCTGTACCGTGAATTCGGACTGGCCCAGCATGTCTTGCGCGGCTTCGACCGCGCCGGCGAGCGCGTCGACATCGCCGAAGCCACTGGTCTGCGCCGCGATCTGTTCGACGTCGGCATTGACGGTGGCGATCTCGTGATCGAGCCGCGCCAGCCGGTCGCGATGGGTGCGCACGTTGGCTTCGAACTGGGTGCGGCGGGCAGTGAGGTCGGCCAGCGCGGTGGTCAGTTCAGCGAAGGTGCGCTCGGCGGCGGCCAGCGTCGCTTCGGCCTCGGAAACGCGTTCGTCGACGCCGCTGCGCAGTTCAACGCGGGTCCGGATCTCTTCCTTGAGTTCGGCGTCCTCGGTGTCGAGCCGCGCGAGCGCAGCGTCGGCATCGAGATTCTGCTGCTGCTCGCGCTCGACGTCGGCGGAGAATTGCGTCAGCCGGCGGTCGAGTTCGACCACGCGTTCCTTGGCGCGGCTCTCCTCGCGGTCCAGCATCTCGCGCGCGTTGTTGAGGCGTTGCAGTCCGGCGGCGGCGCGGGCTTCTCCCTCGCGCAGCGCCGGCAGTTCGGAGGCGCGGATCGCCTGGATGCGCGCGGCTTCGGCCTGCTGCTGGGTCCGCTCGGCCATTTCGCGGACGCTGAGGTCGTGGGTCTGGCCCGCATCGTTGACGTCGGCATGGGCCTGCAACCAGCGCAGGTGGAACAACGTCGCTTCGGCCTTGCGCACGCGGGCCGCGACCTCGCGGTAGCGGATCGCCTGCCGCGCCTGCTTCTTGAGGCCCTCGACCTGGCTCGACAGTTGGCCGATCACGTCCTCGACGCGGGTGAGGTTGGTTTCGGCCGCCTTCAGCCGCAACTCGGCCTCGTGGCGGCGGGCGTGCAATCCAGCGACGCCGGCGGCGTCTTCCAGCACGCGGCGGCGCTGTTCGGGTTTGGCCTGAATGATTTCGCCGATCTTGCCTTGGTGGACCAGCGCCGGCGACCGTGCGCCGGTGGCGGCGTCGGCGAACAGGATCTGCACGTCGCGGGCGCGCACGTCGCCGCCGTTGATGCGATAGACCGAGCCGGCGTCGCGCTCGATGCGGCGCGATACTTCGAGAATTTCCTGATCGTTGAACGCCGCCGGCGCGGAGCGGTCGGCGTTGTCGATGGTCATCACCACTTCGGCGTGGTTGCGCGCCGGGCGGCCGTTGGTGCCGGCGAAGATCACGGCTTCCATGTCGGTGGCGCGGAGCGACTTGTAGGACGTTTCGCCCATCGCCCAGCGCAGCGCTTCGACCAGATTGGACTTGCCGCAACCGTTCGGCCCGACCACGCCGGTAAGGCCCGGCTCGATCAGGAAATCGGTCGGCTCGACGAAGGATTTAAATCCGTGAAGGCGAAGGCGCGTAAGTTTCATGAATGGCATGCCCTATTGGCAAGACGCGAATCAGCCCGCCGCCACCATACCATATGTAGTATTGTGGGTAGCCCCTGAGTCGCGCATCTCGCGAAATGGGACAATGGCGAGCCCCAGCCGGCAGGGCAACCGCGCAAACCGGCTTTTCCAATGGCTTTTGCGGGACTTAACCAGAACATCGCGGCGCGCGCATGACGGCGCGCGGAAAGTTCCCGCGGTAAAGCCAATGTCCCGGACGCAATGCAGCATTCTGCATGCGCTTCGCAGAGCCGGGATCGTTACAGAGGTGGTCTTCGGGACGGTCCCGGCTCTGCGGCACACCACGCGGCGATGCCGCGCGCTGCACCGGGTCCGGGACACGGGGAGCATTGCGTTCCGATCAGACCCTCAGGTCTTGAGGATCGCCTTGATACGCTTGTCGAATTCCTCGAACGAGGTTTCGCCCTTGATCATCTCGCCGTTGATGAAGAACGTCGGCGTCGAGTTGACCTTCAGCGTCTCGTTGGCGAACTTCTGGTCGGCGGCGATCTTGTCGAGCAGCGCCTGATCCTTCAGGCACTTGTCGACGTCGGCCTCGCTCAGGCCCGCCTGCTTGCCGATCAAGGCCAGTTGCTCGCTGGTCTTGCCCATCACCCAGGTCTCCTGCTGCTTGAACAGGGTGTGGATGGCGGCGAAATACTTCTGCGGATCGTCCTTGGCGATGCAGCGCGCCAGCATCGAACCGGCGGCGGCCTTGATGTCCAGCGGGAACTCACGGAAGACGAAGCGGACCTTGTTGGTGTCGATGTAGGCTTCCTTGATCTTCGGAAACACCTGCTCGGTGAAGGCCGCGCAATGCGGACAGGTCATCGAGGCGTATTCGACGATGGTGACGGCGGCGTCTTTGGGGCCGAGTCCCATGTCGGGGAGGGACGGCGGCTTGGCGACATCGGCGGCGAGTTGGCTTTGAGCCATTGCCCCATCGATGAAACGCCAGGGCGACAGACCGGCGACCGCGGCCAGGCCGGTCAGCGACAGGGCGGTGTTGAAAGCGCGGCGCGTAATCATCAACGGAGGGCTCCTTGATCGACGTCCCGTGGACGTCCTTTTGCCGAGACTGGCTAGCTTGAAACCGGGATTGTGGCAATGGCGCGCCAGGCGGCGTGCCGCCGGCATCGGGTCACTCCCTTGTCAATTTCGCTTGATCGCTGCGCCCAGTCGCGCCAGCGCCGCGCGCAGGTCGTCGTCCTCCACTGCGGCCAGCGTCGCCGCGACTTTCGCGACGGCGGCAGCGTCCGGTGCCGGCGCAGCCTTGCGCGCGAGGGGCTGCGACAGCGGCGCTTGTCGTAACGCCAGCTTGCCGACCGCGTTCCAGCCGAGGAAGCGGTTGACCCGTTGCAGGATGACGTCGGACATATGCTGGATTTCCAGCGCCATCGGCCCCTCGACCCGCAGCACCAAGGTTGCCGGGGCCTGTGGCTGGCCTTCCACCGGGCGCGGCCATTGCATCTTCAGCGGCTCGGAATGGCGCGCGATCTCGGGCCCGGCGATTTCGGCCCAGCGCGTGACCAGTTCGCGCGAGGCGAAGCCCTGCTTGGCGAACACGTCGGAAAATACCCCGCCCAGCAGCGTGGAGAGCGGTTTCGCGGAGATCGGGCCGGGCTTGGACATGACGGAAAGCTTTGCGTAGATACGCCAATGACTCTAGCAGGCTTGGCAACACGGCGGAAGAAAGCTGACGCGTCGGATCGTCCCGCGCGGCTGCTGGCATGGTACGATCGTCACCGCCGTCGCCTGCCGTGGCGGGCGCTGCCGGGCGAAGTCGCCGATCCCTATCGCGTATGGCTGTCGGAAATCATGTTGCAGCAGACCACCGTGAAGGCGGTGGGGCCGTATTTCGAGAAGTTCATCGCGCGCTGGCCGGGTGTGTCTGCAATGGTGCTCGCTTCACTGGATGATGTACTGCGCATGTGGGCGGGGCTCGGCTATTACTCGCGGGCGCGCAATCTCTACGCCTGCGCGGTGGCCGTGGCGCACGATCACGGCGGCAGCTTTCCCGATACGGAAGAGGGATTGCGCGCATTGCCGGGTATCGGGCCCTATACGGCGGCGGCGATCGCGGCGATTGCCTTCGACCGCCACACGATGCCGGTGGACGGCAACATCGAGCGCGTGGTGTCGCGGCTTTACGCGGTGGAAGAACCTTTGCCGCAGGCCAAGCCGCGCATTCAGGAGTTGGCCACGACGTTGCTCGGGCCGTCGCGCGCCGGCGACAGCGCGCAGGCGCTGATGGATCTCGGCGCGACGATCTGCACGCCGAAGAAACCCGCTTGTTCGCTGTGTCCGCTCGACGAGGGCTGCGCGGCACGGTCGCGTGGCGATCAGGAGACGTTTCCGCGCAAGGCGCCGAAGAAAACCGGCGCATTGCGGCGCGGCGCGGCTTTTGTCGTGACGCGCGGCGACGCGTTGCTGGTGCGGACCCGTGCTGCAAAAGGTTTGCTCGGCGGCATGACCGAAGTACCGAATTCGGAGTGGCTGGCCGGGCACGAGGACAAGGCTGCGCTGGCGCAAGCGCCTGTCGTCAAAGGCGTGAGCCGATGGCATCGCAAGGCCGGCATCGTCACCCACGTCTTCACGCATTTTCCACTGGAGCTTGTGGTCTATACGGCGAAGGTGCCAGCGCGCACGCGTGCGCCAGACGGGATGCGCTGGGTGTCGCTTGCGACGCTGCACGACGAAGCGCTGCCCAATGTCATGCGCAAGGTCATCGCGCACGGGTTGGATTGACAATGGCGGACGCTCAACGGGAGTATGACATGCAACATGACGCGGCCGGCGTTCTGACGACATGGGGGAAGGAATTCAACGCGGGTAATGTCGACGCGATTGCCGGCCTGTATTCATCGGACGCCACGCTTTTCGGAACGATCAGTCCCTCGCTGACGACGCGACCCGAGGACGTGAGGGCTTATTTCGCGGCTGTCGCGAAAAGCAGAATGCAGGTGAAGCTGGTGGATACACCAACCATCACGAAGATCGCGGATATGGCGGTGGTGCTGTCGGGGCTGTACGAGTTTTCCGGTCCGCGGCCGGACGGCGAGAGCTTCGTGATGCCTGCCCGCTATAGCTTCGTTGTTGCGAACGTCGATAGCCAATGGCTGATCGCGCACCAGCATTCCTCACCCCAGCCGAAGCCACGGTGACGTCACCTCCGCGTCTTCGGCTCGGAAGACTTAAGCGGTCGGGCGCGGCACGATCGGCGGCTTGGCGTTGAGCGCCTCGACCTGGAAGCCGGCGACGCGCTTGTAATTGGCGGCGATATCTTCCAGTTCCTGCTGCGACAGCACGTCGGTGACGACATTGAAGCCGTCCGGGGCGCGTTCCTCGACCAGTTGCATCACCTGCTCGGGGCCGTTGCGGCGATTGAGCTTGACCAGTTCGGTCGTCGCCGGACGCCGCTCGGCTTCATAGGCTTGAAGCGCCGCCGGGGTTTCGCCCTGCGCCAGAATTTCGCGCGTCAGCACCCGCGCATCGAGGATCGCCTGTGACGCACCGTTGGAGCCGATCGGGTACATCGGATGCGCGGCGTCGCCGAGCAGCGTGACGCGGCCGAAGGTCCAGCGGTCGAGCGGATCGCGATCCACCAGCGGGTATTCATAGGCGTGAGGGCAGTCGCGGATCAGGCCGGGAACGTCGAGCCAGTTGAAATTCCAGGTGTCGAACCACGGCAGGAATTCGTCGAGCTTCGCCGTGCGGTTATAGTCCTCGCGCCGCCACTGATAGGTCGGCGGCATGTGGCGCTCGGCGACCCAGTTGATCCGGTGCTTGCCGCGCGCGTCCGGCTCGCGCGAAATCGGATAACAGACGAATTTCAGGATCTCGTGCCCGGCCATGATCATGGTGCGGCCGGAGAGGAACGCGTCCGCCTCGGTGATGCCGCGCCACAGGATGCGGCCGTTCCACAGCGGCGGCCCTTCATCGGGATAAAGTTTTTCGCGGATCGCGGAGTGAATGCCGTCGGCGGCGATCAACAGCGAGCCGTTATGGCTGCCCGCACTTTGACCGGTCGCCCTGTCGATGAAGTTCGCGCGGATGCCGTCCGGCGTTTCGCCCCAGTCGGTGAGGTGATGGCTGGTGAGGACGTTGTCGGCGCCGAGGCGTTCGATGGTGGTGTCGAGCAGGATCTGCTGCAACTGACCGCGATGCACCGAGAACTGCGGCCATTTATAGCCGGCTTCGAGCCCGCGCGGCTCGCTCCAGATCGGCTTGCCGTGTTTGGAGAAGAAGGCGAGTTCTTTGGTCCGGACACCGATGGAATCGAGCTTGTCGAGCAGGCCGAGTTCGATCAGTTCGCGCACTGCGTGCGGCAGAACGTTGATGCCGACACCGAGCGGCTTCAATTCGCTGACGCTTTCGAACACGCGGCACGGCACGCCGATCTGATGCATGCTGAGCGCCAGCGTCAGCCCGCCGATGCCGCCGCCCGCGATGAGAACCGTCATTCTTGCCTCCCGGATTACACTCGCGTCATGACATGAAGACGCGGGCCCAAGCAACCGGAAAGGCTTGTCGTGCAAAGGGAGGCGGCGTACCAAAGAGGCTGAGACACGCCTCGTCCTCGGTCAATCCCGGAATCAGCCATGTTCAAACTTTACTACACGCCCGGCACCTGCGCGCTTGCCTCGCATATCGCGCTGGAGGATGCCGGCGCGCCCTATGAAGCAGTACGTATCAGCTTCAAGACCAACCAGCAGAACAGCCCGGAATATCTGGCGATCAATCCGAAGGGTCGCGTGCCGTCGCTGATTACGGATCGCGGTATCCTGACCGAGACGCCAGCGATGCTGGCCTTCATCGCGCAGAGCTATCCTGCAGCGAAACTCGCGCCGCTCGACGATCCGTTCGCATTCGCCGAGGTGCAGGCCTTCACCAGCTATCTTTGCTCGACGGTGCATATCGCCCACGCGCACCGCATGCGCGGCTATCGCTGGGCGACCGAGGATTCCTCGTTCGCCGATATGCAACGCATGGTGCCGAAGACCATGAGCGCCTGCTATGCGATGATCGAAAACAACATGCTGCGCGGCCCGTGGGTGATGGGCGAGCACTACACGATCTGCGACCCGTATCTGTTCACGTTGGTGCAGTGGATGGAGGGCGACAGCGTCGATCGCGCGGACTTCCCACGCATCGGAGAGCATTATGCGCGAATGGCACAGCGCGATAGCGTACGCAGGGCGCTGGCGGAGGAAACCCGCGCATAGCGGAGCATGTTCGCGCGATGGTGACGCGCGGGTGGAACTATTCGCCGTCATCCGCGTTTCGGCTGCATATGGTCCGAATCCGACAGGAGGCAATTCATGCAGGCGACGGAGGTTCACGATTACGCGCGCAAACTCTTGGCGCAACGCGGCGCCAGCGCGATCGCGGAAGCTGCGCAGAAGGCGGCGAGTCTCGAGGAAGAAGGCAACGCCCAGGATGCCGCCGACTGGCGTCGCATTGTCGACGCCATGAAGCAGATGCGGGGACCGCACCAGAGCTAGGACAGATTGGATCTGTTGCAGCGATGACGACGCGGGAAGGTCAGCCAGCGGTCGCCATGTCGCGGCGGATTTTCGCCCGCAACTCGTCGATCAGCTTGAGGCCCTTCTTGGTTTCGACATGCCAATAGGTCCATCCGTTGCAGGCGCCGGAGCCCTGCGCCACCGCGCCCATGCGGTGAATCGAGCCGACTTTATCGCCGAGCATGATGGCGCCGTCGGCGCGCACCAGCGCGTTGTGTTTTTTCTTGGCGTCGAACAGCGTCGCGCCGGGCATGATCATGCCGCGCTCGATCAATTCGGAAAACGGCACGCGCGGCGCTTCCCGTGCGGTGACGAACGGGGCGAGCGTCGCGCCTGGCAGCGGCAGGATCGAGGCGATGCGCGCTTCGGCCGCCGCCGCATAGGTCTTGTCGCGTTCGAAGCCGATGTAACGGCGGCCGAGGCGCTTGGCGACGGCGCCGGTGGTGCCGGTGCCGTTGAACGGATCGACGATCAGATCGCCGGGGCGCGACGACGACAGCAGCACGCGGGCCAGCAGACCCTCCGGCTTCTGGGTCGGATGAACCTTCTTGCCGTCCGCGCCCTTCAGGCGTTCTTCGCCAGTGCACAGTGGAATCAGCCAGTCGGAGCGCGCCTGCACGTCCTCATTGGCGGCCTTCAGTGCTTCATAGTTGAAGGTGTAGCCCTTGGCGTTCTCGTCGCGCGCGGCCCAGATCATGGTCTCGTGCGCATTGGTGAAGCGACGGCCACGGAAATTCGGCATCGGATTGGTCTTGCGCCAGACGATATCGTTGAGGACCCAGAAGCCGAGGTCCTGCATGATAGCGCCGACGCGGAAGATGTTGTGATAGGAGCCGATGACCCACAGCGTCGCCGACGGTTTCATGATACGGCGGCAGGCCAGCAGCCAGGCGCGCGTGAAATCGTCGTAGGCGGCGAAGGACGAAAACTTGTCCCAGTCGTTGTTGACGGCATCGACATGGGATTCGTCGGGGCGCTTGAGGTCTCCCTTGAGCTGCAGATTATAGGGCGGATCGGCGAACACCAGATCCACCGAACCGGCGGGCAGCTTCGACATTTCGGCGACGCAATCGCCGACGATAACCTGGGTACTCGGGATCGAAATCTCGGTACGCGGCACAGACTCGAATTTGGTGCGGGGCGCCCTTGCAGACGCCCCGCGACGCGACACAACCATGACTCAATGACTCTGACTCAGGCGACGCTGTCGGCGACGCGGGACTAAACAACCGACTGGCGCTACACTGACGTGGCAAAGTAAAAATCGGCTTAATTGGAAAAGGCTTCAGACTAGGCAATAATTGCCGGGCGCGTTATTGATTGGCGGCTGGAAGATCTTAGATTTCTGCGGCGTTGAGCGATGGCCGATGCCATCCGAACTGTGAGGACATGCACCATGCGCTACGATGACTTCCGCCGCAGCGATAACATCGACGATCGCCGTGACGATGGCGGCTTCGGCGGCGGGGGGGGCGGTGGCTTTGGTCTGCCGATGGGTCGCGGAGGTCTTGGTATCGGCACCGTCATCGTGCTCGGTCTGCTCGGCTACGCGTTCGGAATCGATCCGCGCATCCTGATCGGCGGCGCGGAAATTCTCACCGGCGGCCAGCAGGCGCCGACTTATCAGACCGACCGTCGTTCCGGCCCCGCCAAGACCGGCGCGCCTTCGGATGAAATGGGCAGTATGATCGCCGGCGTGCTCGGCGAGATTGACGATCGCTGGGATGAAATCTTCAAGGCCGGCGGCCAGACCTACAAGGGACCGCGCATCGTGCTGTTTAAGAATGCGACGAATGGCGGACGCTGCGGCATGGCGCAATCGGCGATGGGGCCGTTCTATTGCCCGCCCGATCAGCAGATCTTTCTCGATACCGCGTTCTTCCGTCAGGTCGAGACGCGCTTCCGCGGTTGTTCGGGTAATGCCTGCAAGTTCACCGCCGCCTATATCATCGCGCATGAAGCGGGCCATCACATTCAGAACCTGCTCGGTATTCTGCCGCGCGTGACGCGCTTGCAGCAGCAGGCCGGCAGCAAAGCCGAAGCCAATGCGCTGCAGGTGAAGGTCGAGTTGCAGGCTGACTGTTTGTCGGGCGTCTGGGTCAATCGCGAGGAAAAGAAGCGGCCCGGCTTCCTGGAGGCCGGCGATATCGATGCGGCGCTGCAAACGGCGTCGGCCATCGGCGACGATACCTTGCAGAAGCAGGCGACCGGGCGCGTGGTGCCGGATTCGTTCACACACGGCTCGGCGGCGCAGCGCAAACGCTGGTTCATGACCGGCTATCAGCAAGGCACGGTGCAGGCCTGCAATACGTTCGCGGCGGGCAGTTTGTGACGCAGATGACGTCGACGTTTCCTCCCTCTCCCCGCACGCGGGGCGAGGGGGCGCACTGTACTTTTATAGCGGGCCAGTCATGTCCTCCATCGACGAATCCAAACAGTTCATCCCTCTCAACATTGCGGTGCTGACGGTGTCCGATACTCGTGCGCTTGCCGATGATAAATCGGGCACCGTGCTGGCGGATCGATTGACGGGGGCCGGCCATCGCCTCGCGGCGCGCGAGATCGTCACCGATGACGTCGAGGCTATTCGCGGCGTCGTTCGACAATGGATCGCCGATCCGGGTGTCGATGCGATCATCACCACCGGCGGCACCGGCTTCACCGGTCGCGACGTTACGCCTGAAGCGATCGAGCCACTGTTTGAGAAGCGGATGGACGGCTTCTCCATAGCATTTCATATGCTGAGCCATGCCAAGATCGGCGTGTCCACCATCCAGAGCCGCGCCACCGCGGGCGTCGCGGGCGCGACCTATATCTTTTGCCTGCCTGGCTCGCCCGGCGCCTGCAAGGATGGCTGGGACGGGATTCTCGCGCATCAACTCGATTATCGTGCGCGGCCGTGCAATTTCGTCGAGATCATGCCACGCCTCGACGAGCATCTGCGTCGCCCCAAGGCCAAGGGTGCAACGGCGTGATGGCGAGAGTATAACGCATGTCGCGGGCGACGTTGCTGTTCTATCAGGTGCTGGTGGCGGTGGTGCTGCTCGCGCTGTGGTACGTTTTCAGTACGGTGCCCATCTTCGGCGTGATGCTGCTGCCGCCGTTCTTCTTTTCCAACCCCGTCGATGTCGGCAGCCAGATCGTCGACTGGTTCGCGACCGGCGTGATCTGGAAGCACTTGGCGATCACGCTGTGGGAATCGATCCTGGCATTTGTGATCGGTTCGGTCGGCGGCGTTCTGTTCGGCTTCTGGTTCGCGCGGCAGCCGATGGTCGCAGCCGTGTTCGATCCCTATGTCAAGATGGCGAACGCGTTGCCGCGCGTCGTTCTGGCGCCGATCTTCACCTTGTGGCTTGGGCTCGGCATCTGGTCGAAGGTTGCGCTCGGCGTCACGCTGGTGTTCTTCATCGTGTTCTTCAATGTCTATCAGGGCGTGAAGGAAGTCAGCGGCACGGTGCTCGCCAATGGCCGCATGCTCGGCATGAACGAGCGCCAGTTGATGCGCCACGTCTATTGGCCCTCGGCATTGTCGTGGATGTTCTCGTCGTTGCATACCTCCGTGGGGTTCGCCGTGGTCGGTGCGGTGGTCGGGGAATATCTCGGCTCGGCCGCCGGACTCGGTTATCTGATCCAGCAGGCCGAGGGCATATTCGACGTTGCCGGCGTTTTCGCGGGCATGTTTGTGCTGTCAGCGTTTGTGATCCTGATCGACCTCGCGGTGACGGTGGTGGAACGCAGGTTGCTGGTCTGGCGGCCGGAAGCAGCCGGGAGCAGAACCTGACGCATTGAGAAGGTCAGGGCGCTCTTCTATTGTGGCGGTAACGAGGTACATGGAGGAAACCATGCGGATGATTTTCGGCAGGCTTGTCGCGCCGTTGCTGGCGCTGTTCCTGATACCCGGCATTGCTCTCGCGCAAAGCAAGGTGACGATCGCCATCGGGGGCGGCGCGTGCCTCTGCTACCTGCCGACGGTGCTGGCGAAGCAACTCGGCGAGTATGACAAGGCTGGCGTCAGCGTCGAACTGGTCGATCTCAAGGGCGGCTCCGATGCGCTGAAGGCCGTGCTTGGCGGCAGCGCCGACGTGGTGTCCGGCTATTTCGACCACTGCGTCAATCTCGCCGCCAAGAAGCAGGAGATGCAGGCCTTCGTGGTTTATGATCGCTATCCCGGCCTCGTTCTGGTGGTGTCGCCGAAGCACACCGATGAAATCAAATCGATCAAGGACCTTGCCGGCAAGAAGGTCGGCGTCAGCGCGCCCGGATCCTCGACCGATTTCTTTCTCAAGTATCTGTTGAAGAAGAACGGTCTCGATCCGACTAGCGCGGCGGTGATCGGCGTCGGGCTGGGCGCGACGGCGGTGGCGGCGATGGAGCAGGGCCAGATCGATGCAGCGGTGATGCTGGATCCGTCGGTGACCGTCCTTCAAGGTCACTACAAGGATTTGCGCATTCTCAGCGATACCCGCACGCAGAAGGATACGCTGGCGGTGTTCGGCGGCGAGTATCCCGGTGGTGCGCTGTATAGCACCGCGGCGTGGGTCAAGTCGCACGAGAAGGAAGCGCAGGCGCTGACCAATGCGATCGTCAACACTCTGAAATGGATTCACGCGCATTCGCCGGAAGAGGTGATGGCAAAAATGCCGCCGGGACTCGTCGGCAAGAACCAGGAGCTTTATCTGGCGGCGCTCAAGAACACCATTCCGATGTATTCGGAGACCGGTGCCATGGACCCCAAGGGAGCGACCGCGGTGCTGACGGTGTTCAGCGAAAGCTCGCCTGCGGTAGCGAAAGCGAATATCGACGTTAGCAAGACCTACACCAACGCATTTGTCGAGCAGGCAGGCAAAGCGGGCGCGAAGTAGCGCGTGGAATCGTTTCCCATTCATCGGGTGAAGCGGCTCGACTTTCGCGTGATGCCGTGGCGCTGGCCGTTCGCGGACGGGCGACGTAGCGAAATCAATGCGCATTTCGCCGAGTTGAAATACAAGACGCCGCAACTGTGGAACGGCCGTGTCCTGCTGGGGCGTAACGCGCGGTTCACCGCGGATACGTTCGGCGCGGATTATTTCGAAACCGACTTCGCCAGTTTTCTGGCGTGGCGCGATTGGGGATTCCCGGACGCATCGGTGTTCAACGGCTTCGGCATGGGTGCGCTGCGCAGTTGCGACGGGGCCTATGCGCTGGGCGAAATGGCGGCGCATACCGCCAACGCCGGGAAGATTTATTTTCCGGCCGGGACGCCCGATCTCAATGACGTCAGGGACGGCGAGGTCGATATCGCGGGGAGCGTGGCGCGCGAGGTCGAAGAGGAGACCGGACTGACGGCGGCCGATTATCGCGTCGCCGATTATTGGGATTGCGTCGTTGCCGGGCCGCTCATCGCGCTCATGCGCAACCTGCAATCCGATCTCGACGGCGAGACCTTGCGGCAGCGGATCCAGATGAATCTTGCGAGACAGGCCGTGCCGGAGCTTGCTGCCATCCATCTGATGCGTCGCCAAAGCGACATCACCGCCATGGTGCCGCCTTACATGGCTGCCTTTTTGGCGGCGCGGCTGACGGATGCGGTGTGAATGATCCGAGTGTTCGGGTAAGTTTCAAAGCAGTTCGCGAATGAGGGAATGCAAACGTCATGGCCGACAAGACTCCGCAGACCGTCGCCGCAAACCTCGAACCCTATGTCCACCCGTTCCGGGTCGACGGCTCCAAGGAGTTTCATCTCAGGCTGCTTCGGCGCGATGAGGACGGCGATATCGAGAAAGACGAAGGCAAGGCGATCATCGAGGCCAATCGCAAGCGGCTCAGCGATTTGCAGGAGAAGCTGTACGCGCAGGACTGCTGGTCGCTGCTGCTGATTTTCCAGGGTATGGACGCGGCCGGCAAGGACAGCGCCATCGAAAGTGTATTCGAGGGCGTCAATCCGCAAGGCTGTGAGGTCTATTCCTTTAAGACGCCGACGTCGAAGGAGCTCGACCACGATTTCATGTGGCGCTCGGCGGTCTGCCTGCCGGAGCGTGGCCGGATCGGCATTTTCAATCGGTCGTATTACGAGGAATGCCTGATCGTCCGGGTGCATCCCGAGATTCTGGCGAAACAGCGCATTCCGAAAAAGCTGGTGACGAAGAATATCTGGCGCGAGCGGTTCGAGGATATTACGGCGTTCGAACGTTATCTCTCCCGCAACGGCACCGTGGTTCTCAAGTTCTTTCTGAATGTCTCGAAGGAAGAACAGCGCAAGCGATTCCTCGACCGTCTCGACGAGCCGGAGAAGAACTGGAAATTCTCATTGGGCGATGTCGCCGAGCGCAAGCTCTGGGATCGTTATCAGGCGGCCTATCAGGACATGATCCGCCACACGGCGAGCGCCGCGGCGCCATGGTACGTGGTGCCGGCGGATCGTAAGTGGTTCGCGCGCGTGGTGATCGGTTCGGTCATCGTCAACGCGCTTGAGAAGCTCGACCTGCAATTTCCAAAGGTCGACAAGGCCGCGTTGGCGCAGTTCGATCAGGCGCGAATTGCCCTTGAAAAGGAAGGCAAGGCCGGGGCGGCGAGGGTGGCGGCTGCGGCGAAAAAGGCACGCTGACCTGCCCGGTGCGGTGCCGCGGGTATTTTTTGCATTGCGGGACCCGGCAATTGTCGTCTAAAATCGACGCAGGCAGGTATTCCGGCAACGATCCGTCAAGGGTTTGCGCCAAGAATGCCGCCCAAAGGGACCAGCAATGCCGATTCGCAGCGATATCGATGGAATGCACGGGGGCGCCGCCGCTGGCCGACCCGTCGCGATTCCGGCTGCTTTGGCATCATCCTTGTCGATGGGCTCCCTGCTTATTGGCGGACTGCTTCTTATCGGCCCCTGAGGGCCGTCTGGGCGGTTGCGCCTGGGCACTCAGGGGTTTTGCGAGATCATCCGCCACCCGAGCGCCCCTTTAGATGCGGCGCACCTGACCAAAGGAATTTTCCAATGACGACCGCCAACAAGTCCGAGAAGGACCGCGTTATCATTTTCGACACCACCCTGCGCGACGGCGAGCAGTGCCCCGGCGCCACCATGACCTTCGAGGAAAAGCTCGAGGTTGCCGAACTGCTGGACACCATGGGCGTCGATGTCATCGAGGCCGGCTTTCCGATTACCTCGGAAGGCGACTTCCAGGCGGTCAGCGAGATCGCCCGCCGCTCCAAGAACGCGGTGATCGCCGGACTGTCGCGCGCCCACCCCAAGGACATCGACCGCTGCGCCGAGGCGGTGAAGTTCGCCAAGCGCGGCCGCGTGCATACCGTGATCGCGACCTCGCCGCTGCACATGCGCGTCAAGCTGAACATGACGCCGGAGCAGGTAATCGAAACGTCGGTCGCCAACGTCACCCGCGCCCGCAACCAGATCGACGACGTCGAATGGTCGGCGGAGGACGGCACCCGCAGCGAGATGGATTTCCTCTGCCGCATCGTCGAGGCGGTTATCAAGGCCGGCGCCACCACCGTGAACATTCCGGACACCGTCGGCTATACAGTGCCGGAGGAATACACCCACTTCATGCGGACGCTGATCGAGCGCGTGCCGAATTCCGACAAGGCCGTGTTCTCCGTGCATTGCCACAACGACCTCGGCATGGCGGTCGCCAACTCGCTGGCGGGCATCGCCGGCGGCGCGCGTCAGGTGGAATGCACCGTCAATGGCATCGGCGAGCGGGCAGGCAACGCCGCGCTCGAAGAAATCGTGATGGCCATCAATGTGCGCAACGACAAGTTCCCGTTCTGGAACAAGATCGACACCACGATGCTGACCCGCGCTTCGAAGGTGGTCTCTGCCGCGACCTCGTTCCCGGTGCAATACAACAAGGCGATTGTCGGCCGAAATGCCTTCGCTCATGAGAGCGGCATTCATCAGGACGGCGTGCTGAAGGACGCATCGACCTACGAGATCATGCGGCCGGAAATGGTCGGTCTGAAGCAGTCGTCGCTGGTGCTCGGCAAGCACTCGGGCCGCCACGCCTTCGTCCACAAGCTGGAGGAGATGGGCTACAAGCTGGGCGACAATCAGCTCGAGGATGCGTTCGCGCGCATGAAGGCGCTGGCCGACCGCAAGAAGGACATCTACGACGAGGATATCGAGGCGCTGGTCGATCAGGAAATGGCGGCGTCGCACGACCGCATCAAGCTGACGTCGCTGACGGTAATCGCCGGCACCCACGGGCCGCAGCGCGCGACAATGAAACTCGACATCGACGGCCAGATGAAGATCGAGGAGGCCGAGGGCAACGGCCCCGTGGATGCGGTGTTCAACTGCATCAAGGCGCTGGTGCCGCACGAGGCCAAGCTGGAGCTTTACCAGGTCCATGCGGTCACCGAGGGCACCGACGCGCAGGCCGAGGTCTCGGTGCGGCTCGCGCATGAGGGCCGTTCAATGACGTCGCGCGCCGCCGATCCCGATACGCTGGTGGCCTCGGCCAAGGCCTATCTCGGTGCGCTCAACAAGATCGTCATGAAGCGCCAGCGCGACGTGCCGGCGGCTGCGGCAAGTTGATCTGGCGCAACGTCTCTCGCGTTTGATCCAAGGCATAAGAACGCGGCGCTCTCATCGGCGCCGCGTTTTGCATTGCAACACAGGTTTGTTTCACTCCAGACAAAGGAAGCATAGCCGCGAGGAGGACAAACCGGTATTGACGGCCTTTATCCTTTTCAAGGAAGGTATCGGTTCTGTTGAACGATTGGGCGGATACCACAATCGAATCCGGGAGGAAGAATGCGTAAGATCATGTTCCTGGGGGCTGCGATCGCGGCTCTTGGCTTCATCGTGCCGGCTGCCGCGCAGCAGCCGATCATCATCAAATTCAGCCACGTTGTCGCGGAGGCGACACCTAAGGGACAGGCGGCCATTAAGTTCAAGGAGGAGGCCGAGAAGCTCCTGGCTGGCAAGGTGAAGGTCGAGGTCTATCCGAGTTCCCAGTTGTTTGGTGATGGCAAGGAGATGGAGGCGCTCGCTCTGGGCGATGTGCAGTTCATCGCGCCATCTTTTTCGAAGTTCGACAAGTTCACGAAGCAGCTTCAGGTCTTCGATCTGCCCTTCCTGTTCGACAACATCGAGGCCGTCGATCGCTTCCAGCAGGGGCCGCTCGGGCAGAAGCTGCTGACCTCCATGCAGTCAAAGGGCTATCTCGGTCTGGCCTACTGGCACAACGGCATGAAGGAATTGTCGGCCAAGAGGCCGCTGTTGGTGCCGGGCGACGCCAAGGGGTTGAAATTCCGCGTACAGGCATCGGACGTGCTGGCCGCGCAATTCCAGCAACTCGGCGCTAACCCGCAGAAGCTGGCGTTCTCGGAAGTCTATCAGGCGCTGCAACTCGGAACGGTCGACGGTCAGGAGAACACTTGGTCGAACTGCTTCTCGCAGAAGTATCAGGAAGTGCAGTCGGACTTCACCCATACCGATCATGGCGTAATCGACTACATGGTGGTGACCAACGCGTCCTGGTGGAACAAGCTTCCGCCGGATATTCAGTCTGGCCTGAAGAAGGCGATGGACGCAGCTACCAAGGTCAACAACGACGTGGCCGACAAACTGAACGCCGATGCGAAGAAAAAAATCGCGGAATCCGGCACGGCAAAGATCCATGAACTGACGCCCGCGCAGCGTGCGGAGTGGAAGAAGGCGATGGAGCCGGTCTGGGCCAAGTTCGAGGGTGGCATCGGCAAGGACCTGATCGAGGCGGCCAAGAAATCGAACGGCAGCTAAAGCTCTAGAGCTAAAGAAGGGGCATGTCGGTTCTCCGTTGCGAAGCCTGCGTGCCCCTTTTGGTTTTGACGTTCTATGGGGGAGGGGTCATTGAGTCTACGTGCGATTTGGCATCGGCTGGAGGAGTGGCTGCTGGCGGCCATTCTTGGGGCCATGACGCTGCTGAGCTTCGTCCAGGTGGTGCTTCGCTATGTTTTCAATGAATCGATCCTTTGGGCTCTTGAAGCCAATTTCTACCTGTTCGGCTGGCTTGTTCTGATTGGCGCCGCCTATTGTGTGCGAGCAAGAGCACACATTGGCGTTGACGCTCTGGTGAAATTGTTCTCGCCGGGAGCGCGCCGCTGGGTCGGCCTGCTGGTTGTCCTGCTGGTGATACTTTACACCATTCTCATGTTGTACGGATCGTGGGTCTATCTCGATCGACTCTATATCCTTGATGTCGAAGCTGAGGATATTCCGGTCCAGCGCTGGATTCTCAGTCTCTGTCTGCCGATTGGCTTCGTTCTGATCTTGATACGCTTGATCGAGATGGGATGGCGCATCGTGACCGGTCGCTCACAGGGATACGAACTGGCTGACGAGGCCGAAGATGTCATTCGCGACGGCGTCTATGGCCAGGATACCGAAACGGGCACGGTGACACGATGACGACAGCATTTCTCTTCGTCGTGTTATTCGGCTTGCTCGCATTGGGGACGCCGGTTGCGGTGTCGCTTGGTCTTTCATCACTGCTCACGATTCTCTTTTTTGCTCAGGATAGTTTGGCGTCACTGGTCTTGAAGTTTTTCCAGACCATGGAGCAATCGACGCTGCTGGCGATCCCGTTCTTCATTCTGGCAGCCAATTTTCTTACCACCGGTGGCGTTGCCCGCCGCATGATCGATTTCGCGGTCTCCGTCGTTGGGCACTTGCCGGGCGGGTTGGCAATCGCGTCGGTCATGGCGTGTATGCTGTTCGCGGCGGTGTCGGGATCTTCGCCTGCAACCGTGGTTGCGATCGGATCGATCGTCATCGCCGGCATGGTCAAGACCGGCTATTCGCAATCCTTTGCAACCGGCGTCATCGTCAATGCGGGCACGCTTGGAATTCTCATACCGCCTTCGATCGTGATGATCGTTTACGCGGCGGCAACCGAATCTTCGGTCGGCCGGTTGTTCATGGCCGGCGTCGTGCCCGGCATCCTTCTTGGCACCTTGCTGATGCTCGCGATTTATCTTGTCGCCAGAATCAAGAAACTGCCGCGACAGCCACGCGCGTCGTGGGGTGAGCGGTTTTCCTCGTTCCGGGATGCGATTTGGGGACTTCTGCTGGTCGTCATCGTGATGGGTGGAATCTATGGTGGCATTTTCACCCCAACCGAGGCCGCTGCGGTGGCGGCGGTTTATGGCGCAGTGGCCGCGTTGTTCATTTACCGTGACCTTAAGGTTACGGATGTGCCGAAAGTTCTGACGGACTCGGCACGCGTCAGCGTCATGCTGATGTTCATTATCGCCAATGCTTTCCTGTTCGGTCATGTGCTGACCACTGAACAGATTCCGCAAAGCATCGCGAGCGCAATTACTGCCGCCAACCTTCAGCCATGGCAGTTCCTGATTATCGTCAACATCATCCTGCTCATCGCCGGCAATTTCATGGAGCCATCGGCGATCATTCTGATCGTTGCGCCGATCATCTTTCCAACCGCGATGAAACTTGGGATCGATCCGATTCATCTTGGCATCATTTTCGTGGTGAATATGGAAATCGGCATGGTGACACCGCCGGTCGGGCTCAACCTGTTCGTAGCCTCGGGCATTACCGGCATGCCGCTGTTGAAAGTGGTACAGGCTTCTTGGCGCTGGCTACTGTTGCTGTTGGGATTCTTGATCGTGGTGACCTACATACCGGAGGTCTCGCTGTTCCTGCCGAACAAAATCTTCGGCGGCGCTGTTCCCTGACATCATTTGCCTGTCCGGAGCGATCGTGCTCGCGGCCTGACGTTGCAAAGAAATTGCGCACGTTGATGAATGGTCCTTCATCAACGTGTGCAACCTTTAAGTTGATCGAACGCGGGACTGAATTCATCCTCGCGCCACCTTATGAAGGAGGTTGCGATGAAGAAGTTGGTTCTTGCCGGTCTGGCAGCGTTGACGGTCGCCGGTTCTACTGCGGTCTATGCCCATCAGCGTCCTTGGGGACATCACCACGAACGGGTCAACCCGGAAGATCGCGCGGCGCTGGCTGATGCGCGGATCGCTGCCGTCAAGGCAGGGCTGAAGCTCACAGCGGATCAGGAGAAGTTGTGGCCGCCGGTGGAAACCGCGGTGCGCGATTTCGTCAAGCTCAGGACCGATCGTGCCAATGCGCGGATGCAGGCGCGGCGGAATGGCGAAACGCCGTCGGCGAAGCCTGATCCAATGGTGCGGTTGAGCGAGCGTGCGGACCGCATGGCAACGACGGCCGCGGCTCTGAAGAAGATCGCCGATGCAGCGCAGCCGTTGTATCAGACGCTCGACGAGGGCCAGAAGCGCCGTTTGACGGTGCTGACCCGGATGGAGCGCCGGATGCGACGCGAGGGGTGGCGACACCACCGCCATCATGATCGGTCATTCGAGCACGGCTATCGCGACCGGTCGGGGACGGATCGTGGCGGGCCGGATATAGAATCCGGTCGAAATTCCGGTCGTCTCTGACGGGGGCGGCGATCTGCCGACATGAAATCCGGGCCGTCCCATTCAGGGACGGCCGTTTCCTGGATTTGCCACCAATTTCGTTCAGAAATCGGATCGGCTTTGCTGGACATCCGGGATTCGCTTTGCTAAAGCCACGCCGACCCCCGAAAGATACTTCCGGACGGTTCCGGGCGATTAGCTCAGTTGGTAGAGCAGCTGACTCTTAATCAGCGGGTCGTAGGTTCGAGCCCTACATCGCCCACCACCCAGTTCGCCGTATACGCGCTAACTGGATTCGGTCTGAATTTCACGACGAGATGCTGTGGCCGAACTTCAAGGCGCTCGATGATCGAGCAGGCGAATGCGTGGTCGATAGCATTCGTACATATTTGTTGTGTTTGATCCGTGGCCCCGGCACGATCTTGCGAACCTGATCGCCAATGTCATGGGCGGGCACCCGTGAGACGGAGTCGACATCGGTCGTGGCGGCATTCCCGAACAGAAGTGGTCGCAAGACGAAGTAGCTTTGCCCCTTGTGTGGAGTGGGCCCCTGGAGCCGGATAGGATCAAAGCGCTGATTTGACCATAGGCCGGGTATGTTGCTCCTCGAACTGCACGGGGCTGATGTAGCCGAGTGCGGAGTGCAGGCGGCGTTGATTGTAAGCATCGTCGATGAACCTGGGAAGCTGTTCGGCGACTTCATCGAAGGTCTCGAACGCCATCGGATAGACCGCCTCGACTTTGAGCGTCTTCATGAGCTCTCCGCCTTGGCGTTGTCGTACGGGTTTCCGCGCTGACTCATCGAGCCGACCAAGTCATGGGACGCCAGCAATCCCTGATAGATACCAGACGCGTATTGCGATCCGCGGTCGGAATGATGAATGCATCCCGGTCGGGGGCGCCGTCCTCCAGCGCGGCGAGCGCGAGCCGCGCGTCTATCGACCTGCCGATCGCATAGCCGACGACGCGGCGTGACCAGGCATCCAGGATGATCGCCACATAGGCGAAGCTGCCGCTGATGGCGACGTAGGTCAGGTCCGCGACCCAGAGATGGTCCGGGCCATCAAGGATGATATCCTTCGAACGATCCGGGAAGATAGGCTGATCATGGTTGCTGTCGGTGGTGGCGACGTAACGTCTACGGCGGCGCGGCTGAAGATCGTGCTCGCGCATCAGGCGCTTGATCCGCTTGTGGTTGGCGATCACGCCTCGATGGCGAAGCGCCGCTTGCACGCGCCGCCAGCCATAGGCTTCGAACTCGTCACAGATCGCGGTGATTGCGTTCAACAGCTCGCCGTCACGACTGCGCGCCGCTGGTGTATCGTAATAGGTTGATCGCGCTATACCCATCAGCCGGCATCCTTCAGCGATGGACAGGCCGCGGGGCCGGTGATTTCGGATGTAGCCGCGCTTTTCTGCCGGGGTGTGTTTTTCAGAGCCCTTTTAAAAACTCCAGTTCGAGCGCCTGACGACCGACCAACCGCTCGAGCGCGGCAATGCGTGCTTCATATTCCTGGACCAGATCCGCAGCGCGAGCGTCGTCGCTCAGCGCGCCGGCCTCGTACTTTTCGACCCAGATGCGGATCAGGTTGCGCGAAAGGTCGTGGCGCTTGGCCAGCCCGTGAAGCGTCTCGCCACCTAGAAACTCGTGGGCGACCTGG
The DNA here is from genome assembly GCA_049647485.1 of Xanthobacteraceae bacterium. Classification (GTDB taxonomy): domain Bacteria; phylum Pseudomonadota; class Alphaproteobacteria; order Rhizobiales; family Xanthobacteraceae; genus 62-47. The sequence goes on from JBARXT010000177.1 coordinate 21,668, forward strand.
CGCTTGAACTCAATGCTATGGGATCGGTGTCTCGGCATGGGCTTTTCTCCAAAAGCCCGGCCCCCCGGTCAATCCACTCTGGATTACCTATCCGGCTCCAGGGGTCCACGCCACAGGTCGTCAAGCCAAGATCATCCACAGCTTCGTTGGTGATCGAGGCGGTTACGATGGCGTCGCCAATATCGATGCGAACGTGCGACGTTGTCGCTCCCTTCACAACATCGACGATCGTGGCGAGGCCAGTGTCCAGGCGGCAGCGATTGTACTGATCCGCATCTGCGTCTGCGCTTTCAGCCCTTTGTCGTTACCAAGTCCGTTCCGATGGTAGAGTGGAGATCGTATTGAAAGTGCCTATCCAGGCGAATAAGATAGAGTATTGTTTCGCCTTGCCTTGGTGAAGTCACGTGACCCGTGAGGTTCGTGAGTATCAATGATATTCAGCATCGATTCGACAGCACCCGATCCATCTGTCGCCAGCAACATTCAGACGCAGCCGTTTGTGCGGCTTCCCGATCCGGGCCAGTTGTTTTTGGCCCGTACGTCGCGATTTGCGACGCTTCCCGAAGGTCATGGACTCGCGCCTGATTTGAGGCTCCTGTCGGGCCATCGTTTCGGTCGAGTGGCCGAGGCTCTGGCCACATTAGATATCGATCTGTGGGTGCGCGAGTCCAACTCTCACCGCGGTGGTGGCAATCCGTTTCTGGTCGGTTCCTAGGGAGGCCGATATGGATGCAGAGATTGCCCGTCCCGGCCGGATTCCATCTGTCGACGCGATTCTGAAAACGCGATCAGCGCATCAGGCGGTCGAACGCTTTGGGCGGACGCGCATGGTGCAGGCCATTCGCCACGTGACAGCTATTGCAAGGCGCGGAGTTGGCGCTGGTGAAGTGTCCGCTCCCAATGCTGAAGCCATTGCGGCCGACGCTGTTTTGTGGCTTGGGGCAGATGCCCGCCCGAATGCCAGGGCGGTATTCAATCTCACCGGCACCGTGCTTCATACCAATCTGGGTCGTGCCATTCTCGCGGAAGCGGCGGTTGAGGCCGCGACGGTTGCGATGCGCGAAGCGCTGGCGCTGGAATTCGATCTTGCGGAAGGCAAGCGCGGCGAGCGCGATGCCTTGGTGCGTGGTCTGTTGTGCGAATTGACCGGTGCCGAGGATGCGACGGTGGTCAACAATAATGCCGCCGCCGTCCTGCTCGCGCTCAACACCTTCGCCAGGGGCAAGGAAGCGATCGTCTCGCGCGGCGAATTGATCGAGATCGGTGGCGCCTTCCGGATGCCGGAAATCATGGCGCGTGCCGGTGCCAGACTGGTCGAAGTCGGCACCACCAACCGTACGCATGAAACGGATTATGCGGCGGCGATCACCCCCAAGACTGGATTGATCCTGAAGGTTCATACGTCGAACTATCGGATCGAGGGTTTCACCAAATCGGTGTCCGGCAAGGCCATTTCTGCGCTGGCGCGGGCAGGTCATGTTCCGCTCCTGATCGATCTCGGTTCGGGTACATTGGTCGATCTGACGCGCTATGGCCTTACGCACGAGCAGACCGTGGCCGAAGCGGTGGCCGAGGGCGCGGACCTTGTGACATTCTCTGGCGACAAGCTGCTCGGCGGCCCACAGGCCGGGTTTATCGTCGGACGTCGGGAACTGATTGCGCGGTTGAACCGCAACCCGATGAAGCGTGCGTTGCGTATCGACAAGATCCGTCTTGCGGCGATCGAAGCGACGCTGCGGCTCTATCGCGACCCGGCTCGGTTGGCCGAGCGATTGCCGACATTGCGGATGATGGCGCGGCCGCTTGCGGAGATCGAAGCCGCAGCGAGGCGTCTCAAACCTGTTGTCGCAGCCGCCGTCGGTACGGGCTTTGCCGCCGATGTTATCTGCTGTGCAAGCCAGATCGGCTCCGGATCGTTGCCGAGCGAAGTGATTCCGAGCGCAGGAGTTGCATTGCGGGTGACGGGGACGCGCGGCAAGGGTCGTGCGCTCATGGCTCTGGCGGCAGCGTTCCGCGCGCTGCATCAACCAGTGATCGGCCGTGTCGAGCATGACGCTCTGGTCCTGGATTTTCGTTGTCTGGAAGATGAATCCGCGTTCGCCTGCAATCTTGCGACTCTGCGTTTAGAGGAGCGGCGCTGATGGGTTTGCGCGTATTCCTCGTCACCCGGCTTGCAGAATGATTGTCGGCACCGCAGGACATATCGAGCACGGCAAGACCTTGTTGGTGCGGGCTCTCACGGGCGTCGATACCGATCGCCTGAAGGAAGAGAAGACGCGCGGGATTTCCGTGGACCTCGGATTTGCCTATCTGACGATGCCGAAGGGCGGGGTACTCGGTTTTATCGATATGCCCGGACATGAGCGTTTCGTTCACAACATGCTCGCCGGTGCGACCGGAATCGATTTCGTTCTGCTGGTGGTGGCCGCCGATGACGGCGTCATGCCACAGACCATCGAACATCTCTCCATCGTCAATCTTCTCGGAGTCGGTGCGGGGACGGTGGCTATCACCAAGTCCGATCTGGTGGATGCAGACCGTCTTGCGGACGTTCGCGTCGAGATTGTGAACCTCCTGGCGGCGACGGCGCTGCATGATGCGCCGATTTTCCCGGTCTCCAGCGTGACCGGCGCAGGCATCCCGGATTTGCGTGCAAATCTTTTCACGGCAGCCGCGGCTTGGCCCGGCCGTCCGGCAAGCGGCCGATTCCGGCTCGCGGTCGATCGCTGCTTTGCGTTGCCGGGAGCGGACACCGTCGTGACGGGAACGGTGCTCTCCGGCAGCGTTAGGGCCGGAGATCGGGTCGTCATCAGCCCTTCGGGGAAGGCAGCATGTGTGCAGGCGATCCACACCCAGAACCGTGCCTCTGAGCAAGGGCAGGCCGGCGACCGCTGCGCACTCGATCTTGCGGGCGATCAAATCAGTAAGGATGCGATCAGCCGAGGCGACATAGTGCTCGATCCCGCGCTGCATGCGCCCGCCAACCGGATCGATGCGACGTTGCAGGTGCTCGCCTTGGAAACGCGGCCTGTCACGCAATGGATGCCCGTGCGGTTGCACCATGCAACCACTGAGGTCGGCGCGCGTGTCGTGCTTTTGAGTGACGAGCCGGTGCCGCCGGGCGGGGAAGCTTTTGTCCAGCTTGTATTGGAAAGGCCAATCGCTGCGGCGGCAGGAGACCGGTTCGTGCTTCGCGATACCACGGCGCAACGCACTATCGGCGGCGGCGTTCTTGTCGATCTACGCGCCCCCGCCCGCAAGCGGCGCACGCCGGAGCGGATCGCGCAACTCAAGGCTGGTGCGATTTCCGATTCGGATAAAAGCTTGTCGGCATTGCTCGATGCCGCAGGCTATATCGATTTCACCGCTTTCGCCCGAGACCGCGCATTATCGGCAAACGAGCGTGAGGCGATGATCCAGCGTTTCGGCTTGCTGCGGCTCCAGGTTGCGAAAGCCGAGTATGTGATTGCCTCCGCCGTATGGCTTCGCTTGAAGAAGACGATCCATGCTGTGCTCACGGCTTTTCATGCTGGCAACCCGAATTTGTCCGGAATGGGTCTTGAACGCTTGCGATTGCAGCTTGAGCCACGATTGTCTGCTCCGGTATTTGCCGCGCTATTGCAGGGGCTCGCACGCAACGAGGAAATCGCGTTCGATGGCGCATGGGTTCGCTTGCCAGGTCATGAGGCGCGGCTGTCGCCGACCGATGAGGCGCTGTGGAAGAAGATTGCTCAATATATTGGCGGCGAAGGTCGGTTTCGGCCGCTGCGGGTGCGCGATATCTCGGGCCACACGCGCGTCTCCGAATCGGAAGTCCGGCGGATTTGCAAACTGATCGGCCGTATGGGCAAGGTCGATGAGATCGCTCACGATCATTTCTTCCTGCGCGGAACTGTCACCGAAATCGTTCAGATCATGACGTCCATGGCCGCCGCACCCGATGGCTATTTCACGGTGGCGCAGTTGCGCGACCGCCTCGACAACGGCCGCAAGGTTGCGATACAGATCCTCGAATTCTTCGATCGGCATGGGGTCACCATCCGCCACGGTGATTTGCATCGCATCAACAAGGACCGGCTTGATCTGTTCGGCAGATGGTCCGACGAATTGCCGGCGCCAGGAAGGGTTGCGACGATCGAAGTTGATGGAAGAGCATCGTTCCCGGTGGGGCGTCCGGACTTCAAATCCGGGAAGGGCCGCGAGACGGTTCTTGGTGGGTTCGACTCCCATTCTCTTCCGCCAAATTCCCTTTCGTCGAAATTGGATGTGGGATGACAACGCACGTCGTCGCGACGGCCGGTCATGTCGACCACGGCAAAAGCACCCTGGTCCGCGCGCTGACCGGGATGGAGCCCGACCGCTGGGAGGAAGAGCGGCGGCGCGGTCTCACGATCGACCTTGGCTTCGTCTGGACGACTCTCCCCTCCGGCCGGGAGGTCGCCTTCGTCGATGTGCCCGGCCACGGGCGCTTCATCCGCAACGCGCTGGCCGGTTTGGCGGCGGTGCCGGTGGTGTGCTTCGTGGTGGCTGCCGATGAAGGGTGGTCGGCGCAATCCAGCGACCACCGCGATGCCATCGCCGCGCTCGGCATCCGCCACGGCCTGATCGTGGTGACCAAGGCCGACCGCGCGCCCGACCTCGTCGCGGCGACTATTGAACGTGCCCGCCGCGAGTTCGCGCACACCGGTCTGCGCGACGCGCCGGCCGTCGCCGTATCGGCCGTGCAGGGCACCGGATTGGAGAAATTCAAGCAGACCCTCGACGGCGTGCTGGCCGGAATGCCGCCGCCCGACGTCGGCGGTCGGCTCCGGCTGTGGATCGACCGCTCGTTCACCGTTTCGGGGGCGGGCACGGTGGCGACCGGTACCCTCGTTGCCGGTACGCTGACCAAGGGCGACCGGCTCGTGGTGGTCGGCGATGGGCGGGAGCCGCGCGAGGTCGTCGTCCGCACGCTGGAATCGCGGGACTCGCATAGCGACGCGCTCCACCCCATGAACCGGGCCGCAATCAACCTGCGCGGCGTGTCCGCGGAGGATGTCCGTCGCGGCCAGGCGCTGATCGCACCGGACACATGGCTTATGACCACGGTTGTCGATGTCCGCCGCATCGGAGGTGTCGCGCTCGACGGGATGCCCGCACAACTCACGGTGCATGTCGGGACGGCGGCGGTGCCGGCCCGGCTGCGCGGCTTCGATGCCGAGCACGCCCGGATCACCCTTGACTGGCCGTTGCCGCTGATCGTGGGTGATCGGCTGCTGCTTCGCGATCCGGCACGTCACCTCGTGCTCGGCGGCGTCGGTGTGCTCGACCCGGATCCGCCGCAGCTGCTACGCCGCGACGCTGGGAGCCGGCGCGGCGTGGCGCTGGCCGCCATGCCGCCCGAAGGCGACGTGCTGGCCAAGGTGGCCGCGCTCGGCACCGTGGAGGTGAATTACCTTCGCCGGATCGGTTTGGTAGGCCCCGATTCCGCACCGCCACCCGAGGTGCGTGAATTAGGCGGCTGGTGGGTGCATCTTCCCACGTATGACGCGTGGCGACAGCAGTTGCGAGTGCTGGTGGAGACCGACGCCCAGCGGGATCAGCTTACGCCCGGCGTCTCGCAAGGGGCCGTGCGCGACGCCCTTGGTGCACCCGCAGCGCCCTTCATCGATCGACTTGTCGCGGATGCCGGCCTCGAGCAGCACAATGGTTACGTTCGGCTGCCGCGGGTCCGTACCGACCTTGGCCGCGCCGAGGCGGGGGTGGCGAAGCTCGAGGCGCGGCTGCTCGCGAATCCCTTTCTCGCGCCGCTGGCCGGCGATCTGGCTGCCCTCGGCCTGGGGGTCCGCGAGTTGGCCGTAGCCGAGCGCGCCCAGCGGGTGTTGCGCCTTCGCGAAGGTGTGGTGGTGCTGCCGTCCGCGCCGGCGCTTGCGATAAAGGCACTGGCGCAACTGCCGCAACCGTTCACCACCAGTCAGGCACGGCAGGCCCTGGGGACCAGCCGCCGGGTGGCGATCCCGCTGCTGGAGTACCTGGACGGACGCGGCTTGACTCGCCGGGTCGATGACGAACACCGCGAGGTGGTGCGGTGACGAATATCTGTGGGTTGCCCTTCGTATTCGCTTTTTGAAAATGCGATCTGTCATTGCCGGACTTGACCCGGCAATCCATCTTCTTGAGGAGACTCGCCTTCTCGGATGGATGCGCGGGTCAGGCCCGCGCATGACGATTCCGAGTGAACCTGAACCGCTCTACTCGCCGCCGTCTTCTTTGCGACTCTGGACGTGCGAGAAGCCGAACCTGCCCTTGATGCACAGGTTACCGTGGCCGATGTTGTGATCGTGGGGCGACGTCACCTTGACGATCTTGTTGTCCTGGACATGCAGCTCCACGTTGCAGCCGACACCGCAGTAGGTGCACACCGTGGTGGTCTGGGTCTGCTGCGACTCGTCCCAGGTGCCCTCTGCGCGCATGTCGTGCTCGGACTTGAATGACAGCGCGCCCGTCGGGCACACCTCCACGCAGTTGCCGCAGAAGACGCAGGCGGACTCCGGCAGTTCCGCGGCGAACTCGGTGGAGATCTGCGAGTCGAACCCGCGGCCCGCGATCTGGATCGCGAAACTGTTCTGCCACTGGGTTCCGCAGGCGTCCACGCACTTGTAGCAGAGGATGCACTTGCTGTAGTCGCGTACATAGAGGTCGTTGTCGATCTTGATGGGCTGACACATCGTGGCCGCGACGCTGCCGTTTCCGGCGTGGTGCTCGCCGGGATCGTGGACGTCGCGCCTGAGGCTCTCGCCGGCTCTTTCGCCATAACGATCCGGATCGGCGTCGTAGCGCTCCATCCATTCGTCGATCCGTGGCGTGGTGGACAGGTCGACCGAGGAGCCGAGCAGTTCAAGCACAAGGCGACGGCTGTGCCGCACCCGTTCGCTGTCGGTCATGACCTCCATGCCGGCCTGGACCTTGCGGGAACAGGAGGGCACGAGGACGCGCGAGCCCTTGAGTTCGACCATGCAGACCCGGCAGGCATTCTTGGGCGTGAGGGTGTCGCCGTAGCACAGCGTCGGCGTATCTTTTCCTGCTGCGTTGCAGGCGGTCAGGATGGTGCTCCCCTCCGCGACACTCACCTCCTTGCCGTCGATGGTGATCGTGATCTGCGGGACGGGCGCGTTCATCGGCTTTTCTCCAGTACGCCGAGACGGTCGATCGCCGACTCGACGGCATTCCAGGCGGCCTGGCCGAGGCCACAGATCGAAGAATCCTTCATCACCAGTCCGACATCGCGCAGCAGGCCGACGTCGCGTCCCTTGGCCGCACCGTCGTGGCCGTTGTGCATGATGCGCAGCAGCGCCTCCTCCTGACGTACCGTGCCCACCCGACAGGGTACGCACTGGCCGCAGGATTCGTCGCGGAAGAAGCGCGCGATGCGCAGCAGAATATTGGGCAGATCGACGGTGTCGTCGAAGGCCAGCACCACGCCCGAGCCCAGGGTGGTATTGTTGGCGCGAGCACCCTCGAAGGTGAGCGGAATGTGAAGCTCATCAGCACGCACGAAGCCGCCTGCGGCGCCGCCGAGCAGCACCGCCTGAAGGGTTCGGCCCTTTGGAACGCCACCCGCCAGATCGAGAACGTCGCCCAAGGTCGCGCCGAACGGCACTTCGTAGACGCCGGGGCGAACGAGGTTGCCCGACACGCAGAACAGCTTGGGGCCCGTGGAGCCCTCGGTCCCGATCTTGGCGTATTGCGCGCCGCCCATCTGCATGATCAGCGGTACGTTGCACAGGGTCTCGACGTTGTTGACGACCGTCGGTTTGTTGAAGAGTCCTTGCTCGAACGGGAAGGGCGGCTTGGAGCGCGGTTCGCCGCGATAGCCTTCGATCGAGTTGAAGATCGCGGTCTCCTCGCCGCAGATGTAGGCGCCGGCACCGCGCCGGATCTCCAGCTCGAAGCTCCACCCGCTGCCGAGAATGTCGGCACCCAGGAAGCCGCGCTCGCGAGCCTTTTCGATGGCGTTGCGCAGCATCCGGAAGGCGCGGGGATATTCGCCGCGCAGGTAGATGTAGCCCCGCTCGGCGCCAATCGCATAACCGGCGATGGTCATCGACTCGATCAATGCGAACGGGTCGCCCTCGAGGATGGCGCGATCCTTGAACGTGCCGGGCTCGCTCTCGTCCGCGTTGCAGACGAGATAGCGAGGCGTCGCAGGCTGCTTGGCGGTGCTCTCCCACTTGATGCCGGCCGGGAACGCGGCCCCGCCACGGCCCATCAGCCGAGACTCCTTGACCTCGCTGATGACCTGAGCGGGCTCCATCTCGAATGCGCGCCGCAATCCGGCGTAGCCGCTGGTTGCGAGATAGTCGTCGATGCTCTCCGGATCGACCTGGCCGACACGCTTGAGCAGCATCAGGCCTTCCTGGCCGGCTTGCGGGACTGCCATGATCGGTGGCGCCTCGGCAGCGAGGGCTGCGGGGCCGGCACTCAGCGCGAGGGCGACCTCATCGACGGTGGCGGGCCCGATCAAGTGTTCATGAGGCGGATCGCCGGCCTCTACCGCGAGCGCGGCGGGGGCGCGTTCGCACACCCCGAGGCAGGGACTGTGCTTCCAGCCGCTCATGGCGCCGGCCGGACCCAGCCGTTTCTCGAGACTGGCGCAGACCTCCTTGGATCCGCGCGCCATGCAGGCGATGTCGGTGCAGACGTGCACGATGCGCTGCGGCCGCATGTTGGTGGAGAACAGCGCATAAAACGTCGCGACGCTGTAGACGTCGGCCGCGGACACACTGAGCCGCTTTCCGATGTAGTTCAGCGCGCCGGGACTGATCCAGCCGACGCGGTCGTTCACCGCGTGCAGCGCCTCCATGACGAGGTGCCGCCGGCTCCGCGCCACATGGCCGGTGTGCGCGCGCCGGTGATCCTGTTCGTCACGTTCGCCGCCGTGCCAGCCGCCCTCACCGGGTCCACCAAGCCGCCGATCGATTGCATCGCGTTCTTCCGCGAACGGCTCGGCGTCGGAGTACTTCAGGTCCACAACTCATCCTTCCTCATTCGCGGTCGCAAGCTCTTTGTCCTGGCGATCGCGATCGACGGTCTCGGCAACGGCGCTCTCTAGGGGCAACTCCTCGTTGGTCTTCTCCACCTTGACCGCCGTTGCCTTGAATTCCGCGGTTTTGGAGATCGGATCGTTCGCCTCGATGGTGAGCGCGTTAACGTCCATTTCGTCGGGGAAGTTGCAGGCCATGAAGAGCAGTCCGGGGCGCAGGCCGGGATCCCGACGCGCGGCTGCCAATACGGTTCCGCGGCGCGAAGACACCCGGACCACCTCGCCCTCGTTGAGGCCGAGCCGAACCATATCCTCCGGAGAGATATCGACGCAGGCGCCGAGGCGGATCGGCGAGTTGAAGCCGCCGGACTGCACGCCGGTGTTGTAGTCGGTCAGTCGCCGGCCGGTGGTCAGGCGCAGCGGGAACTCGTCATTGAGCTTGTCCACCGGCAACCTGTGCTCGATGATGCCGAATGGCGCCGGACGTCCGCGCTTCTCGGGGTCCTTCTCCCAGAGCCGGCCGTGCAGGAACGGTGACTCGGGTCCGTTCTCGTCAGGGAAGGGCCACTGTACGCCACCTCGTTCCTCGAGCACCCGGTAAGACATTCCATGGTGCGCCGGCGACAGCGCGCGCAGCTCGTCCCAGATCTCCTCAGCAGTCTGTATCGGCCAGACGTACCCCAGACGCTCCGCGATCAGGCGGATGATCTCGATGTCGTCCTTGGCGCTCCCGGGAGGCTCCAGCGCCTTGCGCACGAGCTGGACCCGCCGTTCGCTGTTGGTGAAGGTGCCCTCGCTCTCGCACCACGCCGCGGTGGAGGGGAGCACCACGTCGGCGAATGAGGCGGTCTTGGTGAGGAAGATGTCCTGCACGACCAGGTGGTCCAGGTTCTGTAGCCGCCTCGCCACAGCGGTGGTGTCGGCGTCGGACTGCACCGGGTTCTCGCCGACGACGTAGACGCTGGTGAGATGTCCCTCGTCCATCGCCTCCATCATCTCCGAGAGCGTCAAGCCGTACTTCGGAGGCATCGTGACGCCCCACATGCGCTCGAATTTCGCCCGGTGTTCGGGATTCCCGACGTCCTGGAATCCCGGCAGGTTCTTGGGGATCGCCCCCATGTCGCCGCCGCCCTGGACGTTGTTCTGGCCGCGTACCGGAACCAGGCCTGCGCCCCACCGGCCGACCTGGCCGGTGAGCAGCGCCAGGTTGCAAAGGGCCCGCACGTTGTCGGTGCCGTTGTGGTGCTCCGTGATGCCGAGCGTCCAGCACAATTGCGCGCGCTCCGCCTTGGCATAGTCGTGCGCGAGTTCACGGATCAGCTCCGCAGGCACCCCGGTCTCACGGGAGGTGACTTCCAGTGTCCACGGTTCGCATGCGGCGACGTACTCTTCGAACCCGACGGAGGCATTGGCGACGAATTCCTCGTTCACCAACCCGGCGTGGATGATCTCGCGACCGACACCATAGGCCAGCGCGACGTCGGTACCGACGTCCAGGCCGAGCCAAGTGTCGGCCCACTCGGCGGTCTTGGACCGGCGCGGGTCGACGGCATAGACCTTGGCGCCCTTGTGGATCGCCTTCAGGGCGTGATGGAAGAAAATCGGATGTGCTTCTCGGGCATTGGAGCCCCAGAAGACAATCAGATCCGCATCTTCGATCTCGTTGTAGGACGAAGTACCACCGCCTGCACCGAACACCGTCACCAGACCGGCGACGCTAGGAGCGTGTCAAGTTCGGTTACAGGAGTCGATGTTGTTGGTGCCGATCACCGCCCGGGCGAACTTCTGGGCGATGAAGTTCAACTCGTTGGTCGCGCGGGAGCACGAAAACATGCCGAACGCGTCGGGGCCGTGGAGATCGCGGTTGCGGCGGAAGCCCTCGGCGGCGCGATCAAGGGCCTCATCCCAAGAGGCAGGCCGCAGAACACCGTTGTCCCGGACAAGCGGCTCGGTCAGTCGCGTGTAGTTCTGCTTTCCCTGTCTGCCCATGCCGGCCTCCCGTGTGTTATTCGAAGCGTTCCATATATCTATCACGATCTACACGGGTCTTGATATATGAAGGTGTGTGCACATGCTTGTTCGATCGCCAGCCTCGTACCGTTGGTTCGGAATCGCACTTCATAAAGTGATCGGGGAAATAAAGTGATCGGGGAACTGGTCGAGAACGTCGCGATGGCTTTTGATGTCGTCGCGCGATGCCTTCATCATGGGCTTCTGCGGCGGCGCGTTGATCGCGTCGCCATTATCGATGTGGCTGATGGGCAAGTTCGCATCCATCACCGATGTCGGCGTGGTGAACTGCTGGACTAGTCCCGCCGCCAGTCGAGAATTGTCGATGCCGATTGGTCCCGTTGATGATCTCGATCCGATGCACCGACGTCTTGTGCTCAAGCATGGACATGAACCGATCTCCAGTTCAGATATCTGACAGTCGCGTCACGGCGGTGCCGCGCATGTCATGGGAGTGTAAATCCTCGTCCTTGATGACGCTTCGGTTGAATGTCTTGACGTCACGAACTGAGAACTGACCAGCCGAACGTTGGCCGAGTTTGCAGAGTTTCTTTTCCTTGCAACTGACATTCGGAATTTCACCGCACCGTGAGAGCAGGGCC
>JBARXT010000178.1:0-8380 GCA_049647485.1 Xanthobacteraceae bacterium
GATCGCCGGGCACGATACGGCGGTTGCTCTTGCGGGTGACGCGGTAATGCACGATAGCGCCGTTGGGGCCGGTGCCGGAGATGGTTGGGAACGACACGTCCTTCAGCGCGCCGGTTTCGCGACGAAATGTTTCCAGCGCTTCGACCGCGTCGATTTCGGTGAGCTTGCCGCTCGGCGCCTCACGATCCACCCACGCCAGAAAGCGCGCCAGCGCCACGGCGTCGCGCTGGTGCGCGGTGCGGGTACCGGCGATCTCGGTCGGGTTCTTCACCGCCTTCAGCAGGCTGATCGGATCGCTGCCGCGCACCGCCTTGCCGCCGCTCGCGTTAACGAGGCGGCTCAATGCGTCGGCGGCAGTGGCGCTGTCGAGGCTGATCGATGCGCCACTTTGCGCGAGTTGCGTCAAGCGTGGCGTCAGATCAGCGGGCGTCGCGACGTCGGCCTGTCCTTCAAGATAGTCGCGCACGCTGTTGGAGAGTTTGCGCGGATCGATGAAGATGGTCGGCCGCCCGTCCTTCGGCACCAGCGCGTAGGACAACGGCAGCGGGGTATGCGACACGTCCGCGCCGCGAATGTTGAAGGTCCATGCCACCGCGTGCGAATCCGACAGCACCAGCGCATCGGTGCCGAGGCGCGCGATCTGTTCGCGGATTTGATTCAATTTGTCGACGGCCGGAATGCCGGCGAATTTTGCATCGTGGATCGAAACCGGGCCGAGCGGCGGGGCAGGGCGCTCATGCCAGACCGCATCGACCGGATTGCGTTCGACCGCGATCAACTCCGCCCCCGCCTTGGTGCAGGCGGCTGCGAGCCGTTCCGCCGCTGCCGTCGTATGCAACCAGGGATCGAATCCGACGCGGTCGCCGGATGACAGATGATCGGCCAGCCAGCTTTCCGGCGGCGGATCGATCAGCGATTCGACTTTCCACGCCGACGTGTCAACCTGCGCGGCGGCTTGCAGCGTGTATCGGCCGTCGACAAACACCGCGGCTTCATGCGGCAGTACGATCGCGAGGCCGGCCGATCCGGTGAAACCGGTCAACCAGGCCAGCCGCTCTTCGGAGGGGGCGACATATTCATTTTGCTGCGCGTCGGCGCGCGGAACGACGAAGCCGGTCAATTTTTGTTGTGCCAGTTCGGCGCGGAAGGCTGCCAGCCGCGCGGTGAGCGCAACGCCGCTCTCCGGATCCTCGAACGTCTGGAAGTGAGCCTCGAACATACTGTCCTCGATTGTAGGGCGCCGGTGCGGACAAATTTTTCGGAACTCACCGGAACTTCAGGTCATAAAGTTGTAATCGTGGCGTAACTTAGATTAGATTGCCCCGCCCGCGCCAGACGGGCAGGGACATCGCCACCACAGCGAATTCTCACAAGTCGACAGTATCGGGAAACGTCCGGAGTGTTTCAACTCGGTCCGAACGATGGGGGAAGACTTTGCCCGCCTTTACGTTTGAGAAGTTGTCGACGCCCGCGCCGCGCGTCTCTACACCGCGTGCTCCCGAGCCGGCTGTCGAAACGACAAAGCCGCGCGGCAAGCTGCGCCGAATGCTGGATCGCTTCACCGCGCGCGGCCGTGCGACGGCGCGGCGTTCGGAATTGTCAAAACAGAAACAGACCGCTCAACGCTAAGTTCGTTTAGCCGCGTGCAACCGGCTGCTGCATCAGCAGGCTGCACCAGCCGTCAACCTGCAAGCGCCGGATCAGCACCAGACCGACCGCGCGATAGCTCGCGACCACGCCGCGCGTGTGCGTCGGCAGCAATCCCGACAGAATCACCAGCCCGCCGGGCTTAAGATGCCGCGCCATGGTTGGGGCCATCTGCCGCAGTGGGTTGGCGAGGATGTTCGCGAGGATCATGTCGAACGGCGCCCGCGCGCGAAACGCCGGTGCGGCGAATCCGATGGCGCAGACGGCGTCGATCAGTTGCCCCACGTTGTTGAGTTTCGCGTTATCGCGCGCAACGATGACGGCCTGCGGATCGATGTCGCTGGCCAGCACCGGTTGCCGCAACGCCTTCGCGGCGGCGATCGCCAGCACGCCGGTGCCGGAGCCGAGGTCCAGCACGTGCGAGGGACGACGGCGTTTCAGCACATCGTCCAGCAGCAGCAGGCAGCCGCGCGTGGTGCCGTGATGGCCGGTGCCGAACGCCAGCGCTGCCTCGATCTCGATGCCGAGTTTGTTGCTGGCGACCCGCGCGCGGTCGTGCTGACCGTGGACGACGAAACGCCCGGCGGGGACCGGCACCAGCCCCTCGAGGCTGGCTTTCACCCAGTCTTTGGCCTCGACGGTCTGGAACGACAGTGCCGTCGCCGCGTCGTTGTCGGCGGCAAGCCCGACGAGATGCCGAATCGCGTCCTCATCGGGCGGTGAAGGGAAATGCAGTACGACCTCCCAGACGCCGTTCGCGTCTTCGAACGCGGCGACCGCGACCTCGCCGGGGTCGAGGCTTTCTTCCAGCACGTCGACGACACTCCGCGCGCGGCGTTCGTCGCCGACGGTGAAGGTGGCGCTGGTGCTTTGCGGGGTCACGGTGGTCATGGGAGGGACAAGGACTCCTGCGGGGCCCCTTGTTCACACGCGATCCACAGACAATTCAAGGGTTTTCCACACGCTGGCAGCATGATTGCGCACAAGGTCGTCGTGGTTCGTCTACCCACGCTCAACATGCTGTCGACCGGATATCCACAGCAATGAAAAGACCTTTTCCACGCACTGTCCACAGGGATATCAACAGGCTTTCCAGAGCCCCATTGCCTCAAGCAAAGAATGCCTTGTGGTCGCGCAGAATGGCGCGGGCGGCGTTGTGGCCCGGGGAACCGGTGACGCCGCCGCCGGGATGCGCGCCGGAGCCGCAGTGGTAGAGCCCCTTCAGCGGCCCGCGATAATCCGCATGGCCCAGCATCGGCCGCGCCGAGAACAGTTGGTTCAGCGTCAGCGCACCGTGGAAGATGTCGCCGCCGAGCAGGCCGAATTCGCGTTCGAGATCGAGCGGCGAGAGAATCTGGCGGCCGAGCACGCTGCCGGCGAAGCCGGGCGCATAGCTGTCCACCGTCGCGATCATCAGGTCGGCGACCTCGTCGCGATGGTCGTCCCATGACGAGCCGTTGGGCAGTTGCGGCGCGACGTGCTGGCAGAACAGGCTGGCGACATGCTGGCCGGGCGGCGCGAGCGAGTCGTCGAGCGTCGAGGGGATCAGCAGTTCCACCACCGGCGCGAGGCTCCAGCCATATTCGCGCGCATCCTGCCAGGCGCGGTCCATGTAGGCGAGGCTCGGCGCCATGATGATGCCGGCGGAAAGATGATCGCCGTCGCCCGGCAGCGCGGTGAACGACGGCAGCACTGACAGCGCGACATTCATGCGGAATGTGCCGGAGCCGTTGCGCCAGCGTTCCATACGCGTGAGAAATTCCGCCGGCAGCGCTTCCTTCGGCATCAGTCGCGTATAGAGCAGTTTTGGATTGACGTTGGCGGCGACATAGCGCGCGCGAATGCGGCGGCCGTCGTCGAGTACGATGCCTGTCGCGCGGCCGTCTTCGACGATCACCTCGCGAACGCCGGCATCAGTTTCGATGTCGACACCGTGGCTGCGCGCGGCAGCCGCCATCGCTTGCGTGATCGCACCCATGCCGCCGATGGCGTGGCCCCACACGCCCTTCTTGCCGTTCACCTCGCCAAAAGTATGGTGCAGCATGACGTAGGCGGATCCCGCCGCGTAGGGGCTGGCATAGTTGCCGACGATGGCGTCGAAACCGAAAAGCGCCTTCACCAGTTCGCCCTCGAAGATCTCGTCGAGCATTTCGCCGGCGGAGCGCGTGAACAGGTCGAGCAACAGGCGTTGCTGCTCCATCGGCAGCGCGCGCAGTACGTTGGCGGTGCCGAGCGCATTGAGGCTTTCGCGGATGGCGGGCGCTCCGAAGCCTGCGACCAGATTCGGCGGTGCGCGCAGCACCAGTTGCCGCAGCACGTCGGCGATGGTTTCCAGATCGCGGGTGAACGCATCGTAGCGTTCGACATCGCGTGTGTTGTGGCGGGCGATGGACGCCGCCGTGCGGCCTTCGCCGGTGAGAAGATAATCGCCGTCCAGGGTCGGCAGGAAATTCTGCGCGCGACGCTCGACGATGCGCAAGCCGTGCTCGTGCAGCTTGAGGTCGGCGATGACGGTCGGGTTCAGCAGGCTGACGGTGTAGGCCGCGACCGAATTGCGGAAGCCGGGATGAAACTCCTCGGTGACCGCCGCGCCGCCGACCACCTTGCGGCGCTCCAGCACGCGCACGCGCAGGCCGACCATCGCCAGATAGGCCGCGCAGGTGAGGCCGTTGTGGCCTGCGCCGATGATGACAACGTCGGTATCGAAGTCGGACATGGGTCTTTCGCGAACAAAGAGAATGTCGCGGCCACTTTATCGGGTTCGTGGAACCGATTGCAGCCTTTTGTCGCGGCGAGGGATGAGGGGGCGTTTCTTTGAACGATACCGGTTTTCCTCGCATTGTTTGCGGCGGGGCCCTGTGCTTCAATCCGGCGCCCTCGGCGCAAGGCTGTGCGGGCGCCCGATTGAGGCTGAAGACCGCATGACGCTTTCCGCGCCGCCCGCGAACCGCGACCCGTCGTCGCCATCCCGTTATCGTCTGATCCTGATTCTTTACACCGCCGCGATCTTCGTCAGCGCGCTGCTCTTGTTCTCGGTGCAGCCGCTGTTCACCAAGATGGTGCTGCCGCGGCTCGGCGGCTCGCCGGCGGTGTGGTCGGTGGCGATGGTGTTCTTCCAGTCGCTGCTGCTCGGCGGCTATCTTTATGCGCACTTTCTGACGCAACTGCCCGGCCGCGCCGCCGCCGTTGCGATCCATCTGATGCTGCTGATCGCGGCGTTGACGGCGCTGCCGCTGGCGATTGCCAGCGGATGGGGCGAACCGCCGTCGAGCGGCTACGCGTTCTGGCTGCTCGGCCTGTTCGCGGTATCGATCGGCTTGCCGTTCTTCGCGCTCGCCGCCAACAACCCGTTGTTGCAGGCATGGTTCGTGCGCACCGGCCATCCCGGCGGGCGCGATCCGTACTTCCTTTACGCGTCGTCGAACATCGGCAGCTTCCTCGCGCTGTTGTCTTATCCGTTCCTGCTGGAGCCGGCGTTATCGCTGCGCGGTCAGAACCTGCTGTGGACGGGGGGATATGGGTTGCTGATCCTGCTGATCGCGGTTTGCGGTGCCGTCCTCCTGCGCTCGCGGCAAACGGCTGCGATTCAATCTATGAATGACGCGAGTGACACTCGCCCGCCGCCATCGTGGCTAATTCGTGCGCGCTGGATTTTCCTCGCAGCGGTGCCGTCCGGCCTGCTGATCGCGGTAACCGCGCATATCTCCACTGACGTCGCGGCCGCGCCGCTGTTGTGGGTGCTGCCGCTCTCGCTGTATCTGCTGACGTGGGTCCTGGTGTTCCAGTCGCGCCCGCTGCTGCCGCACACATGGATGCTGGCGTTGCAGCCATTGGCGATCGCGGGCGTCATCGTGCTGCTGGCGGTCGGCGGCGAACAGAATCTGTTGCTGACGCTCGGCGGGCATCAACTGTGCTTCTTCGTCATCGCGATGGCTTGCCACGGCGAACTGGCGCGCACACGCCCCGCGCCGCGTTATCTCACCGGATTCTATGTCGCGCTGTCGTTCGGCGGCATGGTCGGCGGTCTGTTCGCAGGCTTGATCGCGCCATTCACGTTCTCATGGATCGCTGAGTATCCGATCCTGATCGTGCTGGCGGCGCTGTGCCGTCCGCCGTTCCGCGAGCGCTGGCCGGACCTGATCCGCTGGTATTGGGTGTTATTGGTGCTGCTGGCGGTGGGGCTGGTGGCGCCCACCATAAGTGGTGGCGCGTGGTTTGCCTGGCTCGACCAGCAGCGCGTCTACGTCATCGGCGCAATGGGCGTGCTGGCAGCGCTGGTCGCGCTGCTGCCGCGCGGCGATCGCTGGAAGGTCTCAGCCACGGTGGCGCTGGCGCTGCTGCTGTTGCGCGCCTATCCGTCCGACGAGGGGCGGGTGACAACGGTGCGCAGCTTCTTCGGCGTCCACAAGATCGTGGTGACGCCGGGTGGGCACTATCATGTGCTGATGCATGGCACCACTATCCATGGCGCCGAGCGGATGTTGAACGACGACGGCACAAAGGTCACTGGCCGTCCGCAGCCGATTTCCTATTATGACAAGGACGGCGGCATCGGCCAGGCCATTGCCGCGATCCGCGCGCGCAAGAGCGGACCGATCCGCGTCGCGGTGATCGGCCTCGGTGCCGGAACGCTGGCCTGCGCATCAGTACCGGGCGAAAACTGGACCTTCTTCGAGATCGATCAGACGATGATCGATACCGCGCGCGACCCGCGCCATTTCACCTTCATTGAGAAGTGCGCGCCATCGATGAAGCCGGTGCTGGGTGATGCGCGGCTCACTTTCGCGCGTGAGCCGGACGGGCAATACGACCTCATCATCGTCGATGCCTATTCGTCCGACGCGATCCCGATCCATCTCGCCACGCGGGAAGCGATGGCGATCTACCGATCGAAGCTGGCGCCGCAGGGCGCGGTGGCGATGCACGTTTCCAACCGGCATCTCGAACTCGCCAGCGTGGTGGCCGGAATAGCCGGCGCCAACGGGCTGACAAGCTGGCATTTCAACGAGGATTCCGGCCGTGACGACAGCTACGTGTTCACCACCGACGTGGTGATCTCGGCGCGCGGGGACGCCGATATCGGCAGTCTTGCGTCGAACGCGAAATGGGTGAAGACCGTGCCGTCCGCCGATCAGCGGGTCTGGACCGACGACTATTCGAATATCCTCGGCGCGGTGTGGCGGCGTTTGCGCGATGGGGATAATTAGGCTGCGGTTATCGGAAGCCGCCACCCTGAGGTGGCCGTGCTCTTGCGCGGCCCTCGAAGGGCGACAGCGATCCTTCGAGGCTCGCTTACGCTCGCCCCTCAGGATGATGCCGTCGCGGTGGCGACCTCAGTTTATCGTAGTCTGAGGCGCGCGGCTTGTTCAATCCGCGTCGGAGAAAAGCCCGCGCGGGCGCAGGTAGGGACGGGGCGCGTAATAGCCCTGTTGCGAGCCGTAATAATCAGACGAGTCATAGCCGCGCGGGACGGCGTATTGCTGTCCGTATTGATCGCTGTAAACCTGTCCCTGATAAACGCGGCGATAGGGGCGCGGCGAGGGATAACGTTGATCGCTGCTGCCGTCGGCGGGATAGATGTAGCCGTCATCGTCGCGCGTGATCTGCTGTTGCGGCTCCACCGGGCGTTGCACGCGGCGCGCTTGCGGCGACAGGTCGATCGGATTGCCGGCTGCATCGTAACCGGTCTCGATATCGCTTGCGATCGGATCGCGACGTGCCACGGCGGTCTTCGATTTGCCCTTGCGGGCGAGAGCGACGCGGGACGAGCCGGTCAGCGTCACCGTGGTGGTGAGCAGGCCGTCGCGCTTCACCAGATCGTAAAGCGTCGCCGCATGGGCGCGCGACAGCCGCACGCAACCGTGCGAGACCGGCATCCCGAGACTCTTTTCCGAGAACGTACCGTGGATCGCATGGCCCTTCTTGGTGAAGAAGATCGAATTCGGCATCGGCGCGTCGTCGAATTCCTTGGAGAAGTGATCCGGCTCCATGCGGAAGGTCTGGAAACTGCCGTTGGGTGTTTCGTGCGACGGGTTTCCGGTCGACACCGGCCACTGGTAGCGCTGCACGCCATCGACGGCGACGGTCATCATCTGATTGTCCTTATCGACGGTGATGGACACCTTCGCCAAGGCGGCGGTGGGGGTCGCCGCGAGCATCAATGCCGCAACCGGAATGAGTAACGAACGCATGTGTTTCCTGGCCTCCGTTCGATTTTCGGCCTGCTGCCTGAAATCGAAGCTCGCTTGCCCGCCCGCCCGTTTATATGCTCACGATCCGGCGGCTGTTCCAGTCCCATAGCCGATCAATGTTAATCGTACGGTGACACGCGTTCGTGCAGTTGACGAATGGCGGAAAAAAGGCCGGGTGACCCGCATAGCTGTCCCGCAATTCAAGGTAACGGGCAACAAGTTTGACGCGACCATGGCAACCAATCGCGAACTCGTGCGTTGTCGTGAGCAATCCGTTTGTCGGCGCCGCTTCGGCCGCCGGCCTCTTTTGATTGATAACCCGCGAGGAGCCCCGATGAATAACCAACCCGTAAAAACACAAGTCGTTGCCGTGCCATCCCGGACGTCATTGCGTCTTCATCTGGCGATAGCCGCGCTCGCGGCCGCGCTGTTCGCTGCGCCCAATCTGGCGCATGCCCAGGGCGTGATCGGCGGGATGGAACGAGGCGCGCATCAGGGCTCGCGCGAGGGCAACCGCGCGGCTGGGCCGATCGGTGGTGCGG
>JBARXT010000179.1:0-6333 GCA_049647485.1 Xanthobacteraceae bacterium
CACGGCGCGGCTGATCGATCTGCCGCGCGCGCAAGCGGCCAATGCGCTCGGCCTTGCGGCCAGCGCATCCGCGGGGCTGTTCGCGTTTCTCGCTGGCGGCGGCGACGTCAAACGACTTCATGCCGGACATGCGGCGCGCGAAGGCCTGACCGCGGCGTTCTTGGCGCGCGGCGGCGTCGAGGGGCCACCCGACGTGCTCGAAGGGCCGGACGGATTCTTCCAGGCGTTTCCCGGCGATGCGGATCGCGTCGCGGCGAACTTCAGGCTGCCACCGGCCGCGCCGTTCGGCGTGGTCGATTGTTACTTCAAGCCTTACGCCTGCTGTCGCCATTTGCAGCCAGCGGTCGAAGCGATGATGACGTTGTGCCGCGATCACGGCCTTGTCGAACAGGATATCCAGCGCATCGATGTCGAGACCTACGCGATTGCCACGTCGCACGCCGAGACAGGCTGGGGCGACTTCGCCAGCGCGCAACTGAGCTTCCCGTTCATCATGGCGCTCGGCCTGCGCTACGGCCGCATCGATCTGAAGCATTTCGAGGATGATATCCGTGCCGATGCCGGACTCGCGGAGGTGTGCAAGCTTGTGCGTGTCCGCACCGCCGGCGATCTCGATGCGCTGTATCCTTCGAAACGTCCCGCGCGCGTGAAACTCGTCACGACCAAGGGTGAGTTTTCCCGCGAGGCGCATGAAGCCATCGGCTCGCGCGATCTGCCGCTCGACGACGACGGCCTGGCGCGCAAGTTCACCGATCTGGTTGCGCCGGTGCGCGGCCAGGACACCGCCGAGCGGCTGCTCGCCGTGCTCCGGCACATCGAAAGCGCCGACGATGTGTCGGTGTTGCTCGATCTCGCGGCGCTCCCTGCGGCTTAAACCGCGCTGTGCCGCCCGTTACATCTCACGGAGTAAACCCATGTCGTTCGACTATCCGAACCTGCAGTTGTTGATCGCCGGACGTTGGGTCGGCGTGGAAGGTCGCAAGACCGAGCCGGTGCTCAATCCCTCCACCGAGGCGGTGCTGGCGGAATTGCCGCACGCGACGTCCGCCGATATCGACGAGGCGCTGGCGGCCGCGGCGAAAGGTTTTCAGGCATGGCGGCGGGTCTCCGCGCAGGAGCGCGCGAAAATCCTCAAGCGCGCCGCCGATCTGATGCGTGAGCGGCGGGAGTATCTCGCGCACCTCATCACGCTCGAACTCGGCAAGCCCAGCGCGGAAGCGCGGCTTGAGGTCGAGCAGGCTGCCGGCATGTTCGAGTGGAATGCCGAGGAGGGCAAGCGCGCCTATGGTCGCGTCATTCCCGCGCGCGCCGAAAGCATCCAGCAGATGATGGTGAAGGAGCCTGTCGGCCCTATCGCCGCGTTTTCGCCATGGAACGCGCCGACCATCACACCCTCGCGCAAGATCAGCGGCGCGCTGGCGGCAGGCTGCTCGGTGATTATCAAGCCGTCGGAGGAAACGCCCGCCACCGCGCTTGCCATCGGCGGTATGTTGCTGGAAGCGGGCCTGCCCGAAGGCGTGCTCAGCATCGTATTCGGCGATCCGGTGGCGATCTCGCGGCAATTGATCGAGTCGCCGATCATTCGCGGCATCACCTTCACCGGCTCAACCAACGTCGGAAAACTACTCGCCGGCATGGCGGTGCAGGGCATGAAGCGGATGACGTTGGAACTAGGCGGCCACGCGCCGGTGGTGGTGTTCGACGACGTCAACGTCGATGCCGTGGCGAAGGCGGCGGCGAACGCGAAGTATCGTAACGGCGGG
This sequence comes from Xanthobacteraceae bacterium, assembly GCA_049647485.1. Classification (GTDB taxonomy): domain Bacteria; phylum Pseudomonadota; class Alphaproteobacteria; order Rhizobiales; family Xanthobacteraceae; genus 62-47. The sequence goes on from JBARXT010000179.1 coordinate 1,764, forward strand.
CAGATCTGCACCTCGCCGACGCGCTTCTACGTGCATGAATCGATTCACGACCGTTTCGTCGAGAAATTTGCCGAGCAGGCCAATTCGATCACGGTCGGCGACGGATTCGACGCCGCGACGGTGATGGGGCCGCTGGCCAATGCGCGACGGATCGAAGCGATGGAAGCCTTCGTCGCCGACGCGCGCACGCGTAACATCCGGATCGCCGCCGGCGGCGAGCGCGCAGGCAATCGCGGCTTCTTCTATCGCCCGACGCTGCTGGAGAATGTCGGCAATGACAGCATGGCTGCCAATGTCGAGCCGTTCGGTCCGCTGGCGATGACGACGCCGTTCAGGACATTTGACGATGTGGTTGCTCTGGCCAATCGCCTGCCGTTCGGCCTTGCCGCCTACGCGATGACCAATGACTTGTCGCGCGCGCGGGCGATCTCGGGTGCGATCGAAAGCGGCAACGTCGTGGTCAATCACTGGCAGGTGTCGCTGCCGGAGACGCCGTTCGGCGGCTACAAGGACAGTGGTGTCGGCTCCGAGGGCGGTATCGAGGGATTGGCCGCGTTTCAGAACACCAAGTTCGTCAGCCAAGCGGTCTCATAAAGCGCGCGGGACAGAATTTGGGCCGTCGCGATGAGGCCTGAATACTGATGCGAACCAGCTATCCCGCCTTGAGTCCGGAGCGGGATAGAGATATCAGTGAATGATAAAAATAGAATGTCGTTCTGTCTAATAGAACAGGCGGCATGTCCTTGTCAAGGCCGCCTGTTGGACGGCCATGCGTGCGGTGTCCGCACGCCAACCGTCGGATAGGGTGTCATGAGCGAATACGATGTGGTGGTGGTCGGGGCCGGCAACGCGGCGATGTGCGCGGCGCTGGCGGCGCGCGAACACGGCGTCAGCGTTGCCGTGCTGGAATGCGCGCCGGAAGGCGAGCACGGCGGCAACTCCACATTCACGGCGGGCGCGATGCGCGTCGCCTATAACGGTGTCGACGATCTCGTCGAACTGATGCCGGACCTCACCGAAAGCGAACTCGCCAACACCGATTTCGGCACTTACACCGAGGACCAGTTCTTCGACGACATCGCGCGCGTGACCCAGAACCGGTCCGATCCCGATATGGCGGAGCTTCTGGTCAAGCGCAGCCATTCGACGATGAAATGGATGCGCGGCAAGGGCGTGCGCTTCGCGCCGATCTATGGCCGGCAGGCGTTCAAGGTCGACGGCAAGTTCAAGTTCTGGGGCGGCCTCACGGTGGAAGCCTGGGGTGGCGGTCCGGGCCTTGTCGAGGCGCTGCACAAGGCAGCCGTGCGCGACGGCATCGAGGTGATGTACGAGACGCGCGCGCTGTCGTTGATCGCGGATGACGAGGGCGTCAAGGGTGTGCGGGTGCGCCAACAAGGCAAGACGCGTGAAATTCGCGCCAAGGCCGTGGTGCTGGCTGCCGGCGGATTCCAAGCCAACACCGAATGGCGAACGCGCTATCTCGGTCCGGCATGGGACCTCGCCAAGGTGCGCGGCACCAAGTTCAACACCGGTACCGGCATCCAGATGGCGCTCGACGTCGGCGCGCGGCCGGCCGGCAACTGGTCCGGCTGTCACGCTGTCGGCTGGGACCGCAACGCGCCGGAGTATGGCGACCTCGCGGTCGGCGATGGATTCCAGAAACACTCCTATCCCTTTGGCATCATGGTGAACGCGACCGGCGAGCGCTTTGTCGACGAAGGTGCGGATTTCCGCAACTACACTTACGCCAAGTACGGCCGCGTCATTCTCAATCAGCCGGGCCAGTTTGCCTGGCAGATTTTCGATCAGAAGGTGGTGCATCTGCTGCGCGACGAATATCGCATCCGTCAGGTCACCAAAGTCCAGGCCGATACGCTGGAAGAACTCTCAACCAAGCTCGACGACGTCGATCCGGCGGGCTTCATGCGCACGGTCACCGAATGGAACAAGGCGGTGATGACCGACGTGCCGTTCAATCCCAACGTCAAGGATGGGCGCGGCACGCGTGGCCTCACGGTGCCCAAGAGCAACTGGGCCAACACGCTGGACCAGGGGCCGTTTCTCGCTTTCGCCGTCACCTGCGGCATCACCTTCACCTTCGGCGGCGTCAAGATCACCACCGATGGCGAAGTGGTCAGCCTCGACGATGCGCCGATTCAGAATCTCTATGCGGCCGGCGAAATGGTCGGAGGCCTGTTCTACTTCAATTATCCCGGCGGCACCGGCCTGATGGCGGGCGCGGTGTTCGGCAAGATCGCGGGTGACTCCGCCGGCGCGCACGTGAAGGCGAAGGCGTGATGAGCATGCAGCCGTTTCTCGTCGGGAACGAATGGATCGCGGGCGGCGGTGCGCCGCTGACCTCGGTCAATCCCGCCAACGGGCAGGTGAACTGCGAGATCGGTACGGCGAATGCAGCCGATGTCGATCGCGCGGTGCAGGCGGCCGAAGCCGCGCAGCGCAAGCCGGCGTGGCGCAACATGAAGCCGCACGAGCGCGCGCGGCTGCTCAACAGGATCGCGCAAGGCATCGACGACAACGCCGAAGGCCTCGCGCAGAAACAAATGCGCGAGAACGGCAAGGTGATCGCGGAATGTCGCGGCCAGGTCGCCAGCGCGGCGGCGACGTTCCGCTATTACGCGGCGGTGTGCGAGACGGCGGAATCGGCGGTGACGCCGTCGCGCGGCGATTACCTGTCGATGACGGTGTACGAGCCGATGGGCGTGGTGGCGGCGATCACGCCGTGGAATTCGCCGCTCACCATGGAGGCGCAGAAGTTGGCGCCGGCGATCGCCGCCGGCAATGCCGTAGTACTGAAGCCGTCGGAGGTGACTTCGTCGCCGGCACTCGATCTCGGCCGCATTTGCCTCGAAGCAGGACTGCCGCCGGGCATCGTCAACGTTCTCACCGGCACCGGCCGCGATGTCGGCGTGCCGCTGGTGAAACATCCCGGCGTGCGCATGGTGTCGTTCACCGGCGGCACCATGACCGGCCGTGCCATCGCGGGTATCGCCGCCGAACGGCTGATTCCCGTGGCGCTCGAACTCGGCGGCAAGTCGCCGCATATCGTGTTCGCCGATGCCGATCTCGACAAGGCGGTGTCGCAGATCATCGGCGGCATCTTCATTTCCGGCGGCCAATCCTGCGTGGCCGGGTCACGGCTGTTCGTCCAGCGCAGCATTCGCGATGTGTTCCTCAAGAAGCTCATTGAGAAAGCGAAAGCGTTACGCGTCGATCTGCCGGATGCGCAGGGTGCGCAGATCGGGCCGATGGCCTCGTTCACCCATCGTGACCGCGTCGAGGCGCTGGTGGCGCAGGGCCGCGCCGAGAACGGCGAAGTGATCCTTGGCGGTGAGCGGCCGTCGGATGCGCGGTTGAAGAACGGCGCGTTCTATGCGCCCACCATCTTCACCGGGCTCGATATGACGGCCACGATCTGCCGCGAGGAAATTTTCGGCCCTGTGCTGTGCGCGCTGCCGTTCGACGACGAGGACGACCTGATCGCGCAGGCTAACGATACCGTCTACGGTCTCGCCGCCGGCATCTGGACCGCCGACTACAACAAGGCGTGGCGGGTCGGTCGCGCCATCGACGCTGGCACGGTGTGGATCAACACCTACAAGCAACTCAGCATCGCGACGCCATTCGGCGGCTTCAAGAACAGCGGCATCGGCCGCGAGAAGGGTATCGGCGGCATGCGGCTCTATCAGCAGGTGAAAAGCCTGTACTGGAATCTCGAAGCCACGAACTAGATCGGGGAGGACATCATGAGCGTATCTGCTGAACAGCGCAGCAAGGAGCCGCCGGTGAGTTTCACCGATGCGGCCGTGATCGAAGCCTTCCGCTGTATTCCCGACTATCTCGCGCGCGACGCGGCGCTGATGGCGCGCGGTCGTCTGCTCGATGTGGATTGCCTGCTCGGGCCGACGGTGCAGCCGTTTCACGTCGCGATCCGCGCCGGCGCCATCGTCGATCTGACGCCTGCGCCGGTGCTGATGCGCTCGTCGCGGTTCTCCTATCTCGCCTCGCCGCAAGCGTGGGCCGCCTACTGGCAATCGATGCCGAAGGCCGGTTGGCACGATCTGTTGTCGCTGACCAAGCGCGGCGAGGCAACGCTGTCGGGCGATCTGCATCCCTTCATCGCGCATCTTCAATATTTCAAGGACGTTCTGGCGCTGCCGCGCCGGCATGGTTTCGGAGACGCGGCATGACTGCTTTCATCGAGCCGATCGTCGGCCGCTACGTCCATGTCGAGATCGACGGTGAGATCAATCGCGTCTATTTCGAGGAGAACGGCAGCGGCATTCCGCTGGTGTGCCTGCACACCGCCGGCTCCGACGCACGGCAGTGGCGGCATCTGCTGACGGACGCCGAGTTCACCAAATATTTCCGCGTCATTGCCTTCGACATGCCGTGGCACGGGAAGTCGAATCCGCCGGACAGCGGCTACGGCACCGAATACAGGCTGACCACCGCGAGCTACACCGCGACGATCCGCGCCTTCTGCAAGGCGCTCGATCTCGACAAGCCGGTGGTGATGGGCTGCTCGATCGGCGGACGCATCGTGCTCAAC
>JBARXT010000180.1:0-21001 GCA_049647485.1 Xanthobacteraceae bacterium
ACATTGTAGCCAGCAAAACCCGAGGTGATCGTCACCAGTTTGTAGGGAATGGGCGTGAGGCCCTTGCCGATGATGATCCATGCTCCCCATTCGGCATAGGAGGCACGGAACGCCTCGACCTTGTCGGTCAGGCCGTAAAGCTGCATCAGCCAAAGGCCCAGCGAATCGTAAAGCCCGGCGCCGATCGCATATCCGACCACGCCGCCGGCCACCGAGGTCAAGGTGCAGACCACCGCATAGAGCCAGGCGCGCTGCGGGCGCGCCAAGGACATCGGGACCAGCATCACGTCCGGTGGAATCGGAAAGAAGGAGCTTTCGGCGAAAGACACCGCGCCCATGATCCAGAGGGCGGAAGGCTTGTCGGCGGCGGCGATGAACCAATTGTAGAGGCGTCTCAGCATGCCGCGATCAAGCACTCTGCATGGCATTTGTCCATGATGTTGCCGTGCGACGAATGGACAACCAATTCGCCTCCCGCATCGACCTGTCTATCAGTGATTGCGGCGCGCCTGCCGCCTCAACGCCGCTCACGTCGACGGGCGCCTTCCAGCGCGACGACCGGCTGATGCACCGGTCGCAAGGCAGCCACCTTGTCCGAGGATTTCGGCAATTTCTCGGCGATGCCCAACATCCGCTCGCGCCGATCCATCTCGTCCCAGACGTCCTGCGGACGAATCCCGGCGCCGGCCCACAGTACCGCCAGATTGTAGAAGAGATCGGCGCTTTCCCGGATCACGGCATCGGGCTTGGCGTTTACTGCGTCGATTGCCACCTCGATGGCTTCCTCGGCCAGTTTCTTCGCCATCTTGGCGGGGCCCTGCCGGAGCAAGCGCGCCGTGCGCGACACCTCCGGATCCAGATCCCGCGCCGCAAGCACCGCCTGATAAAGCCGATCGAGCGAATCACTCATACCGGCAAGACTAGCCGAAACATATGGCGAGCGTGTTAACGCCCGCCATGACGCCTCGTCGGCACGTTCACGGAATGATGTTGCCGCCGCCGTCGTAGCGGTGCGTGCTATAGCCGTAGGGACCACCGTAATAAGACCCGCCATAATAGGGGCGGCCGTAGTACGGCGAGGCATAGTAAGGACCGCCGCCATAGGCGTAAGCGCCATCGTAATAAGCGTCGCGACTTGCTTGCGTGGCAGCGATCGCGCCAATGGTGCCGACGATCCCGGCGAAAGCGGCGGCTGCCGCGGCGCCGCCATTGCGACCGTGGTGACGGTGACGTCGGGCGGCGCTGAAATCGGTCGCCGTGGCATTCGACGTGGTCGCCCCGGCTGCAACCTTGGCCGTTCCGGCCGCTGCGCCATCGGAGGCCGCCTGCGCGGGCGACAGTGCGGCTACCAGCGCCACGGCCGCTGCGATCGCGGTGGTTCGTCCTGCCATCAAAGGCAATCCCGTACGCGTCATCATGTCGCTATTCCTTATGCTACGACGCAGAATTGAGGATCACGGCATCCGAGATCATCAATTCGCCTGTCTTGAACCTGATAACCGATCCGCTGAGTTTGAGTTCCCTGGGCCCGGATCTCCGGACGGCTTGCCTGCCCGGTCAGTCACCTTTCGTTCAGGTAACGTCACTCAGATTCGGGGTTCGATCGTTCGAATCTCGATCGCCGCGGCCCGCTCGTCGAGGGGACGCTTCGCCCAGGCATACCTTTGGTGTCCCCCGGTCATGACAATACCCCGACGCCCCTTGCTCCTGACGTGGCTCATGCCTCTGATCTGCACGATGTGTCTGGCGGTCCCGACACCGGTCGCCGCGCAAACCGGAGGCGGTACGGTCACTCCGCTTCGCTTCGTGCTCGATCGCCCGATCGACGGGACGTCGGCGCCCTTCATCGTTGCCGCCAACAGGGGTTACTTCCGATCCGAGGGCGTGAACGTCACGACGCAGATCGCAAAGAGCACGGACGATGCCATTACGCGCGTTGCCGAAGGCACCAGCGACATCGCGCTCGCCGATATCAATGCGCTGATCCGCTTTCGCGACACGCCGAATGCGCCGGCCGTAAAAGCGGTATTCGTGCTGTTCAATGCGGCGCCCTATGCGATCGTCGCGCGCAAGAGCCGGGGCATTGCGACCCTGTCCGATCTTCCGGGCAAAACCCTGGGCATCGCCACCGACGATCCGTCGATCCGACTTTGGCCGGACCTTGCCGCGCGTAACGGCATTCTCACGACCGCAATCAAGCGACAGACCATCGGCGCGGCGGTGCGCGAGCCGATGCTGGTGGCCGGGCAAGTCGATGCCGTCACCGGCTTCTCCTACCTGTCGGCGATCAATTTGCGCAATCAAGGCATCCCGGCTGAAGACCTCGTCGTCCTGCGATTTGCCGACTATGCCAGCCCGGCCTATGGCGCCGCGCTGATGGTCAATCCGAAATTTGCGACGGAGAAGCCCGAAGCCGTGCGTGCGTTCATCCGTGCAGCCTTGCAGGGTTTGCATCAGACGATCGAAAACCCCGGCGCTGCGATCGATACCGTCATGGCGCAGATGAACGGCGGCAACCGCGCGCTTGAACTGGAGCGCCTGCGGACGGCGCTGCGTGACAACATTCTCACCGCTGAAGTCCAGCGCAACGGTTTCGGCGCCATCAATACCGGTCGGCTCGACCGATCGATCGCCGCTCTCGCGCTCGACCACAAGTTCCGCGAAAAACTGTCGGCGAGCGCCATCTTCGATCCATCCTTCCTGCCTCCCGCCGACCAACGCCGGATCGACCACGCCGCGAAATAACGGCTGCATTCCACGCGCGTCCCAGCTTAAATGTCGAACTCCTGCCAGGGTCGCCACCACGGATGACCCTGTCATTTCTGCCGGTCCACATTCTCGCGACGAGTCCGATCGATGTCCCTGCTCCGCCTCTATGCCCGCGTGCTCGAGCTCCTCGGCAAGGAGGCGCGGCTCGGCTGGATACTCGCCGGCACCAACCTGCTATTGGCCGGTGCGCAATTCGCCGAACCGGTGCTGTTCGGCCGCATCGTCGACGTGCTGTCAGGCAATCCGTCCAACGGTCCGCTCGCCTCGACATCAACCTCGCCGTGGCCGCTGCTGGCGGCGTGGGTGGCGTTCGGGCTGTTCACCATTCTCTGCGGCGTGGTCGTGGCGCTGAACGCCGACCGGCTGTCACACCGCCAGCGGCAGGCGGTGCTGACGAGTTACTTCGAGCACATCATGCAGTTGCCACTCACCTTCCACACCGGCACCCATTCCGGCCGCCTGATGAAGGTGATGCTGCAAGGCACCGATGCGTTGTGGCGATTGTGGCTCGGCTTCTTCCGCGAACACTTTGCCGCGATCATGTCGCTGGTCGTGCTGCTGCCGCTGTCGCTGTACATCAACTGGCGGCTCGCGATCCTGCTGTTCGCACTCTGCATCGTCTTCACCGTTCTGACGACGCTGGTGGTGCGCAGGACGTTCGAGATGCAGAACGAGGTCGAGGAGCAATACAGCAATCTCTCCGCGCGCGCCTCCGACGCGCTCGGCAACGTGGCACTGGTGCAAAGCTTCGTGCGTATCGACGCTGAAGTCCAGGGTCTGCGCGGCATCGCCGACAAGCTCTTGGCCGCGCAATTGCCGGTGCTGTCGTGGTGGGCGCTGGTCACGGTGATGACGCGCGCCTCCACCACCATCACGGTGCTGGCGATCTTCACCGTCGGCATCGTGCTGCATCAGCAGGGCCTCACCAGCGTCGGCGAGATCGTGATGTTCGTCTCGTTCGCCACCATGCTGATCCAGAAACTCGAGCAAGTGGTGGCCTTCATCAACAACGTGTTCATGGAAGCGCCGAGACTGCTGGAATTCTTCAACGTGCTCGACGCCGTGCCCGCGGTGCGCGACCGCCTAGATGCCATCGATCCCGGCCGATTGCAGGGTCTGGTCGAATTCAACAACGTGTCATTTTCCTATGATGGCAAGCGCCCGGCGGTCGAGGATGTCACCTTCACCGCGCTGCCAGGCCAGACCATCGCCCTGGTCGGCCCGACCGGCGCTGGCAAATCCACCGCCATCGCGCTGCTGCATCGCGCCTTCGATCCGCAATCCGGCATCATCAGGATCGACGGCATGGACGTGCGCGGCATGACGCTGTCGGCGCTGCGCCGGAACATCGGTGTGGTGTTTCAGGAGGCGCTGCTGTTCAACCGCTCGATCGCCGACAACCTGCGGGTTGGCAAGCCGGACGCCACGCTGGAGGAGATGCGGACCGCTGCGGCGCGCGCGCAGGCGCTCGACTTCATTGAGCGCGGCGAGCAGCAATTCGACACCAATGCCGGCGAGCGCGGCCGCATGTTGTCCGGCGGCGAGCGCCAGCGGCTGTCGATCGCACGCGCGTTGCTGAAAGATCCGCCTATCCTGATTCTGGATGAGGCGACCTCAGCGCTCGACGCGGTGACCGAAGCCAAGGTCAACGCCGCACTGGACGAGGTGATGAAAGGCCGCACCACTTTCGTGATCGCGCACCGGCTCTCGACGATCCGCAATGCGACGATGATTCTGGTGTTTGAACACGGCCGCGTGATCGAGAACGGAACATTCGATGAACTCGTAGAAAAAGATGGCCACTTCGCCGGATTGGCGAAAGCGCAATTCATGGTGCCGGCCAGCGCGGACACCAGTCCTGCACTGGTAGCCTCACCTTCTGAAGCAACTTGAACGCTTCAAAGTCCCGATTGTCGTGCGAGCGTCGAAATTCAGCCCCTTTCATCCCCGAATTAACGCCTTCGCCTCTATTCCGGGGCAGACTGTGGGTATAGGCTTTGCCATCCCGCGAATACATCGCTCAAAGTTCCAAAGCCCGACAGCGCGAAGACCATACGACGTCGAAGGGTCTTCGTTGATCGATTGCAAAGGACCGGATTCGGATCGTGCATTTTCTCCGCGCTGCCCTCTTCACCTCGCTCAGTTGCCTTCTGCTCGTCGCGGGATTCGCCATGGCGTCCGTCACGCCGGCAGCCGCGCATGCGGAAGCCTCGCTGCTGGTCGAAGTGGACAGCGGCAAAGTGCTCGAAGCGGAGAACGCCACGTTCCCATGGCATCCCGCCTCGCTGACAAAGGTGATGACGGCCTATGTCACGCTGAAGGCCGTCAAGGATGGCAAGATCACGCTCGATACGCTGATCACGGTGTCGTCGCACGCCGCCGCCGAGAAGCCGTCCAAGATGGGATTCCCGCCGGGCACCCAGCTCACCGTCGATAACGCGCTCAAGATGATGATGGTGAAATCGGCCAACGACATGGCCGTGGTGCTGGCCGAAGGCGTCGGCGGTTCGGTCGATGGCTTCTCGGCGATGATGAACCAGACTGCCGCGCGGCTCGGCATGACACAGACGACTTACGTCAATCCCAACGGCCTGCCCGACGACCGCCAGGTCACCTCCGCACGTGACCTCGCGATGCTGGCGCGCGCCTTCATCCGCGACCTGCCGGAGTACGAATACTTCGTGCACATTCCATCGATCCGTTACGGCCGCCGCGTAACGCAGAACTTCAACAAGCTGATCGGACGCTTTCCCGGCGCCGACGGCATGAAGACCGGCTTCATCTGTGCCTCCGGCTTCAACCTGATGGCGACGGCGACGCAGAACGGCCGGCGGCTGATCGCCGTGGTGCTGGGCGCCTCCTCGTCGCAGATCCGTTCGATCAAGGCGATCAAGCTGCTGGAGCGCGGATTTTCAGGCAACAACCTGACATGGCTGCGACCGGCGCTGGGCACCGTCGACAACCTCGCGCCGATCGCCGCCGCGCCGCCGGACCTGCGCGAGGACGTTTGCGGGCGGCATCGCAAACGTCCGGCCAGCGATAATCCCGAGGACGATACCATCGCCAGTGTCGTCACCAACAATCCGGCCCTGAGCTTCTTCGCCGATGGCATGAAGCCGCCGACCCTGCGCCCCGAGGACATGCTGGCTGCGGCCCCCGCGCCGTCCGAACCGGTGATCGTCTATACCGGGCCGACCAAGAGCGGCGCGGACCTGATCGCGACGGCTGCCGCCGATGCGGCCGCGCAGGAAGCCGCGGCGGCGAAACACCGCAAATCGCGCGCCGCCAAGCACCGGGGCAGCAAGGCGCATGCCAGCACCGACAGCAAAGGCAACAAGCGGATCACCGTCACCATCGACACCAAGAAGCCGGCCGCCGGCACCAAGAGCGCCGATGCCGGCGATGCCAAGAATGACACGAAGGGCAAGCCAGCCGCCAAGCACACCGCGAAACCATCCGGCCACGCTTCGGCCAAATCGGCCGAGAAGCCTTCAGCCCATAAGCCCGCCGCCAAACCCGCGACGGCAGCGGCCAAACCGGCACCGAAGGGCAAGCCGAAACACGCCGCCAGCGAAACCAAGCCGAAGCACTAGTTTCTCTTCCCGACCGTCCTGACCGCACGCACAGCCATGCGTCGTTAGAGCGCAGGCCGCTTGCCAATTGCGCGAGCTTTGCCCGATACTTCCCAATGAGTTGGCAGCCCGCACCAGAACGGGCAGGCCACACGGACAATCGGATTCCGACGCTTTTCGCGATTCCCGCGATCGGGCGCCAGCAAGGGGAACGCCATGGAACGGATTTGGCTCAAGCACTACCCGGCGGGAGTGCCTGCGGATATCGACGTCACGCAGTATGGGTCGCTGGTCGAATTGCTCGAGGAAAGCTTCACCAAGTTCCGCGATCGCAAGGCCTTCATCTGCATGGACAAGGCCATCACCTATCGCGAGCTTGACGAGATGTCGCTCGCGCTCGCCGCCTATCTGCAAAGCAAGGGGCTGGCGAAAGGCGCACGCGTCGCGCTGATGATGCCGAACGTGATGCAGTATCCGGTTTCGACGGCCGCGGTTCTGCGCGCCGGCTATACGGTGGTCAACGTCAATCCCCTCTATACGCCGCGCGAACTGGAGCATCAGCTCAAGGATTCCGGCGCCGAGGCGATCATCGTTCTGGAGAATTTCGCCACCACCGTCGAGAAGGTGATCGCGAAGACCAACGTCAAGCATGTGATCGTCGGCAGCATGGGCGACATGCTGGGCTTCAAGGGCGTCATCGTCAATCTGGTGGTGCGTCGCATCAAGAAGATGGTGCCGGCCTATTCGCTGCCAGGCGCGGTCGCATTCAACGACGCGGTGCTGGCCGGGCGCAGCAGGAAACTGGAGAAGCCTGAGATCACGCGCGAGGACGTCGCCTTCCTGCAATACACCGGCGGCACCACCGGTGTCTCCAAGGGCGCGACGCTGCTCCATCGCAACATCATCGCCAACATGCTGCAGAACGATGCCTGGCTGCAGCCGGCATTGAAAAAGCCGCCGGTGGTCGATCAACTGTTCATCGTCTGCGCGCTGCCGCTCTATCATATCTTCGCGCTGACGGCCTGCTTCCTGCTCGGCGTGCGCGCCGGCGGCGTCAACCTCTTGATTCCCAACCCGCGCGACATCGGCGGCTTCATCAAGGAATTGCAGAAGTATCAGGTCAACAGCTTCCCGGCGGTCAACACGCTTTACAATGCGCTGGTCAACCATCCCGATTTCGCCAAGGTGGATTTCTCCAAGCTGAAGGCGTCGTTCGGCGGCGGCATGGCGACGCAGAAGCCGGTTGCCGAAGCCTGGCTCAAGGCCACCGGCTGCGCACTTTCGGAAGGCTATGGGCTGTCGGAAACCTCGCCGACGCTGACTTGCAACCCCGCCGACACCGACAAGTTCACCGGCACCATTGGCCTGCCGGTGCCATCGACCTGGCTGTCGATCCGCGACGACGACGGCAACGAGTTGCCGCTCGGTGAAGCCGGCGAGATCTGCGCCAAGGGTCCGCAGGTGATGGCGGGCTACTGGAACCGGCCGGATGAAACCGCCAAGGTGATGACGCCGGACGGTTACTTCCGCACCGGCGACATCGGCGTGATGGACGAACGCGGCTACACCAAGATCGTCGACCGCAAGAAGGACATGATCCTCGTCTCCGGCTTCAACGTCTATCCCAACGAGATCGAGGAAGTGATCGCCAGCCATCCGGGCGTGCTGGAATGCGCGGTGATCGGCGTGCCGGACGCGAAATCCACCGAAGCGGTGAAAGCCTTCGTGGTGAAAAAGGATCCGAACCTCACCGCCGAGGAAATCATCAAGTTCTGCGCGACCCAACTCACCGGCTACAAGGTGCCGAAGCACGTCGAATTCCGTACCGATCTACCGAAGACCAATGTCGGCAAGATCCTGCGCCGCGAGTTGCGTGACGAGAAAAAACAGGCGGCGGCGTAATGTCGCTCCCACGCAGCTCCTGCCGTGGGCACGCCACACGTTCAGCGTCATACGCGGCATAGCCGTTCGAAGAACGGCGGCGCTTCCGCTTGCCTATGCCCCGCGTATCCATCACCTATCAAAACGATGGATCACCGGGCCTTCGCCGTGCCGGAGGGGCTTCGGCCCCGCAGGCGGGTCAAGCCCGGTGACGACGCTTTGATTTGTTGCGGATATATCGTCGCAACTAACTCATCAGGAACTACTGCCAATGAACCTCGACGACGCCACCCCCACCGAGATCATAACGTTCTGGCGCGAGGCCGGCTATGAGCGCTGGTACAAGAAGGACGAGGCGTTCGACGATGAGATCCGGCGGCGGTTTCTCGCGACGTGGGAAGCCGCGCGCGCCGGGCAACGCGACGACTGGCAGGACAGCGACGACGGCACGCTGGCATTGCTGATCGTGTTAGATCAGCTTCCCCGCAACATGTTTCGCGGCGATCCGCGCACTTTCGCGAGCGATCCGAAGGCCCGCGAAGTTGCGGACCGCGCCATCGCGCGCGGCGTCGATCAACGTCTCGACAGCGTGATGAGGCAGTTCGTCTATCTGCCGTTCGAGCATTCCGAAGATCTGGCGGATCAGGAACGCAGCGTGGCGCTGTTCAAGGCGCTCGGCGACGCAGAAAATCTGCGCTACGCCGAAATTCACGAAGACATCATCCGCAAGTTCGGACGATTCCCGCATCGCAATCAGGTGTTGGGGCGCACGACAACGGACGCAGAGGCCGCGTTCCTCAAAAACGGCGGCTTCGCGGGATAATCAAACGGAAAGCTGTCGGACGGGCTGCCTTAACAAGTCCAGGCGAAGGCCACCTTGTCGAGCGTCTTGGGGCCGAACTGCTCGGACGAGCGCGCGACCATGCGGCCGCCCAGCGCGCGATAAAACTCGGTTGCGGGCTCATTATCGGACAACGCCCAGATCACCATGCTCTTGAGACCGCTTTGCACCAGATCCCGCCGCGCGGCGGTGAACAGGCGGCGGCCGAACCCAAGACCCTGAAATTCAGGCCGCAGGTAAAGCTCGTAGATCTCACCTTCGAAATGCAGGCTGCGGGCGCGGTTGCGGCCGTAGTTGGCGTATCCCGCCACCTTGTCGCCGAACACCAGCACACTGACGCGGCTGCCCTTGCGAATGGCGCTCTGCCACCACTGCGGGCCGCGCCGATTGATCAGCTTGTCCAGTTCGGCGCCGGGAATGATGCCCTGATAGGCGGATCGCCACGCGTCGTCATGCGTCGCCGCCACTGCGGATGCATCCGCAGTCTTGGCCGGCCGAACCTCGATCAGGGTTGTGCTCATACCCCTAATCAAAGCAAGACATCGGCCCGGCTTCAAGCTCCATCGTTAATATTCGGTTAATATGTGGATTTCCTGCATCAGTTGGTCGCAGGATTGTCCCGAAAAGGAACAGGCATCGGCGTTGGCCACGCCTTGCGTCACACAACGCGCGAACGAAAATGGAATCTACCAGCTGCGCAGAAGTTCGCGCGCCGCCCTCTCGCCGCTGTCGCGCGCGCCATGGGCGGTCGAGAAGAAATTCGGCGAGGTCGCCTCTCCCGCGAAGAACAGCCGGCCATCGACCGGAGCCGCCAGCACGGCGCGGCAGTCGGCGCAGCCAGGCATGGCATGCGAATAGGAACCGCGCGCAAACGGATCGTGTGCCCAGCGCGACGACGCCAGCGGCGTCAGCTTGCGGCGGAAATCCGAACCCAGCATGGAAACAATCTCATCGATGCTCTGCGCCGCCAGCGCGCCTTCGCCGGCGTCTTCAAGCTCTTGCGCGAAGCGGCCGCCGAAGAAGCCCTCGATGCACGGCTGGCCGAACGGCCGCGTGTGATAGGTCCCCATCGCGGTTCGCATCAATGCGCCGCGCAGGCTGCCATCGACAGGCAGGGCCTCCGGCTCATCGAGCCGCAGCATCACCTTGTCGGCAAGCCCGAGCGGCAGACCGTGCGCCGCGCCTACCTTTGCAGACAATGCCGGCGAGAAACGGATCGCCTCGTCGGCAATCAGACCGGTCGGCACCGTGATAATGACTTTCGCCGCGCTCAGTGCCCCGCGTGACGTCTTGATCTTCACCCGCGTGCCGGAATGATCGATCAGCGTCACATTTGTATTCAGCGCGACATTGAGGCTCGCGCCGTAAGCGGCGATCAACGCGCCATAACCGCGCCGCACACGCCAGTTGATCTCGGTGTCCTCATAGGCGTCCATGTCGTAGACGGATACCTGATCCAGTTCGCAACCGTTGATGTAGGTCGAGATCGCATCGATCATCGGATTCCAGCGATTGCCCGGCTCCAGCCATTCGCTGGCGACGCTGTCCTGCGGCGCGTCGGAAGCATCTTCGGCGCGTTCGTAGAACGCATCCAGCGCACCGAGGAATTCGGCGCGTTCCCGTCGCGGAAACGCCGGGTGTGACGATTGCTCGCGCCATGGCGGACGGTTGCGGTCGATTTCGAAATGCAGTTGCTGCGCGATGGCGACAAATGAATTCCTGTCAGCGGAATGCAGCCAGCCGCAGCCCACGTCGAACATCACATCGGGCGCGGGAAGAATGGTCTGGCTGCGCCCGCCGAGACGATCACGCGCTTCCAGCACGACAACTGAAAGACCGGAATCTTTCAACGCGTTGGACGCGCCGAGTCCAGCAGCACCAGCGCCAATAATCGCGACATCGATGTCAGACGGAAGGGACATAAGTAAAAGCGGATAGTGAGTAGGGAGTAGCGAATAGTAAGGTAATCCCTCAATTCACTATTCGCTACTCCCTACTTGCTATTCGCTTTTTCAGGCCACCATATCCTTGGCCTTATCGGCACGCTTGCGCTCGTTCGGATCGAGGTGCTTCTTGCGCAGGCGGATCGACTTCGGCGTAATCTCCACCAGTTCGTCGTCCTCAATGTAGGCCAACGCTTTTTCCAGCGTCATGCGGATCGGCGGCGTCAGACGCACCGCTTCATCCTTCGAGGTGGTGCGGATGTTGGTGAGCTGCTTGCCCTTGAGCACGTTGATCTCGAGATCGTTGTCGCGGGTATGCTCGCCGACGATCATGCCCTTGTAGACCTTCCAGCCGGGCTCGATCATCATCGGGCCGCGATCTTCCAGCTTGAACATCGCGTAAGCCACCGCCTCGCCCTGATCGTTGGAAATCAGCACACCGTTGCGGCGGCCCTGAATATCGCCCTTGTACGGCAGGTAGTTGTGGAACAGCCGGTTCATGATCGCCGTGCCCTTGGTATCGGTCATCAACTCGCCCTGATAGCCGATCAGGCCACGGGTCGGCGCGTAGAACACCAGCCGCAGGCGATTGCCGCCGGACGGCCGCATCTCGATCATCTCGGCCTTGCGCTCGCTCATCTTCTGCACGACGACGCCGGAGAATTCCTCATCGACGTCGATGACGACTTCCTCGACCGGCTCCAGCAACTGACCGTTGTCGTCCTTGGTCAACACCACGCGCGGGCGCGACACCGACAATTCGAAACCTTCGCGACGCATGGTCTCGATCAGGATCGCGAGCTGCAGTTCGCCGCGGCCCGAGACTTCCATCGAGTCCTTGTCGGCGGCTTCGACCACGCGCAATGCGACGTTACCTTCTGCCTCGCGCAGCAGACGGTCGCGGATCATGCGGCTCGTCACCTTGTCGCCTTCGGTGCCGGCGAGCGGCGAATTGTTGACGATGAACGACATCGATACCGTCGGCGGATCGATCGCCTGCGCCTGGATCGGCTCCTCGACGGTCGGATCGCAGAAGGTGTCGGCCACGGTGCCCTTGGTCAGGCCGGCGATGGCGACGATGTCACCTGCTTCGGCAATGTCGAGCGGCACGCGCTCGAGGCCCCGAAACGCGAGAATCTTCGAAATGCGGCCGGTCTCCACCGTCTTGCCGTCGCGCGACAGCACCTTCACCGACTGGTTCGGCTTCACGGTGCCCGACGCGATACGGCCGGTGATGATGCGGCCGAGATAGGGATTGGCTTCGAGAATGGTGCCGAGCAGACGGAACGGGCCTTCCTCGACCTGCGGCGGCGCAACGTGCTTGAGCACGAGATCGAACAGCGGCTTCATGCCGTTGCCGTTGTCGTCCGGCGACACGCCCATCCAGCCGTTCTTGCCCGAACCGTAGAGGATCGGGAAATCGAGTTGCTCGTCGGTAGCATCAAGCGCTGCAAACAGGTCGAATACCTCGTTGAGCACTTCGGTGGCGCGCCCGTCGGGACGATCGACCTTGTTGATGGCGACGATCGGCTTGAGGCCGAGCTTGAGCGCCTTGCCGACCACGAACTTGGTCTGCGGCATCGGGCCCTCGGCGGCGTCGACCAGCACGATCACGCCGTCCACCATCGACAGGATGCGCTCGACCTCACCGCCGAAATCGGCGTGGCCGGGGGTGTCGACGATGTTGATCTGGGTGTCGCCCCACTGCACCGAGGTGCACTTGGCGAGAATGGTGATGCCGCGCTCGCGCTCCAGATCGTTGGAGTCCATCGCGCGCTCGGTGACGCGCTGGTTGTCGCGATAGATGCCGGACTGCTGCAGCAACTTGTCGACGAGCGTGGTCTTGCCATGGTCGACGTGGGCGATGATGGCGATATTACGGAGATTCATGGACGTGCTTCTTCAGGTTCTCATGGGCCGTTCCGGCGCGGATTCGAGCACCAGAATTCGAGGCATGTGGATTTCAAGTATGGCGCATCGCGCCGCCCGGCTCACGCCGGTGGAGGCTGAATCAGTATCCGGGCTGGCTTGGCCAGGTCATGGATGAAGCCTGTTTCCTGTACCCGTCGGAGCGCGCCTGCCGACGGGATCAATCGATGTTGCCATCAACGATCGGACGAACGGCTGGGCCGAACGTATCGATCGAAACGGCAAAGACATGGTTAAAAAGCGGGGGCCCGGCTTCTCATCGAACCGGGCACCCTGCGCTGCGGTGCAATATAGTCCAGTCCGCAGGCAAAAACAACGGCTAGTGAAGCATTCAACCGACACCCGAAGACCGATATCCGCCAACAAAATGCGTCCCGATGACCGTCCGTCAGGCGATTTCGACCTCCTCGGTCGGATACACCCCACGCAGCACCTCCTCAAAATGGCTCTTCACCGACTCGTTGCAAAGACAGGCCCGTGCCTGCAACGTCCCCCGATCGCGAACCAGGATCGCGCCCCGTCGCGTTTCGAGCACGCCCTCCGCTTTGAACACCTGAACCACCCGGCTGGCGTAGCTGCGGCCGACACCAAGCATGGTGGCGAGTTGCTCATGGGTCAGCACCACCCGTTCGCTTTCGGTCCGCTCCATGGCTGCGATGATCCACTTTGCCGCGCGTTGCTCGATGGTGTGGATGGCGTTGCAGGCGGTCGCCTGAAAAAGCTGCGCCACCATGCAATCGGCATAGCGCGCGAACATGTTACGCAGGGTCGGCGAACGCATCTTCGCCGCCTCCAGAGCACCGACGCGCAAACGGACGAACGGACCGCCGAATTTCACGGTGATCCGCGAATAGGCCGGCAGAAAGCCCTGGCTGACGATGCCACCGACCGCGCCTTCGCGGCCGATCAGGATCGTCTCGACATCGCGACCGTCTTCATTGGCGATGAGATATGAGGCGAGGCTCGGCCCGCACGGGAAATGCGCCACGGCGACATCGTCGCCCGGATTGTAGAGCAGTTCGCCGCCCGGCAGCGTATAGGCCTCGAGATGCGGCGCGAGCAGCGCATAGTCCGCCGTCCGCATCTTGCGCAGCAGATTGTTGACGGGGCGCTCCTTGCCATCACTCGCGACGGGCTGCTGCATATCCATCCTGACCTTTCCAACGGCACCCTATACCGGGTCTCGTGACCGAAATGTTCACAAGTGAACAGACAGACGCCTGAGAGGTGTGGTGGGTTCCATCCGGAACCGGATTTGTGCTTTCAGGCATCTTCGGCACGCCGCACCATCCCTATGCTTTAAAAAGTCCAATGGATGCCGTGCCTTCGCCCGGTTCATGCCCTTCGCAGAAAGTTGCCTTCGCCATGCCGAAAGACGTGCTGATTGTCGAAGACGACACCATTATCGCCATCGATTTCGAAGTAACGATCATGGAGTTGGGGATTCAGCAGGTGCGGACAGCCGCACATGCGGCCGACGCGCTGGCAATGATCGCCGAGCGCGAACCGGATTTCGCGCTGCTCGATGTCGGCCTCGGCAACGACACCAGCTTTGCGGTGGCCGACCGGCTGGATGCGCTGAAAATTCCGTATGCCTTCGTCACCGGCTATCACGCCGACGCTGCTCTGGCGAGCCGGTTTGTCGGCAAGGCGGTGCTGAGCAAGCCGTGCCTGCGCGAAGAACTGGAAGCAATTCTCCGCGGCAGCCCCGAGCCCGCGGAGTAGCTTTCCGCGGACCCATCGTTTCGCAATGGCTATCCCATCATCGGATCGAGCTTCGTCGACCACAGCAACGCGTCGGCGCGGTCGCGCAGGCTGACCGTCATTTGCCCCGATGCGCCGTCGATGTGAACGTGGCCGAAGAACTGCATGCCTCCCGTCGGCGGCAGGTTCTGCCGGCCGGCGCCGGGCGCCTTCACGAAACGCACTTCCGGCCCGAAGGTGTTGTCGAGATCTGCGGGACCGAAGGTGCCGGCATGCAGCGGCCCGGAGACGAATTCCCAGAACGGCTCGAAATCCTGAAACTGCGCCTTGTCCGGATTGTAGAAGTGCGCGGCCGCATAATGCACGTCCGCGGTCAGCCACACCGTGTTGGCGATACCCGCGTTCTTGATAAAGCGCAGCAGGTTCGCGATCTCCAGCTCGCGGCCGCGCGCAGGACCATCGCCCTGCGCGACCGCTTCCGAGCCGCGCTTGTTGGGCGCATCGTCATAGACAATCAGGCTGATCGGCATGTCGGAGGCGATGACTTTCCAGGTCGCCTTCGAATTCAGCAACTCACGCTTCAGCCACACCAGTTGATCGGGGCCGATGAAGTAACTGTCGGGTCCGTACTCCGTTTGCAGATTCGCGCCGTTCGGCCCGCGATAGCTGCGCTCGTCGAGCATGAAGATGTCGAGGTGCGGCCCATAGTGAATGGTGCGATAGATGCGGCCCGGCTCCTGGATGCTTTCGCGGATCGGATACATCTCATGGAAAGCCCGCGCGCCACGCGCGGCGAGCAACGGAATGTCACGCACCTTGTAGGCCGCCGGCAGTTCTTTCGAGAGCGACCAGTTGTTGGTGATCTCGTGATCGTCCCATTGCACGAAGATCGGGACCTCGGCATTGAAAGCGCGGACGTGCTCGTCGAGCAGATTGTATTTGTGCGCGGCGCGAAACTCGGAAAGCGTTTCCGCGACCTTGGCCTTCTCCTCGACGACAATGTTCTTCCATACCTTGCCGTCCGGCAGTTTCACTTCGCCGACGATCGGCCCGTCCGCATAAATGGTGTCGCCGGAATGCAGCAGGAAGTCCGGTTTGTACCTGCGCATGGTGGCGTAGGTGAACATGCCGCCGTCGTCGGGATTGATGCCCCAGCCCTGCCCTGCGACGTCGCCACCCCAAACGAAGCTGACATCGCGGCGGCCCGCCGGCGCGGTCCGAAAGCGGCCGACTACCGGCTCGCTCTCGACGATCGAGTGCGAGAGATCGCGAAACTTGACGCGGTAGAAGATATCCTGATCCGACGGCAGGTTGTCGACCAACAGTTTCGCGGTGAAGTCGGTTTCCGGCAGCGCCGCGATCGGCGGCAGCGCGCGCGCATTGCGAAACGATTCCGTGGTGGAAACCTCGACCAGCATCTGCGAGGGGCGATCCGCGCGCGACCAGATCATGCCACTGTCGATGCCGACATCGCCGGACTGCACGCCATGACCGATCAACGGACGATCCGCCGCGCGGCTGAGATAGGGCATCGCCATATTGCCAGCAAGGCCGATGCCGGCGGTCGCGGTGGTGAGAAAACGGCGGCGAGACAGGCGGAACGTCATCGGTGCCTCCTTGAAATCGTTCGAGGGAGGCAACCTCTATGCCGAGGCTATCTGACAGCCGCGGGACGTTTGCGTGACAGATTGACTACGATGAACTGGCTATCAACTGCACATTGGCCTTGAGGGCATCCCTATTGGCCCTGAGAGCATCTTGGGGTTCGTTCGGCGGCAATGTCGCCAGCCACATCTTGCGATCCGCCACGGCGTTGTGGAACTGCTCCAGCGCGATATTGAACGCGGTCAGCGCGCCCTGCTCGATGCCGCCGCGCTCG
The DNA here is from genome assembly GCA_049647485.1 of Xanthobacteraceae bacterium. Lineage (GTDB taxonomy): Bacteria > Pseudomonadota > Alphaproteobacteria > Rhizobiales > Xanthobacteraceae > 62-47. Next base: position 16,519 of record JBARXT010000180.1, read on the forward strand.
AAGCAATCCAGCGTCGAGCGAAGAATATCGTCGGCCTCGGCCTGCATACGATCGAGTTCCTCGATCGAATCGCTGCGCCGCGCCAGCGCCAGCATGTCGAGCAGGCGGCCTCGGTGCGAGGTGTTGCTGGTCCGCTCGTCACGCTTGAAATAGCTCGCGAACCAGGCGCCCAGCGATCCCAGCGCCGACAATCCCATCAGCGACCACCAGATGTAATCGCTGTAGCGATCCATGAAGGATTTTTCTTCGCCATCGACATAGGCGGCAGCGCCGGGATGCGCCGGCAACACGGCGTCCTTGTCGGTGTCCGGCGTTTCGATCTTCGCCGCGAGCGGGAAGTCGGTCGCCACTTCCTGCCGGATCGCGAAAATCTGCCGGGTCAGCGCCGCCACCGTTGCTTCGGACAATGTGTCCCGCGCCACGATGTGATACCCGAAGCTGATGGTCTTGATTTCGCTCTGGGGACGCGCCGGCGCGCCGCCGAAAACACCCGCAGGAATCTCCGCCGTGTCATACACCGGGTTATTCTGCACGATCGCATCGGCTGCATCGATCGGCAGGAAGGTGGGCGAACCGGCATCGCGCAACGCGGCCGCGATGGTTTCCGAGATCAGCCGACCGCCGGTCGGACCGGCCGCGAGATAGGCATCGGCCTTGTGGTTTCGAATTGCCTCGGAGACTTCCGGCGGCGCCAACTGGACCACGTTCACCTTGTCGGACTCGATGCCGTACTGGCGCAGGATGAGATCGAGCAGTTTCACGTTCGCTTGCGTCCGCCCGATCACACCGATGCGGCGGCCGGCGAGTTGCGGGATGCTGGCGATTTTCTCGGCGTCGCCTTGTCCGGCCGAAGCCGCCTTGGACGACGGCACCAGCAGCATCACGACATTCTTGCGCAGCATGGCCACCGCCTGCGCGTTCTTCGGGATGTCAAGATCGCCGCGAACAACGGCGAGATCCGCCGTGCCATCCTTGATCGCCGTGGCGCTGGCGTTGACACTATCGGTGAGCACCGGACGCAGCCGGACCGACTCGTGCTGGCGTGCGAACACCTGCGCCATGGTCTGGATCACCTTGACGTCGTCGCTGTTGGTCGGCCCGACCGCGATCCGCAATGTCACCGGGCGCATGGCGAAGTAATAGGCGCCGACGACCAGCCCGATCAGCGCCAGTGTGCCCGCCAGCGTGATCAGCATGACCTTTCGTTTGGCGGAACGCGGCGACAGCGGCGCAGGCGCGCTCTCGCGATCATCGACGTCGCGGCGTGAGCTCCCCGAGGCGATGCTTGCGCTCAATGTCGGCAGACCGATCGTGTCAACAGTCATCTCCTCGCGAAAGGCTGGCGGTCGAGCGGCCACGACAAACCGGACCCTGATCAAGGCTTGGAACGCCTTTGGTTCAATATTGTGGCACGGATCGATCCCGGCCGTTTCGGTGTTAGAATAAAGTTCGCGTGAAGAAGCGCACCCACTCAAGCCACCGGCGCGGAGGTATGGTCATGGCGGAACGACTATCGAAGGAGGCACGGGCAACCGCGCTGAAGGAACTCAGGGGCTGGTCCGAAGTGCAAGGCCGGGACGCCATCCAGAGAACCTTCGTCTTCAAGGATTTCAACGAGGCGTTCGGCTTCATGACGCGGGTGGCGCTGGCCGCCGAGAAGGCCGACCATCACCCGGAATGGCGCAACGTCTACAAGACCGTAGAGGTCGTACTCTCCACCCACGATGCCGGTGGCGTCACCGCGCGCGACGTCGATCTGGCGAGGGTCATGAACGCCGCCGCCGCGCAACTCGGCGTTGCTTGATCGCAACTTGTACCGGCGCCGGCGCGTGACCAGATAATGGGCATGAAGCGTTTGGCCCCGGCTGTATTACCACACCATTCAGGGAACCTTGCGATGGCGACCGAGCAGACCATGGACTTTGAGCCGGCCTCGCGTCTGGCCGAGGACCCGGCGCGGGTGCGCAAGGAATTCTGGAAGAAGCTGAAGCGCGTCGCCGCCCGGCTGCCGTTCGTCGAGGATTTGCTGGCAGCCTATTACTGCGCGTTCGACCGGCAGACGCCGCGCCATGTGCAGGCGGCGCTGCTTGGCGCATTGGCCTATTTCATCCTGCCGTTCGATTTCATGCCGGACCTGATGCCGGTGCTGGGCTTCACCGACGATGCCGCCGTGCTCGCCACCGCGCTTCGCATGGTCGCAAGCAACATCAAACCCGAGCACCGCGATGCCGCCCGCGCGGCGTTGTCGCGCGGGCTGGAGGATGATGCGGCGGCGAACGACGGCGGCTCATAACATCGCGCACCCTCACGGATGCAGGATCACCTTGCCCATCGCCTGACGGCCGGCGAGCACCTTCAGCGCGTCGGCGGTCTGCGCCAACGGGAAAGTGCGATCGACATGCGATGAGATTTTACCCTCGGCCGTCCATTGCGCCAGCCGCTCGAGATTGGCGCGGTTCTTCGCCGGATTGATCTTGGTCCATGCGCCCCAGAACACGCCGCGAATATCGCAGCCCTTCAGCAGCGCGAGGTTGAGCGGCATCTTCGGGATTTCGCCGGCGGCGAAACCTATCACCAGGAAGCGGCCTTCCCACGCGATGGCGCGCAGCGCGGCTTCCGAATAGCTGCCGCCGACCGGATCGTAGACAATGTCGACGCCCTTGCCGCCGGTGAGTTTCTTCAAGCCTTCCTTGAGGTCTTCCTTGCTGTAATTCAGCGTCAGTTCGGCGCCGTGCTCTTTCGCGAACGCCAGCTTTTCGTCGGAGGAGGCGCAGGCGATCACCTTGAGCCCCAGCAGCTTGCCGATCTCGCAGGCGGCGAGCCCGGTCCCGCCGGCGGCCCCTAACACCGCGAGCGTCTCGCCCGGCTTCGGGCTGGCGCGATCTTCCAACGCATGCAGCGTGGTGCCGTAGATGATGGTAATGCCGGCTGCGCGGTCGAAATCGAGATTGTCCGGAATCTTGATGATGGCCGAGGCAGGCAGCGCGATCTTCTCGCGCGCGCCGTTGTGCCCGCACGACGCCATCACGCGATCGCCGACCTTGAGATCGGTGACGCCCGCGCCGACGCTCTCGATCACGCCGGCGACTTCCGCCGACGGCGAGAACGGAAACGGCGGCTTGATCTGGTACTTGCCCTGAATCATCAGCAGGTCGAAAAAATTCAGCGCCGCCGCCTTGATCGCGATCACCGCTTCGCCGGGACCGGCGACGGGATCGGGAATATCCGCCAGCACGAGATCGTCGGGGCCGCAATATTGGGAGCAGAGGATGGCTTTCATGAACACACCTGAAGTTGCCAGACGGACTGGATGACACACGCTAAGCGGAATGATGAGGCTTTTTGCCGGATTTGGCCGCAGGCTACAATCTGATTCGAAAGTCGCGCGCGTTGCAAGGTGCACGGCAAGCCGCAACGCGCGGTTATTCCGGGTCGTGGAAGGATTCAAACGATGTTCGAAAAGACTTTGCTGGCAGGCAAGCGTATTCTCGTCACCGGCGGCGGCTCCGGCCTCGGCGCGGCGATGGCGAAGCGTTTTGGCGAACTCGGCGCGGAACTGGTGATCTGCGGACGACGGCGCGAAATGCTGGATGCAACCGCGCAGCATTTGCACGACGAGACCGGCGCGACGGTTCACACCATGCCGTGCGACATTCGCGACGTCGCCGCCGTCAACGACATGATGGATGCGATCTGGCGTGACGCGCCGCTCGACGTGCTGGTCAACAATGCCGCCGCGACGTTCATCGCACAGACCGAGCATCTGTCGCCGCGCGCGGCGGACGCGATCCTCGCGCCGACATTGCATGGTACGATGTATTGCACGCTCAACGCGGGCCGCCGCTGGATCGAATCGAATCATCGCGGCGTGGTGCTGAGCATTCTCTCGACATCGACGATCACCGGCCGCGCCTTCACGGTGCCGTCAGCGATGGCGAAATCCGCCGTGCTGGCGATGACCAAAAGTCTCGCGGTGGAATGGGGACCGAGAGGCATTCGCCTTGTGGCGATTGCACCCGGCTCCTTTCCGACACCGGGCGCGTCGGGACAGTTGCAAGCCAAGGGGCGCAGCGACAGCGCCGCAAAAAATCCGCTCGGACGCGTCGGCGACCATGGCGAGCTTGCCGATCTCGCGAGCTATCTCATCTCCGATCGCGCCGGTTACATCAACGGTGAGATGGTGGTGCAGGATGGCGGCGCGCATCTGCGTTCATCCGGCGCCGAAGACCTGCTGCAATGGACCGACGCGCAATGGGCCGCGCAGCGCGCGGCCGTGCACGCCCGCAACAACATGACCAATCGGTAATCGCCATCATCGGCGTAAAATGCTATGTCCGCCTCATGCAGATTCGAGACAACACACGACAGAGCCATCTTCCAGTCACCAAGCAACGCAAACGAGGGCCGGCAATGTCGGTGCGGAGGACGTTGATTCTTCTGGCAGGCGCGATGCTGTGCGCGAGTTCGACGATTGCGCTCGCAC
>JBARXT010000181.1:0-1507 GCA_049647485.1 Xanthobacteraceae bacterium
GGCGTATTGGCGGGCCTGACCGCGCTCTGCCTCGGCACGGCGATGGCGTTCTGCGGCGCGTATTTCGCGCTCCGCAAGGCATAATGCCGCAGCCGCCACGCCCCCACCGCACGATTGTCATGAGTTCGCCATATCCAAACGCTGGCATGTTGTTGCCGGAATCTGAAGGTTATCTGGCGTGACTCACGGCTGCCGCCTATATATCGGAAGCTATAACGCGGAAACGGCATTGCGGAAGACGGATCGAATTCCACTTTACCAAAAAATGTTCTAGTCATTCCGGCGAGATGAGTTTCCAAGTATGAGTAGCTTGGTGAGTGACTTGTTAAGTGACTTGGCAGCCACAGACGTCCGATCGGTTCGTTCGGCCCCGAGGTTGTACGTGCCACGGCGGGAGGACGAATGGATCGACTGCTGACCACGCTGCGGCGTGGGTTCATGGAGCGGATCGGCTGGAAACGGGTCGGTATCGCTGCCAGCCTTGTTATCGTTGCCATTGCGATCGCGATTCTGGTTCGAACCCTCAAGGGGATCGACTCCAGCGTGATCCTGGTCGCGCTCGCGGAAAAATCCCACGGACAAATCGCCCTCGCGGCGCTGTGCGTGTTCGGGGCGTTCTGCACCCTCACCTTCTATGATTTCTTCGCGCTGCGGACGCTGGGCGTCACCCACGTCCCCTACCGGATCGCGGCGCTGTCGAGCTTCACCAGCTATTCAATCGGCCACAACATCGGCGCCACGGTATTCACCGGCGGCGCCATCCGCTTCCGCATCTATTCGGACTTCGGCCTCAACGCCATCGACGTCGCCAAGATCTGCTTCATCTCCGGGCTGACGTTCTGGCTCGGCAACGTCTTCGTGCTCGGCATCGGCATGGTGCTGCACCCGGACGCCGCCGGCTCGATGAATCTGTTGCCGACCAGCATCAACCGGCTGATCGGGCTGGGCTGCCTCGCCGGCATCGCCGCCTATCTGGTCTGGGTCGCCATCGGCAACGGCCGCCGCCAGCTCGGCCGCAACGGCTGGAAGGTGGTGCTGCCGTCCGGCCGGCTGACCTTGCTGCAAATCCTGATCGGCGTGGTCGATCTCGGATTCTGCTCGCTGGCGATGTATCTGTTGATGCCGAACGCGCCCTATATCGATTTCCTATCGCTCGCGGTGGTGTTCATCCTGGCGACCTTGCTCGGCTTCGCCAGCCATGCGCCGGGCAGCATCGGCGTGTTCGACGCCGCGATGCTGGTGGCGCTGCCGCAATTCGGCCGCGAGCAATTGCTGGCGACGCTATTGGTCTTCCGCGTGCTCTATTTCGTCATCCCGTTCACGCTGGCCATCAGCATCATGGGCACCCGCGAGTTGTGGCTCAGCGTGGTCAAGCCCTGGCAGGCTCGGCGCAAGGCATCGTGCGGCGACCATCGCCTCTTGTCGCGCAATTCGTGACGTTCGCCCTGAGTGTCGGACTGGATAACGATTCTCGGCGTCGTCCCTGCGCAGGCAGGGACCCATAACC
>JBARXT010000182.1:0-3573 GCA_049647485.1 Xanthobacteraceae bacterium
CCGTCGAGCCGATCCGCACACGGCCGCTGCCCGCACCCGGCGCGCCGTGGGTCGCCGCCGACAGCCGTTCCCACGGCGACGTCCGGACCGATGCCTTCATCGCGGCACGGCCGGGCGCCGTGCGGAAAACTCTGGGATCGGCAGTGAAGTTCGGCCGTGTGGCGGACGGCAACGTCGATATCTACCCGAGGCTGTCACCGACCAGCGAGTGGGACGTCGCGGCAGGCCACGCCGTGGTGGTCGCCGCCGGCGGCAAGGTCACCGACGCGGAAGGCCAGCCATTGCGCTACGGGACCGGGCGCAATGGGTTCATCCTGCCGAATTTCATCGCCCGGGGCGATCCGAACGCCGCATCCTGAAACGCCGCATCACCGCGCCAGCGCGTCGCGCAACTCGGGCCAGCGCTCGCGCGCATCGCGCAGGATGGCGCCGGGATCGCCGGTGAAGGCGTCGCGACTTTCGACACGGGCGAACAGATAGAGCCGTTGGCCCGCGATCATCCAGAATTGCGGTCGGCCGGCGACGGTGACGCCGCGCGCCACGTCCACCGGATCGTAGCCGCCGAATTGCGGTCCGTAGATCTCCGGATGTGCGAGGAAAAACGCGCGATTGTCGTCGTTGCGAAAGCGCCAGACCGCACCCGCCAACGAAGCCTCGAGATCGGAGCGGCCCGGAACCGGACGTTTTTCGGTAAAATAGGCCACCGGATCCATGCCGCCGATCGCAAGCCCGGTCAGCCGATCCACCACCACGCGTTCGGTGGTCGCGGCACACGCACGGCCTGCGACAGCCCCGAAGACCGCCACCGTGAAGAGGCCCATCATGACCTCGCGACGGCAAAACCCGTCTCTTTCCTGCCGCCGTGCCGTCATAGTTGATGTAAATAAGATGTGAGTCGGGGAACGATGGGCGCAGCCTAGACCGGTGCTTCTCAGCATAAGGTTAAAGCCGCGGCCGGGATTTTTACTATTCAGGGGTCCTTCATGACGTTCGCTTCACGCTTGGCCGCGGTGCTGCTCGCCGCGATGACGCTTTGGGCAGTGCCGGCCGCGGCACAACAGGGTCAGGGGCGCCACACCTATTCGCCCGATGAACTGGTCGGCGCAGGCCACAGATTCTTCGGCAACGTCTCGCGCGGGCTCGCTTCGGTGATCGAGCGGGCGGTCAGCCAATGGGGCCTGCCCAATGGCTACATTCTCGGCGAGGAAGGCTCCGGCGCGTTCGTCGCCGGGCTACGCTACGGCGAAGGCACCCTCTACACCAAGAACGCCGGCGATCTGAAGGTCTACTGGCAGGGCCCCTCGGTCGGCTTCGACTGGGGCGGCGACGGCGCCCGCACCATGACGCTGGTCTATAACCTGCCGGCCACCAACGCGATCTATCAGCGCTTCGCCGGCGTCGACGGTTCCGCCTACATCATCGGCGGCTTCGGCATGACCGCGCTGACCGCGAACGACATCGTGCTGGTGCCGATCCGCTCCGGGCTCGGGCTGCGGCTTGGCGCCAATATCGGCTACCTCAAGTTCACCCCGCAGGCGACCTGGAATCCGTTCTGACGGAGGGGCGGCCCGCCCGGATTCACGTTATTGCGGTATACGGCTGGCGTTGGCCCGGCCAGCCGTGGCATGGAAGGCCGCAATTCTCTGGCGCGGAGCACTCCCCATGATCGAGCCGATCATTTACATGGCGATCGGTTTTCTGCTCTCGGCCCTGTTGGGCCTGATGCTGCTGCCGCTGGTCCACAATCGCGCCGTCCGCCTCACCACCAAACGGCTGGAAGCGACCGCGCCGGTATCGCGCACCGAAGTTCAGGCCGACAAGGATCAATTGCGCGCCGAATTCGCGATATCCGCCCGCAAGCTTGAAATGAGCATCGACCAGCTCAAGGCCAGGACCACCAGCCAGGCCGCCGATCTCGGCAAGAAGGCCGACGCCATCAACCGCCTGAAAATGGAGTTGAGCGCGCGGAACGCTGAAATCCTCGCCTTGCAGGCGCGCGAGCAATCCCTCGCCGAGCAGCTTCGCACCACCACCGCCGAACTGACCACGACCGCCGGCACGCTGCAGGCGACGCAGCAAACGCTGGGCGAGCGGCAGGCCGAGGCGACGCGGCTGAGCGCCGATCTGGCCGACCAATCGCAGACCGCGGAGACGCGCCAGACCGAACTGACGGCGATGCGCCTCGAGATCGATCAACTCAAGCAGCGCCTCGACGAAACCGAGCGCGAATTCACCGCCACGCAAACGCGGCTCGACCAACAGCGCATCGAAACCGCGACGACAGCGAGCGAACTGGCGGAGGCGCGCGGCCACGTCGAAAGCCTGAGCCGTCGCGTCAGCGATCTCGACGGACAACTGATCGCGCAGGTCAGGGACACCGAAACGCTCGGCCGGGAAGCCGACGCGCTGCGCGAACAGGTGGCAACGCAGACCGCGACACTCACCGAGCGCAACGAGGAGAATACCCGCCTGCGCGAGGCACGCGAGGAAGCGGAGACCGCCGTGAAGCAATTGCGCGACGAGGTGTTCGCGCTCAGCAACAATCGCTCGTCCCCGGCGCTGTCGGCCCTGCAGGCCGAGCATGCCAACGCCGCCGCCAAGTTGCAGGCGCTGCGCGAGGAACGCGATGCCTTCCAGCGCGACCTTGCCGAGAATGCGCTGCTGCGGGAGCGGATCAACGACATCGCCGCCGAGGTCGCGCGGCTGACCATGACGCTGGAAGGCCCGGATTCGCCGATCAATGCTATCCTGGAGGCCACGCCGGCGCACGCCGCCAATGGCGGCCCCGTCGCCACGCTTCAGCAGACGCTGGCGGACCGGATTCGGGCGCTGCAATCGCAGGCGACCCGTCATCAGGGCTAGAGCCATTTCCATTCCGATCAAATCGGAATGAGGCTCCGGATTCTTGTTTTGACGCGCTTTCTTGACGCGAACCGGTATCCACTTCGCTCGAAAACGCTATGGTTTTCGCCCCGCCGCGCTTGACACCGCAGCCCCACACTTCGTAAATCGCGGCGTCGAACCGGCCCGCCCCCTTGGCGGTCCGCCGCCGACGATCCCGGGCGCATAGCTCAGCGGGAGAGCGTTCCCTTCACACGGGAGAGGTCCAAGGTTCGATCCCTTGTGCGCCCACCATTTTTTTGTTTTCAGCACTTTTGAAATATCCGCCGAAATGCATCCGCCTCGCTTGCGCGGCGCGCGTGTCACCCAAGAAAACTTGTGACGAGCAGGATGCCGCTATATATCGGCCATGCAACGCGCCGTTCTCCGGATGCGTTCGAGTGAAAAGGAATTAGGCACCGATGGATCTCAATCCGACAGCACCGCAAGTCTGCTTTGCCATCGGGAGAATCCGTATCCATGCCTGCTTCAATCACCCTTTCCAAATGTTCATGGTCCACGCCTGACGGTCGGGCTCTCCTTTCCGACCTTGAGCAGACATTCGGTCCCGAACGAGCGGGTCTCGTCGGCCGCAACGGCATCGGCAAAACCACGCTCCTCAAATTGATCTCGGGCGAGTTGCGACCCCACACCGGGTCGATCACCGTCGATGGCACCTTGGGCATCCTGCGC
>JBARXT010000183.1:0-8804 GCA_049647485.1 Xanthobacteraceae bacterium
GCACGGGCCGGCGTTGCCGCCGCCGGCTTTGCGACGGTGGGCTCGGCCTTGGCGGCGGGCTCGGTCGTCGGCGCATCGCCGCCGATCCGGCGCTTGCCGCGTTTCTCGACCACCACCTGCTTGGTACGCCCGTGGCTGAAACTCTGGCGCACGGTGCCCTGCTCGACGCGTGGCTTCAGCGTCAAGGTCTTGGTCGGGCTGACGCTCAAAGTCTTGTCGCCAGGATTCTTCGTATCAACCATACAGCAGTCCCAATCTTCCTAGTCGTGTTTCGGTGCGCGATGTCGCGCGGGTCGTGTCTGCGAATTCGGTGTCGTCTTGCCGTCGGTTCCGCCGTCGTTCGCCATCCGGTATCGGACCAGGATCTGGCTTCGCGACAGGAACGTTTTGCCGGCCGGGCCGGCGAGCACGGCAGCATGTATCACATTTGAGCGGCCAAGTGCCAAATCCAATTCTGCCGAGGTCAGCGCGGAAATGACCGGAATCTGGGTCATTTCGTCCCTGTCGTCAGGTATTTGGCGATTGGCTGCCAGATTGGCTGCCATGAGTTTGGCGTTGAGCTTGCGAATGCCGTCGTCGGCGCCGTCGCTGGCGTGCAACAGGGCCACCGCCTGATGCCGGTTCAGCGCATCCTCGACCTTGCCGAAACCAGCTACCACCAGAGATGCCTTGGCGGCCATCGCCAGCGCCTCGACCACGCCGCGCACGAGCAGGTGTTCGGTGTCGTCGGCCAGCGAAGGGGCAGCCTTGACGTTCTTCTTGAACCCCCGGCTGAACAGCCCGCGCTTTGCCGCGTCCGCCACCGCGCCATGCGCGGCCGTGACCCAGAGGCCGCGACCGGGCAGTTTGCGTTTCAGGTCCGGCACCACCGCGCCGTCCGGCGCGACGACGAAGCGGATCAGTTCGTCGACCGGCCGCACCTGCCGCGTGACCACGCACATCCGTTCGGTCCCCGACTTTGCAGTCCGGGGGCCGTGATCGGGATCGGCCGGGTCGACGTGGGCAAGCATACCGGTGACATGCTCCTTAAACCGCTTGGTCTTCGGTGACTTCGGCTTCCTCGTCCGGCTTGGCGAGGTCGGCTTCAGTGATCCAGCCGGCGGCGAGACGCGCCTGCATGATCAGGTGCTCGGCATCCTCGCGCGACAACTCGATGCCGTCGAAGAAGCCCGCGAACTTGGTCACTTCGCCGCCGTCCTTGCGTTCGGTCCAGCCGACCAGGTCGTCGGTGGCGCAGCCGGCGAGATCCTCGACGGTCTTGACCTCATTCTCGCCGAGCTTGACCAGCATCTTCGAGGTGATGCCGGGGACGTCATTCAATGCGTCCTCAACGCCGAGTTCCTTGCGCCGCGCTTCCAGTTCCGCCTCCAGCGTTTCGAGATATTCGCGGGCGCGGCTCTGCAATTCCTCCGCGGTCTCGTCGTCGAAGCCTTCGATGCTTGCAAGTTCGCGGACATCGACCAGCGCCAGCTCCTCCACCGAGGTGAAGCCTTCCGACGCCAGCAACTGTCCGACCACCTCGTCGACGTTGAGGGTTTCCATGAACACCCGCGTCGAGTTTTCGAAGTCGGCCTGACGGCGCTCGGATTCTTCGCTCTCGGTGAGGATATCGATATCCCAGCCGGTGAGCTGCGACGCGAGGCGCACGTTCTGGCCGCGACGGCCGATCGCAAGCGATAGTTGGTTATTGGTGTCCGGAACCACAACCTCGATGCGCTCGCGATCTTCGTCGATCACGACCTTCGAGACTTCCGCCGGCGCCAGCGCGTTGACCACGAAAGTCGCGATATCCGGCGACCACGGGATGATGTCGATCTTCTCGCCCTGCAATTCGTTCACCACCGCCTGCACGCGCGAACCGCGCATGCCGACGCAGGCGCCGACCGGATCGACCGAGGAGTCACGCGAGATCACGCCGATCTTCGCACGCGAACCGGGATCGCGGGCCACCGCCTTGATCTCGACGATGCCGTCGTAGATTTCCGGCACTTCCTGCGCGAACAGCTTCGCCATGAATTGCGGATGGGTGCGCGAGAGGAAAATCTGCGGGCCGCGGGTTTCGCGGCGGACATCGAACACGAAGGCGCGGACGCGGTCGCCGTTGCGGAAGACTTCGCGCGGCAGCATTTCGTCGCGACGGATGATGGCCTCGCCACGGCCGAGATCGACGATGACGCTGCCGTATTCGACGCGCTTCACGACGCCGTTGACGATGTCGCCAATGCGGTCCTTGAATTCCTGATACTGACGGTCGCGCTCGGCTTCGCGCACCTTCTGCACGATCACCTGCTTGGCCGACTGCGCGGCGATGCGGCCGTATTCCAGCGGCGGCAGCGTGTCGGCGATGGTGTCGCCGATCTGCGCGCCCGGGTTGGCGCGCTGCGCGTCGGACAGCGAAATCTGGTTCGCGGCGTTCTCGACCTGCTCGACCACCAGCATATGGCGGGTCAAAGACAATTGGCCGGTCTTGGGATGAATCTCGGCGTGCACGTCGGTCTCGGCGCCGTAACGGGCGCGCGCGGCCTTGGCGATGGCGTCTTCCATCGCCTCGATGACGATGTTGCGGTCGATCGACTTTTCGCGCGCGACCGCGTCCGCGATCTGCAAGAGTTCAAGCCGGTTGGCGCTGACGGCAGCCATGGTTCAGTCTCCTTCGGGGTGGCCGGTGCGATCCCGCCGTGCCTGTTCGGCGGCGAGCCGGTGTTGCTTGGTGTTCTGCGGCAAAGGCTTCTTGGCCTTCGCGGGTTTCGATTTGGCGCCTTGCGCGCGGGCCTTTTTGGCGTGCGCGGGCGGCGGCGGTTCGATGCCGAGGTTTTCCTTCAGGTCGCGCTCGGCGGCCTTGCCGCGGCGCATCGATTCCGCGATCAGGTCGTCGGTCAAGACCAGCCGCGCGTCGCCGATGTCGGTCAGCGGCAGCGCGACCACGGCATCCTCGCCCTCGCGAATGTCATCGCGATGAATCTGCACGGTGTCGCCGTGGAGCGCTTCGATGATGCCGCGATAGCGCTTGCGGCCCTGGTGCGGCACCGCCATGTCGATCTTCGCCAGATGGCCCAGCGCGCGCTCGAAGTCGCTGCGACGGACCAGCGGCCGGTCGATGCCGGGCGAAGAAATCTCCAGCCGGTAGGCGCGCTCGATCGGGTCATTGACGTCGAGCACCGGCGACAGCGCCTTGGACACCGCCTCGCAATCCTCGATCAGCATGGTTCCGTCGGGCCGTTCCGCCATGATCTGCACGGTGCAGCCGGCCTCGCCCGATACCTTGATGCGGACCAGCCGGTAACCCATGCCTTGCAGAACCGGCACCGCCACTGCGGCTACCCGCGCGGCGACGCCGGGTTCCGTCACCAGGCGGGGCTCGTTCAGGAGGTCAATGGTCGGATCGGCGGTTTCGGTCATCACGGCGATCGGATGCATCCAGGTTGTTCCGATGGCGGTTTTGGTTCCCGACGTCAGGTCCGGTCCGTTCCGGCGGCCTGCTTCGGGTAATAAAAAAGAGCGGGTCCCGGAGGGGCCCACTCTCAATACGCCATCGTATGAGAAACCATTAGTTGAGCGGCATATAGCGGTTTTGCGGCCATCCGGCAAGGGCCGAGGCACGGGCCACGGCGATTTGATGGCGTGGCGGCCGGACGGCGAAGGTCGCTCGGGAGCTATTTATAAACGGCGCGGGACCACAGTGCACTGGCTTCCTTTACGACCGTGTCGAGATCGAACCCGTCCTTGTCCGGCTGCCAGCCGAACGACAGCCAGGAATAGGCGGTGAACTCCACCATGATGACCAGCAGAAACGACGTGATCGCGGGGTCGATATCGTGACATTCGCCACGCGCGACCGAGCGTTCGAGATGGGTCCGGATGCGTTCGATGAATTTGCCCCGCAACTCGCTCAGCGCCTTTGCGACGCCGGCATCGAAGGTCGCGACCTGCAGGGCGCTGCGCATGAAGGCGCGGTGGCGTTTAAAGGTCTCGAGATAGGCGCGATTGGCGCTCTCGATCCGGGTCTGGCGTGAGCCGGTCGGGCGTGACGCCGACAACGAGAACATTTCATCGACCGCTTGCGACAGCAGCGTCGCGAAGATCTGCTCGCGGTCCTTGAAATAGAGATAGAACGTGCCCCGGCTGACGCCGGCCTTGTCGACGATGTCGGCGATGGTGGTGTCGAAAAAGCCCTTCGTGGAAAACAGCTTTTGCGCGGCGCGCAGGATGGCGCTCCGCGTTTCCGCCGCCATCGCCTTTTTATCGGCGCGGGGCTCTTTGCGGGGTGTTGTCGCCATCGGTCGGCCGTTTCCAATCGAGTTCGGTTGCCTGCAGTTGCGGCGAACCTGCGTTTCAGGAGTGGGAGTGTCAATCCGACAACCCGGTTCGCCGGTCTTGCCGGGATGAGGCGCGGCATGTCCCGGAGATGGCGGGATTCTACATTGACACTGACGTCAGTGTCAGTATAAATTTTTTGACCAGAAGCGTGCGGGCACCATCGCGGGGCGATGGTCCCGCGCGAACAGTCATCCAGACGCGCAGTCACCGTGGGAGGTTCATGATGTTGAGCGAAGCCGAAATTACATCCCACGCCGACCGCATCCGCGAGGACGGCTACACCGTGCTGGAGCGGGTGGTGGCGCCGCAACTGGTCGACGACCTCAAGGCGGCGGTGGAGCGGATCGAGCGCGAGCATTCGCTGACGACCGCCAAGACCTCGTTCGAGGGGTACAAGACGCTGCGCGTCAACAACCTGCTGACCTATGACGACGTGTTCTGGGAAGTGCCGTTGCACGAGGCGGTACTGCCGGTGGTGGAAGCAGTGCTCGACAAGGAATGTTTGTTATCGTCGTTCTGTTCGCTGGTGCTGGGGCCGGGGCAGGAAGCGCAGCCGCTCCACGAGGACACCCAACTCATTCCGCTGCCGCGCCCGCACATTCCGATCACCATCAACGCGATCTGGGCGCTGTCGGATTTCACCGCGACCAACGGCGCGACGCGCATCGTGCCGGGCAGCCACAAATACGATCGCGCGCCGGACTATGGCAAGGACTACGACACGGTGATGGCGACGATGCCGGCGGGCAGCGTGATGCTGTTCGATAGCGCGCTGTGGCACGGCGGCGGTGCCAACGGTAGCGACGCGCGTCGCTTCGCGTTTTCATGCGCTTATTGCTGGGGCTGGATGCGGCAGCAGGAGAACCTGCAACTCGGCATTCCGCGCGACATCGCGCAGCGCTTTCCGCGCCGCTTGCAGGAGTTGTGCGGCTACAGCGTTTACAAGGGACAGTTCGGCCACATCGACAATCATGATCCGATCGAACTGCTCGGCCGCGAACGCGGCAAGCGGATGGTGTGGGAAGCGACCGACGTGAAAAAAGCGCGCGCGGCGGCGCAGTCGTAGCGCACAGGCATCTTCCTCTTGTCGTCCCCGCCTGCGCGGGGACGACTCGTGGTGGGTTATTGCGAAGTGTCGGTTCGCATGAATCTCAAATAACTCGCCCGCCGTCCTTCGCGCGTGGCTTTGCGGCCGTAGCGCGTCATGGTGTAGTTCGGCCACGGAAGGCGCCAGTCGTCGGCGCGTTGCGCGAGCCATTCGAATTGCGGCGCGCGCACGAGATGCGCCAGCGTCCATTCCACATAGCTGTCGATGTCGCAGACGAAACGGAATTCGCCGCCGGGCGGAATGGCGCGCGCCATCGCGACGATGGTTGCGTCCTGCACGAAGCGGCGTTTCAAGTGGCGGCGTTTCGGCCACGGGTCGGGATGGATCAGATCGATCCGCGCAAGCGATTGCGGCGGCGCCCACGCCAGCAGTTCGGCGGCGTCGCCCGCAACGAGGCGGATATTGCGAATCCCGTGCGCTTCGATCTGGGCGAGGATCTTCGCCATGCCGTTGACGTAAGGCTCGCAGCCGATGAAGCCGATCTGCGGAGCGGCCTGCGCTTCGGCGACAAGATGTTCGCCGCCGCCGAAACCGATCTCGAGGCGCACCGCGTCCACCGCGCCATCGAACAGCGCGCGCAAGTCGGACGGAGCCGGGTGGCTCAGGTCGATCGAAAGTTGCGGCAGCAATTGCGCGATCAGGTCGGCTTGATGCGTGCGAAGCTTGTGGCCCTTTCGCCGTCCAAAGAACGAACCGTGCGGGCGCGCGGAATCAGTCATGTCTTTGAATCCGGGCCGGAGCGGTGATCGCATGGCGCGATCGACTTCCGACCTTCCTTACAAATTGAATTTAGATCAATTGCTATCCGCTCGCGACGACGAGGTCATCGTGCGGCTGCTCTTACGGGCTGAATGGGGAATGCGTCAATCGTTCCGCAAAACGGAATGCGCGCGCCTCGTTCGCATGTCGCGAACAGAATGCGGATAGGCCGAGCGTCAGCGGGTATCGGGCTGTTCGCGCGCCGCGATCTGCTCGACCATGTCGACGATGCTGCGGCGAAGCTTGGCGTCGGTAATCCGGGTGAAGGCGCGGGTCAATGCCAGACCTTCGGAGGTCGCGAGAAAATCGGAGACGTAAGCCGGCGAGGGTGCCTCGCTGAAGCCTTCGGCATTGACGTTGCCGCCCGGACCGCCCTCGAACAGGAACGATACCGGGACCTGAAGGATCTCCGAAATCTGCTGAATCCGACTGGCGCCGACGCGGTTGGTGCCCTTCTCGTATTTCTGGACTTGCTGGAACGTCAGTCCGAGCGCTTCGCCGAGTTTTTCCTGGCTCATGCCCAGCATGATGCGGCGCATGCGCACACGACTGCCGACATATTTGTCAACAGGATTGGGCGCTTTGGTCGACATCAATCTCTCCTTGGCTGAGCGGGGGGTACGCCGCATGCGGCATACCCGTCAAATCGAACCACAACGTTGGATCGCAATTGCGGTTAATTTCGGCAAAGTGAAGGCCGGATACATATACCCCTGATGAACCCCTGCCTAATCCTTATACGCAAAACTGGAATTCTAAGTAACCGAAAAGTTGATAACCGAACAGTTGACAGATCAACAGTTGCCAGATCGCCGCGCGCGCCGTCAACTGCCGCGCTGTCACACCCGGATCGCGGGGTGCTCGCGGCCCGCTTGTGATCACGGATTTTGTCTGCGGCCGCGGCGGCGCGCCGCGACCACCATGGCGAGCACGACCAGAATGGCGGCGGGGATGTCGCCGGCGCGACCGTAAAACGTTTGCGGCAGCGCGACCGGCAAGCGGGCATCGACAACTCCTTCTGCGCCAAGGTCGAGCGAAGCGACAATACGCCCAACCGGATCGATCACCGCGGAAACTCCGGTGTTGGCCGCGCGCACAAGAGGTAATCCCTGTTCGACCGCGCGCAGCCGGGCCTGTTGCAGATGCTGGTAAGGGCCGGTCGAGATGCCGAACCAGCCGTCATTGGTCAGGTTGACGATCCAGCCCGGGCGCTCGTCGCCGACAGCGGTATCGGATGGAAAGATCGCCTCGTAGCAGATCAGCGGCAGCATCGGCGGCGCGCGGGGAACGTCGATGATTTTCCGCCGTGTGCCGGGAATGAAGCCGCCACGCACCTTGGTGAGTTGCTCGAAGCCGAGCTTTTCCATCAGGGTTTGAAACGGCAGATACTCGCCGAACGGTACCAGATGCAGTTTGTCGTAAACCGACAGAATGCCGCCGTCATCGCCGATCAGATAGATCGAGTTGTAGGCGCGTCGGATCGGTGTGCCCGGCGGCACGTCGGGTGCGCGCACAGCGCCGGTGATGAGCACGGTGCCGGGCGGCAACAGCTCGGCGATCTGCGCCATGGCGTCGCCCTCGCGCGTCAGGAAAAACGGAAAGGCGGATTCCGGCCAGATCAGAATATTGGTATCACGGACGCCCGACGTTTGCGGGCTGGTGGCACGGTCCGACAGCGCGAGATACTTCCGCATCACTGCGGCCTTCGCCGAATAGTTGAAGCGGTCGTCCTGCGGCAGGTTGGGCTGCATGATGCGCAGCCTGAGATCGGCAATCAGGTGCGTGGGATTGCTGGCGAGCCGAACGGCGCCATAGACGCCCATCACCGCCAGCAGCAATAGCGCGGCGAGCGGCGCCGCCCACGCGCGCCATATCGGCGCGCCTCGCTTCGATGTGCCCGCGTTGATCAACACCGCCGGACTGGCGAAGATCGCGACGCTCAGGAACGTCATGCCCCATAGTCCGATCAGCGAGGCGGTCTGGGCCAATGCCAGCGGCTCGGTGAGCGCGTAGCCGAACGCATTCCACGGAAAGCCGGTGAGCACATGGCCACGCAGCCATTCGGCGATGGTCAGCGCGCCCGCGAGCGCCAGGATGCGCACGGCATTGCGGCTCCACAGTGTGCGCGCCAGCGCGAAGCCGGCCGCGGTGAACAGCGCGAGATAGGCCGGCAGGCCGCAGACTGCGAACGGCAGCAGCCAGCCGAAATTGGCGGCGTCGACGAGGAAGGCATAGCCGATCCAGTAAAGGCCCGGCACGAAGTAACCGAAGCCGAACCACCAGCCGGCGATGGCCGCCGATGGCAGGCCGTTGAAACGACCGGCGCCTGCGCCGTCGATCAGCCACACCATCACCGGGAAGGTGACGAACAGGATAGGCCAGGCGTTGAACGGCGCCATCGCCAGCGACGACAGCGCGCCGGCGATGAGCGCGATGAGGGCGCGTCGCCATCCCCACGACAGCACGATCCAAAGCGCCGCCGCGCGCAGCTTGCCGGCCAGCATCATGCGCCGTCGCTTCCGCTCGGCGAGGCCGGCCGTTCTTTCGAGGGCGGGTTTGTATCAGGGGCGGCATCGCGACGGCGCTGTTCGCGGGGGCGCAGCGCCGGTCGCTCCTTGCG
>JBARXT010000184.1:0-6609 GCA_049647485.1 Xanthobacteraceae bacterium
CATCTGCTCGGCGACGTCGGCCGACGTGCCGGTGAGAACGCTCTGGGCGTCGCGCGCGCTGGTCAGAAGCGTGCTGGCTGTGGATGCGCCCGCCGTGGTCAGTGTGCGCTCGACATCCGCGGTGAGCGACTTGATCTGGCTCGCCGCGTCGCTGGAAACCGACAGCAGCGATGCATGCGCGTCCTCGGCGCTGCCGCGAATGGCGTTCGCGGCCGTCGAGCCGACGGTGCCGACCAATTCTTCGACCTCGGTGGAGGCCTGCTTGAGCTGCGTGGTGATGTCCGCCGAGACGGACAGCAGGGACTGCTGCGTGCTCCGTGCGCTGCTCTGGATGGTTTCACTGGTGCTGAGCAGGAGATTGGTTAGCGAGTTCTCGGCGTCGTCGACGTGCGACTTGATGCTCGACGACAGTTCCTCCGCGCGCGACATCAAGGTATCGCTGGCCTGGCGGCCGCTGGTCTCGATGCGGCCGGCAACCGCCTCGATGCGCGAGCCGAGCAGATCCTCGAAATGCGCGATGCGGGTGTCGATATCGCTGGCAACCGCACCGGCGCGGGTTTCCAGACCCTGATGAATTTCCTGGAAGCGCGCGGTGATGGTTTCGGCCAGATGCCCGGTGCGGCCATCGATGGTCTGCGTGACGTTGGCGATGCGCTGATCGATTGCCGCGATGGCCTGAGTTGAACCGTCGTTCAAGGTCGACGAAAGCTGGGCCAGGCGGGAGTCGATCGAATAGATCGCCTGGGTGGCGCCTTCAGTCAGCGACGACGTCAGCCGTGACAGCTTGGTATCGATTTCGCCGAGCGTCTGGGCTGCACCCTCGGTCAGTGACGACGTAAGTTGCAACAACTTGGTATCGATGGCGCCGATGGTCTGCGCGGCACCGTCGCTCAGCGAGGAGGTGAGGTGCGTGAGCTTGGCCTCGATGGTATCGACCACCTTCTTGGTGCCGCCCGACAGTGACGACGACAGCGCACCGAGCCGGGAGTCGACGGTATCGGTCACCGACTTGGCGCGGGTATCGAAGCTCTGTTCGAGCGCCTTCAGCCGGCCGTCGACGGTTTCGTCGAACGTCTTGATCTTGGAATCGAGCGCGCCGTCGAGATCGGTGACGCGGGTGCCGAGCTGCACTTCGAACTGTTGCAGGCGCTGGTCGAGCGTTGCGGTGATCTGACCGCTGTTCGAGGTGAGGCGCGTATCAAACGTATCGACGTAGGTTTTCAGGCTGTCGGCGATCTCGTTGGTCCGCTGGCCGAGGCGTTCGACGACTTCGCCGCCGTAGGTCTTCACGGTGCGGTCGAACTCGGAGATGTGCCGGGTGATCAGTGCGCCGAGCGTTGAGCTGTCGCGTGAGAATTTTTCCGCAAGCTCGGTACCCTGCTGCCGGATCAATTCGTCGAACGTGTTCATCTGGAGGCTGAGCGTATCGTGCGCGGTCTCGGTCTGGCTCACCACCTTGGTCACCAGCGAGTTGACGGTGGAGTCGAGCGCGTCGCTCGCCTTGTCGCCGCTGGTCAGGATGCGATCCGCCAGCCGCTGGCCGGCTTCGTCGATCTTGGTTGCGATGTCGCCGCCGCGCAGCTCAAGTTCGAGCAGCAGCGAGTCGCCGGAGTTGCGCAGCGAGTCGTGAAGCTGTTCGGTACGGTCCGAGATGCTGTCGACGATGCCTGCGGACTTCTGCTCGAATTCGGAGGTGATCCGGTCGAGCCGATCGTTCAGCATGTCGTGGACGCGGTTCGCCAGATCGACGAACTCGTCATGGACGTGGCCGGTCTTGAAGTTCAGGCTGGCGGTCAGCCGTTCGCTGGCGTCGAGCACGGCGCGGGTGGTCTCGCCGCTGGCTTCTTCGAGCCGATCGAGCAGGTCGCCGCCGCGTTCGCCGAGCGCGAGGATCATGTTGTCGCCGGCGCTGCCCAGTGCGCGCGTGATGTGTTCGCCACGTTCTTCGAGCGCGCCGGTAATGCTCTTGGCGACTTCGTCGACGCGCGAGGCGATGGCATCGCTGATCAGCGCGATGTCGTGACGCAGATCGATCTGCACGCCGGAAATGGCGCTGCGGACCTGCTCGGCCTGGCCGACCAGGTTGTCGCGCTGATGCGCGATGTCCTGCAACAGCGCGCGGATGCGCACTTCGTTGTCGGAATAGGCGCGCTCGAGTGCCGAGACTTCGTTGGCGACCAGTGTTTCAAGTTCGCCGGCGCGCGCGATGGCGCGCTCCATGCCGTCGCCCATGGCGGCGACTTCGCGGCGGATGGCTTGCCCGACCGTCACCATGGAATCGCTGGCGGCGTGTTCGGGTTCGGAGAATCGCATCGCCACCTGCGCCATCGACTGCGCGATCATGCGCAATTCCTGACCGCGCCAGGCGAGGCTTGCGAGGAAGTAGAACAACAGGATCGGCGCCAGCAGCACCGAGGTCAGGCCGACGAAGGCCAGCGCGCCGCCATTCTGTCCCAGCGATTGCAGCGACGGATAGAAGCTGAAGGCCAGCAATCCGGCGCCGATCAGCCAGACCACGGTGAAAATGGTGGCGAGCGTATAGATATTGCGGGCGGGACGACCCTTCTGAATCGCCTGCAGAATCTGGCCGATGGTCTCGCGATCGTCGTTGGCCGGCTGTCGGCCGAACCGGGCTTCATCGGAAGGCTCGTCCGGGAACGGTCGCGGGCCGAACATCGTCTCGTCGCGAGACGGCTCGGGAGCGGTAACGGGGGGAGCGACAGACGGTGCGGCCGGAGTGGCGGTGTCCGATGCCTGCATCTCGCTCATATTCAGGGCTTCCTGAATTGCCGAAAGCGCAACTTCCGTCGGGTCCTGAGCCTTCTTGGGACTGTTCGCCATGCTAGTCTACGCCCTTGTTTACGCAGCCGGAAACCTCGCAACAGTGCCGGCCGAAAGGCAATTCTGCCCTCGACGACAGGAGGCGGCCCGGAGTCACGTCCTTGCCACCCGGCTTGTGCGCTACTTCCCCAAACATCCTATTGGCTTGCTGGCTCGAATGAAATGGATGTGATTAATACAATTTTAACGATCCTTAATCATCGTTAACGCCGGACCGCACCGGGGCGCTGAAAGCGCTGAAACCGGCCCAAATCAGCCTAATTGCGGCTAAAATCGGTCGGATTGGCGACTTTAAGTTGGCGACCGCGTCGTTGGTCATGTTAACCAACGCGAGGGTTTGGCGCGGATTGGGCGATAAATTTTTGCCATGAACGTTTTCGCCGTGAACGGATGTATTGCCACTGGAAGGGAAGGCTTGGACCGATGCCGTTGCATCCCGGTGCCGCGGCCGACGGGCCGATCGATCTCGATCATCTCCGCAAGATGACCCTGTCTGATCCCGCGCTGGAGCGCGAGGTGCTGCAGTTGTTCGTGGAGCAGAGTGGCCAGCTCATGCTGACGCTGGCCTCGCTGCCGGAGAATGCGGCGGCGCTCGCTCACACCTTGAAAGGATCCGCGCGTGCGATCGGTGCGTTTCGCGTCGCTGAGGCGGCTGCGGTGCTGGAGGCGGCGCTGCGCATGGCGGATGGCGCGGGCGAAGCCTTCGCGCAGCTCGATGCCGAAGTCGGGCAGGCGCACCAGGCGATGACGGTACTGCTGGCGCAATCGGGCAGCCGGACCGGATAGCGCGATGGAAAATCAGCGGCTTTTGACCGTGGCGGCTGGCGTCGCGCGGGGCGAGCCGCTATAGGACAGCCAGCATTCCTCTTTTGAGACAGTACGAGCAGCCATGGCGAAGATTCACTACGTTGATCACACGGGCGAGGCCCGCATCGTCGATGTTGAAAACGGCGCGACGGTGATGGAAGGCGCGATCCGCAACGCCATTCCGGGCATCGAGGCCGAATGCGGTGGCGCCTGTGCTTGTGCGACCTGCCATGTCTATGTCGATGAAGCGTGGCGCGAGAAGGTCGGCAACCCGACGCCGATGGAAGAGGACATGCTGGACTTCGGCTACGACGTGCGGCCCAATTCGCGGCTGTCGTGCCAGATCAAGGTGTCGGACGATCTCGACGGTCTGATCGTAACGACGCCGGAGCGTCAGGCTTAAGCGACGGCGTTCTCGCCGCGCATCATCCAGCGTTGAAATCTTTCGATCGTTGACGGCGGCAGCGGCGTCGGTTTGCGCGTCTGCGTGTCGACCAGCACGGTCGTCGCCTGCGCCGACGCGATGCATCGGCCGTTCGAGAACACCACCTGATCGAACGTTACCGAGGTTCGTCCCAGCCGCAATACGCCAAGCCCGGTTTCGATGGTGCCGGGCCAATGCAACTCCGCGCGAAAGTGCGTGTCGAGACGCACCAGCACCCAGCTTGTACCCGCCGGCGTCAAGCCGTTCGCCGCATCTCGCACCAGGATCACGCGACCGGTTTCGAAGTAGCTGGCATAAACCGCGTTGTTGACGTGGCCGTTGACGTCGAGATCGGCGAAGCGGACGTTGTCGGACAGGCGAAGCGGGTAATTCTCAAGGCGCGGCGTCGTCGAGGCAGGGCTGTTCACAGGGGCAATCTCCAGGCTCCATGCAGTTACATGGAAACGGCCGCGGACCACAAGAGGTGCGCGGCGGTGCCTGCGGTAGGTTGTGGCGCGATAGGTCAAGTGAAAGCGTTTCCACGTCGACGAAAACGCGCTAGATGTTTGAAGACCCTTCCGGAATATCCCCAATCAGTGAAGACGGCGAAATGAGTGAAACGATCCAAACCGATGTGTTGATAATTGGCGCCGGCCCCTGTGGTCTGTTCGCCGTGTTCGAACTGGGCCTGCTCGACATGAAGGTTCATCTCGTCGACATCCTCGACAAGATCGGCGGGCAGTGCGCCGAGCTTTATCCGGAGAAACCGATCTACGACATTCCCGGCATCCCGATGGTCACCGGCCACGGCCTGACGGAATCGTTGATGGAGCAGATCAAGCCGTTCAACCCGACCTTTCATCTCAACGAGATGGTGGAGAGCATCGAGAAGATCGGCGATCCGCTGTTTCGCGTCACCACCGATGCGGGACAGGTGTTCGAAACCAAGGTGGTGGTGATTTCCGCGGGCGGCGGTTCGTTCCAGCCGAAGCGTCCGCCGGTGCCGGGCATCGAAGCCTATGAAGGCACGTCGGTGTTTTACGCCGTGCGCAAGATGGAGCACTTCCGCGACAAGGATCTGTTGATCGTCGGCGGCGGCGACAGCGCGCTGGACTGGACGCTCAACTTGCATCCGATCGCACGACGCGTGACGCTGCTGCATCGGCGCGACGACTTCCGCGCCGCGCCGCACAGCGTCGAGCAGATGCGCGCGCTGGTGGCGTCCGGCAAGATGGATTTGAAGATCGGTCAGGTCACCGAACTTCACGGCGAGAACGCCCAACTCGCCGGCGCGATGGTGAAGGGCAGCGACAACGCCGTCACGCGGGTCGATTGCAATACGATGCTGCCGTTCTTCGGCCTCACCATGAAACTCGGGCCGGTCGCCAACTGGGGCGTATCGCTGGAGAACAATCTGATTCCGGTGGAAACCGCCTCGTTCGAAACCAACGTGCCGGGAATTTTCGCCATCGGCGATATCAATACCTATCCCGGCAAGCTCAAGCTGATCCTGTCCGGCTTCCATGAAGGCGCGCTGATGGCGCAGAAGGCGCATCGCTACGTCTATCCCGACAAGCGGCTGGTGTTCCAGTACACCACGTCGTCGTCGAGCCTGCAGAAGAAGCTGGGTGTCAACTGAAGCGTTGATTGGGGCGGCGCGTGCGCGGCCGGGAATCTTGCGGCGAAATGGTGTTCGTCCTTGAACCCGGCGCCAATGTCTTGCGACCAAATTGTGGCGAGGCCGACGCTATTGCAAGGCTGCTCCTACCTCGGATTTCCCGTGGCGTTTTCTCGTGAAATCGCCACACTTGTCGCACAACCCTTACGCTCGATCTTTTGACAGGTGAGGCCCAATTTGACAGGTGAGGCCCAATGAAAAAATTCAGGACCGGATTTCGACGAGGGATGCCAGCCGCCGTTGCGTTGGCGGCGCTGATTGGTGCCGGCGTCGCGAATGCGGCGGAGCCGACCGCCGCCGGCCTTTGGCAGAAGAGCGAAGACGGCAAGCCGGTGATCTGGGTGCTGGTGGTCGATCACGCCGGCATCTTCGAAGGGGCGATCGCCCGGATGTTTCCCAAGCCGGGCGAAGCAGCCAACCCGGTTTGCACCAAGTGCACCGATGATCGCAAGAACGCGCCGGTCCTCGGCCTGTCGTTCATTCGCGACATGAAGCGCGCCGGCTTGAAGTACGAGGAAGGCAACGTGCTCGATCCGCGCGATGGCGAAATCTACCACGCCAAGATGACGCTCAGTCCGGACGGTCAGTCGCTCACCTTGCGCGGCTATGTCGGAATTTCGTTGCTCGGCAAGAACGAAACCTGGCAGCGGCTGCCCGACAGCAATATCGCGGTTCTCGATCCGGCGATCGTGACGAAATATCTGCCGCAGGCCGCGACGACGCAGACGCAACCGCCGGCGGTGGTCGCCAAGTCGAAGTCGCGCACCACCGGCTCGGCGCAGCATCCGCGGTGATGTGACCGTCCGCTCGTATTGCGTCATTGCGAGCGAAGCGACTCAACAACCCCTGCGTCGTCCCC
>JBARXT010000185.1:0-2749 GCA_049647485.1 Xanthobacteraceae bacterium
GCCGGTGCCGCGTGTCTCCGTCGAACCCACGCCGAGTGTTTCGGCGACACCCGCGCCGGAGGTCACTCCGCCCAGCCGACCCAAGGGTGATTTCGAGAATCTCGAAGACGAAATGGCGTCCCTGCTCGGACGTCCGAAGACGCCTTCGTGAGATCGGCGTCCAACCCGCGTAGAGTTTTATTATTCGCTGTCACCCTCGCCGCCGGATCGCTGGTCGATCCGGCGTTCGCGCAGGACATCAGCATCAATCTCGGCGGCGGCAACGGCGGCGTGACCGAGCGCGCGATCCAGTTGATCGCGCTGCTGACGGTGCTGTCGGTCGCGCCGTCGATCCTGATCATGATGACGTCGTTCACGCGCATCGTCGTCGTGCTGTCATTGTTGCGCACCGCGCTCGGCACCGCCACCGCGCCGCCGAACTCCGTCATCATCGCGCTCGCGTTGTTCCTCACCGCCTTCGTGATGGGACCGGTGCTGCAGAAATCCTACGACGACGGCATCAAGCCGCTGGTCGCCAATCAAATCACCGTCGAGGAGGCCATGCAGCGCGCCTCGGTGCCGCTGCGCGGCTTCATGCAGAAGAACGTGCGCGAGAAGGATCTCAAGCTGTTCATGGACTTGTCCGGCGAGCCGATCCCGGCAACGCCGGAAGACCTGTCGCTGCGTATCCTGGTGCCGGCCTTCATGATCTCCGAACTGAAACGCGCGTTCGAGATCGGCTTTCTGTTGTTCCTGCCGTTCCTGATCATCGATCTGGTGGTGGCGTCGGTACTGATGTCGATGGGCATGATGATGCTGCCGCCCGTGGTGGTGTCGCTGCCGTTCAAGCTGATCTTCTTCGTGCTGGTGGACGGCTGGTCGCTGGTCGCGGGCTCGCTGGTGCAGAGTTACGGCAGCGGATAGCTGCTCAATTCGCGGCATCCGCACGCAAGGTGCCGACGATCGCCGGCAGGCTGCCGGTCGGTGCCGTATCCACAGCCGGGGTGGCCGGCGGCAGCGCGGCCTTGGCAATGGCGTCCGGGAAACGTGCCTGCATCTCGCGCAGGAAGCCGTCGAGCGTATCGACGCTGCCGGCCATCTTGGCGAGCTTGACCAGATCGGCGTTGTTGGCGGACGCCGGCTTGCTCGCCATGTCGAACGTCGCGCGATCCGCCTCGCCCGCCATCAGCGGCGCGTATTTCTCACGGAAGCGCGCGAGGCCCAGCGCATCGTCGGCCAGCGCATAGCCGATGGTGGCGCGGATCACATCGCCTTTCTCGACCGTATCGAGCGGTTTGAAGTTGCGCCAGCGCTCGCCGTAATAGAGTTCGATCTGCTCGGCCGACTCTCGCCAGCGCCGCGCCGCCCAGTAGATATCCGAACGCAGCCGGATCGCTTCGCGGCCCGACATGTTGGCGATGATCTCCAGCGCGAGATCGCG
The DNA here is from genome assembly GCA_049647485.1 of Xanthobacteraceae bacterium. Taxonomy (GTDB): domain Bacteria; phylum Pseudomonadota; class Alphaproteobacteria; order Rhizobiales; family Xanthobacteraceae; genus 62-47. The sequence goes on from JBARXT010000185.1 coordinate 1,421, forward strand.
ACGGCCGATATCGCTCTGCGCGCGCGCTTCGAGCAAAAGCCGCTGCTGACGCAACTCGCCGGCGAGATCGGCGATGCGCGTCGCGCGCAACGCGGTGATGGCGCGATCCGGTTTGTGGTTCATCAGGTAGACCATGGCGAGACGCGCCGCGACCTGCGCCCGTCCCGCGCCCTCGAGCCGGTGATCAATCTGGTACTGCAACAGCTCCGCCGCCTGCCCAAGCAGATCGACCGCGATCAGGCGATCCGCGAGCCTGCGGATCATCTCGTCGCCGCGCCGGCCGATCGGAGTCAATTCGCGATAGTCATAGAACGTCGCCAGCGCATCGATGGGCGACATGTCATCGCCCTTCGGGCTGAGAAAAAGTTGCGCGAACAATGCCGACGCTTCATCCTGCGTCAACCGCGCGGCTTCGGAATTGGGTTGCAGACGCGTCGCGGTCTTGCTGGCCGCGAGCGACTCGGGATAGCGACCCGCATCGGCATAGAGATGCGCAAGCTGCTGCAAGGTGCGCACCTCGATGCCGTCGCCGCGCCACAGCGCCGACAATGTTTCAAGTTCGTTCAAGGCATCCTCGGCGGACATCTCATTGCGCTTCTGGCGCAAATCAATCGCCAGCAATTTGCCTTCGGCGGCGGACATGCGATCCTGCGAGGATGCCGCAACCTTGTAATCGCGCAGCGCGGTCTTCTCCTGCCCAAGCCCTTCTGCAAGGCGGCCGCGCATTACCGCGACCGCGGGTGCGAGGTCGCCGGTCACGCCGACCGCGTCGAGATCGTCGCTGCGCGCGGACGCACCGGCATAATCCTTGACTTCGACCGAGGCGCGCATCGCATCGAGCAGAACGATGCGCTGCAACTCGAGCGGCAACATACCGACCGCAAGCTCCGCATTCTTGAAAGCTTCGCGCGCCGCCGCCCATTTCTGCTGGCGTGCGTAAGCGAGCGCCTTCCACAATTGCGCATTGGTGCTGTTGCCGATGACCGGGTTTGCGAGATCCTTCAGCGTCTCTCCAGGCCGGCCGATCAGGCTATTCGCCAGCGCGTGCATGGTCAGCGTCGTCGCGTCCTCGGTGCCGGGTTTTGCCTCGCTCAACGAAACGTCGAGCACCCCCTTGGCCTCGGGGTACATCGCCCATGCCATGTAGAAGCGCGCCAGCGCCAGCCGCGCCGCAATCTTGTCCGCACCGTCGGCGGCGACGCAGGCCGCATCGATCAACGCGTTGCGCCGATCGAGGAACGCCGCCGCGCGATCGTCGCGCCACACCGCGTCATCGAACAACGGCCGCACCGATGCGGTGGCGCGCTCCGGCTGCATCCGCGCCGACGA
>JBARXT010000186.1:0-33988 GCA_049647485.1 Xanthobacteraceae bacterium
GGTAACCGGCAAGAACTGAAAATGTGCCTCGGCGTCGGTCGGCAGGCCGACGCCGGCACTGAGGGCTCGGTACTCGAAACGCGTCAGCCGGCTGTAGCCGTCTGACACGGGCTTCGAAAAACACGGGCATGAGCAACTTTATGATTGTAGTGCCGTTATCGATTTGAAGATCAAACCTGCTGGTGCAGGAATTCGGATCGACCGCACTAGCGTAATCCACGTGGCCCGTGGGGTTCGTGAGGGATAATGATGTCGCGCGTCGATACAACCCAGCCTGACCCATCCGTTATTGGCAACATTCCGATCCCGCCATTTGCGCGGTTGCCTGATCCGATTCAGATTTTCGCGGATCGAAGTGCACGGTTTGCCGCCCTCGCCGAGGGACATGATCTCGCGCCTTACCTGAAATTCCTGTCGGGTCTTTGCGGCGCTCAGGCTGCGATCCAGGATGGCCTGCCGGAGCCTGTGGCGATCGACGCCGAGGTGCTGGCGCGCGCCAGAGAACACAAGATGCCGCCGCTTGACCGCGTTGCCTTCAAGGCCGACAGCGCGTTCGAAACAATGTTCCAGCGGCTGCTCGATGCGGCCGTCGAACTGGAGATGCCGGCGCCGGCGCGCGCGGCGTTGCTTCGGGTGACCGAACTTGACGCCGCCGGGCGCGAGGCGATGCTTCAGAACGTGCTTGCAGAAGCCATTCCGTTCGAGGCGGTGGCCGAGCACATCTTTGTGGCAGCCGCGTTGCAGGTGCATTTCGCGCGCCTGGCAGCGCGGCTCGACGACAAGACGCTGCAATCGGTGGGCGACGGCGTCTGCCCGTCATGCGGCAGCGCGCCGACCTCGACCGCGATTGTCAACTGGCGTCGTGCCCCGGGCACGCGCTTCTGCGCCTGTTCGCTGTGCGGCACGATGTGGAACTACGTCCGCTCCAAGTGCACCTTGTGCGGCTCCACGCGGAAGATCCTGTTTCAGGAAATCGAGGGCGTCGGCAACATCAAGGCCGAGACTTGCGACGATTGCCACGGCTATATGAAGATATTCAACCAGCAGAACGATGATCGGCTCGATCCGGTGGCTGACGATGTCGCGACGCTGGGTCTCGATCTGCTGGTGCGTGAACTCGGTTTCCGCCGCGGTGGCATCAATCCGTTCCTGATCGGCTACTGAGGGGGCGCCATGCGCGATCGGGGTCCGGTTCTCAGGCGTATTCCGTCCATCGACGAGATGCTGAAGACGGCACCCGCCGTCGCGGCGATCGACCGCTTCGGTCGGCCGTCGGTGCTGGAGGCGGTTCGCCGCTGCGCCGAGGATGCGCGGCGCGCGCGTGCGCCCGACCAGCAGGCTCCGCCGCTCGCGGAGGCGATTGTCGACTCGGCCCTCAACCGGCTCGAACTGGACGCGCAGCCGAACGTCCGGCCGGTGTTCAACCTGACAGGCACGGTGCTGCACACCAATCTCGGCCGCGCGCAGATCGCGGAGGCGGCCGTCGAGGCGGCAACGGTGGCGATGCGCGAGGCGCTTGCGCTTGAATTCGATCTCGCAACCGGCAAGCGCGGCGAGCGCGACGATCTTGTCCGCGACCTGTTGTGCGAACTGACCGGCGCCGAGGATGCAACCGTCGTCAACAACAATGCCGGCGCGGTGCTGCTGGCCCTGAACACGCTGGGGCGCGGCAAGGAAGCGGTGATCTCGCGCGGCGAACTGATCGAGATCGGCGGCGCGTTCCGGATGCCTGACATCATGGCGCGCGCCGGCACCAAGCTGGTCGAAGTCGGCACCACCAACCGCACCCATGAGAAAGACTATGAGGCCGCGCTCGGTCCCAAGACCGGCCTCGTCCTCAAGGTGCACACATCGAACTATCGCGTCGAAGGCTTCACCAAGAGCGTGTCCGGCAAGGTGCTGGCCGACATCACCCGTGCGCACAACGTACCGCTGCTGAACGACCTCGGCTCCGGCACGCTGGTCGATCTCGCGCGTTACGGCCTGTCGCATGAGCAGACCGTGCGCGAGGCGGTGGCCGAGGGCGCCGATCTTGTCACCTTCTCCGGCGACAAGCTGCTCGGCGGGCCGCAGGCGGGATTCATCGTCGGCCGCCGCGACCTGATCGCGCGGCTCAACAAGAATCCGATGAAGCGCGCGCTGCGCGTCGACAAGGTGCGGCTTGCTGCCATCGAGGCGACGTTGCAACTCTATCGCGATCCGGATCGGCTTGCCGAACGCCTGCCGACCATCCGGCTGATGGCACGTGCGCAATCCGACATTGCGCGTCAGGCCGCACAAGTGTTGCCGGCGCTGTCCGCGGCTGTCGGGTCGCGTTACGTCGCGAGCGTCGTCGATTGCGCCAGCCAGATCGGTTCGGGCTCGCTGCCGCAGGAAACCCTGCCGAGCGCCGGCATAGCCATTCGCGCCGCCTCGTCGCGCGCGAGCGGCCGTGCCTTGATCGCACTGGCGACGGCATTTCGCGGCCTCGCCAAGCCGGTGATCGGCCGCATCGAGGAACAGGCGTTGGTGCTCGATCTGCGCTGCCTGGAAGACGACGCCGGCTTCGTTCGCAATCTTGCGGGCCTCCAACTGGCGGAGCGCGCATGATGGGATGGCTCGACACATCGCTCAAAGCCTTCCGCGGCAAGCCGGCCGAGAAGACCACGGCCGAACTGATGTCGGACGCGCTCGACGCTGCTGCCGGTAACGACTACGAGACGGCGCTGGCGATCTGGGGACCGTTGGCGCAGCAGGGCGTGGCGCGCGCGCAGAACAACATCGGCGTCTGCTTCAGCGAAGGCATGGGCGTCGCGCGCGACACCGCGCTGGCGTTCAAGTGGCTGACGCTTTCGGCCGAAAGCGGCGACATCATCGGCAAGCGAAATCTCGCGGACCTGTATTTCAAGGGCGAGGGCGTCGAGTCCAACGCGGTGAAGGCGGCCGAGCTTTATCGCGCGGCGGCGGAAGCGGGCGACGGCCCGGCGCAGGACATGCTGTCGTGGATGCTCTACGAGCAGCAGATGATTCCCGGCGATCTCGCCGAGGCCAAGAGCTGGGCCGAAGCCGCGGCAGCGCAGGGCGTGGTGCCGTCGATGACGCGGCTCGGCATGATCTATCATAACGCCATCGGCGTCGAACGCGACGCGGCGGAGGCCGCGCGCTGGTGGGATATGGCGGCGGCACGCGGCGACGTCGATGCGCAGGCGATGCTTGGCGCTGCCTATCAACTCGGCGCCGGCGTGCCGCGCGACGCGGTGGCGGCGCTGATGTGGCTCTTGCGCGCGCAGGCCGGCGGCAGTGCGCTGGCGGAATCGTTCCTGCAACCGACCTATGCCGTGATGTCGGAGGATGAAATCGAACGCGCGCGGACGCTGGCGAAACGGCCGCTCGGAGAACCTGCATCATGATTGTCGGCACCGCCGGACATATCGATCATGGCAAGACGTCGCTGGTGCGCGCGCTCACCGGCGTCGATACCGACCGCTTGAAAGAAGAGAAGGCGCGCGGCATCTCGGTCGATCTCGGCTTCGCCTATCTGCCGACGCCGGACGGCGGCGTGCTCGGCTTCGTCGACGTGCCGGGCCACGAGCGTTTCGTTCACAACATGCTGGCCGGCGCATCCGGCATCGATTTCGTGCTGCTGGTGATCGCCGCCGATGACGGCATCATGCCGCAAACCGTCGAGCATCTGGCGATCGTCAACCTGCTCGGCATCGCGCGCGGCGCGGTCGCCATCACCAAGGCCGACATCGTCACTGAGGATCGCCTTGCCGAAGTGCGGATCGAGATCGCCAACGCGCTGGCGCTCACGCCCCTCAGCGAAGCCGAGATGTTCGCCGTCTCCAGCCAGACCGGGCAGGGGGTCGACGACCTCCGTGCCCACCTGTTCGACATCACGCGCGAACTGCGGGGCCGATCCGACAAGGGACGTTTTCGTCTTGCTGTCGATCGCTCCTTCACCTTGCCCGGCACCGGCACGGTGGTGACCGGCACAGTGCTCTCGGGCAGCGTCACGGTGGGCGATCACGTGATCGTCAGCCCTTCGGGGCTGCATGCGCGGGTACGCGCGATCCATGCCCAGAACCACGCGTCGGAAACCGGACGCGCCGGCGACCGTTGCGCGCTCAATCTCGCCGGCGACGGCGTGACCAAGGATGCGATCGCGCGCGGCCATGTCGTACTCGATCCCGAATTGCATGCGCCGGCAAGCCGTGTCGATGCGCGGGTCGAGGTGCTGGCGGGAGAGAGCAAGCCGATTACGCAATGGATGCCGGTGCGGCTGCATCATGCCGCCGCCGAGGTCGGCGCACGCATCGTGCTGCTCAGCGACGATCCGGTTCCACCCGGCGACCGCGCCTTCGTGCAACTGGTGCTCGACCAACCGATTGCCGCCGCGGTCGGCGATCGCTTCGTACTACGCGACACCACGGCACAGCGAACCATCGGCGGCGGCCTGTTCCTTGATCTGCGCGCTGCCGCGCGCAAGCGCCGCGCGCCGGAACGCATCGCCCAACTCGAGGCCAGCGCCATCAGCGATCCGGAAGGCGCGCTCACCGCACTTTTGAATTGCGCCGCCGGCTATACCGATTTCTCCACCTTCATTCGCGACCGTGCGATCTCGGAGACCGAACGCGAGGCGCTGGTGCAGCGCATGAGCCTGCTCCGGCTGGTGACACCGAAGGCCGAGTTCGTCATCGCGCCCGCAGTGTGGCTGAGGATGAAGAACGACATTCTGGCAAGCTTGGCGAAATTCCATGCCGAGAATCCGAACCTGTCGGGCATCGGCCTGGAACGGCTGCGGCTGCAACTCGAGCCACGCCTGCCGGCGCCGGCGTTCGCCGCGCTGTTGCAGGGTCTCGCGCGCAGCAAGGACATTGCGCTCGACGGCGCATGGATCCGGTTGCCGAGCCACGAGGTGCGGCTGACGCCGGGCGATGAGGCGCTCTGGAGCAAGGTGCGGATTTTCATCGGCGGCGAGGGGCGTTTCCGTCCGCCGCGCGTGCGCGACATCGCCGGCTACACCGGGGTCGCCGAACCGGAAGTGCGACGGCTGTTCAAGCTGGTCGGGCGCATGGGGCGCGTCGACGAGGTGGCACACGATCACTTCTTCCTGCGCGCGACGGTGGCGGAAATGGTCGGCGTCATGGCGACGCTGTCGGAGCAGGCCGCCGATCAACAGTTCACCGCTGCGCAATTCCGCGACAAGTTCGACAACGGCCGCAAGGTTGCGATCCAGATACTTGAATTTTTTGACCGGCACGGCGTGACGATCCGCAGAGGCGATCTGCGCCGCGTCAACAAGCATCGGCTTGACCTTTTTCGCAGGTCAGTCGATGACATGACGTCGAATGAGACGGGGCCGAAGAACTTGGAGACGAGTACGGCGCCGAAGATTGAAACGATTGGAAGAGCATCGTTCCCGGTGGGGCGTCCGGACTTCAAATCCGGGAAGGGCCGCGAGTCGGTTCTTGGTGGGTTCGACTCCCATTCTCTTCCGCCAACTTTCGACAAGCACAGGAGCGCGCGATGACGGCTCAGCCCTTGACGGCATTACTCGACGATCTCGACAGGATCGCACACGACGCCTCCATCAACGAAGAGAATTATCGCAAGGAAACGGCCGTGCGCTTCCGCGAACTGGAGCAGGACCGCGCCTTCGGCTTCCGGCGGCTCAACCTGATGCGCAGCGTCACCGCCGCGCTCGACGGCTGCGAGACCGAGGATGACGCGATCCTGCGTGGCTCCGCTGCCTTCCTGCATGAACTCGGATGGAGCGGCACCAGCGAGACGCAACAGGAAACGCTGACGAACTTCACGCCGGTGATCGCCGCCTGCTGGCAGGCTGCGCAGCCGGACACGCCGGAGGCGGAAGCGCCAGCGGATTCAGCGACGATCATCGAGAAGCTGCGCGCGTTCGAGGCGTGGTTCGCCGAGCATCGCAACGGCCCGTTCCTCAGCATCATGGAACGGGAGATCGTGGAGTTGCCGCTTGTCGAAACCTGTTAAGCGCAAAAAGTTCGACGACTTCCTGTTCGACGACTGGGTGGCGCGTGAGTTTCAGCGCACCGGTGGCTTCACCGCGCTGATCATTCTGATTTCGACCGCCAATCTCGGCGTGTTGCCACTGCGCTCGACGTTCACGCATGTGATCGGCGACGAACTGGACTGGCATCACTTCACGCTGCTGATGCGCGGCGCCAAGGTGCCGTGGGACGGCGTGCTGCTGATGCCGATCACCGATGATGATGGTGGGCCGGTGGAGGACGCCAGGGCTGCCGATGCGTTGCGCGAGTTGGAAGACCGCGTCAACGCCGACCGCATGGTGGTCAACGAAGGTCACTTCTTCGACACCTGGGGCCGCCGCATGAAAGTTGAGCCGGCGCAGGCGAATTGAGGTGACGTATGGACTATCGTCGTAATGGCCGGGCATAGCCGTTCGAAGAACGGCGTCGCTTCGCTCGCCTATGGTCCCGGCCATCCACGTCTCTGAACCCGAAGTGCTGTTGAGCGGAGGTTGCTCAGCATAAAGCGGGGCATACCGGGCCGGGCTCAATGCATCATGTTCTAACTCTCGATCCGCACTTGCGCGGGGCCCTTTTCGGCGCGGCCGATGATCTTCGCGGACATGAAACCGGCATCCACCACCTTCCTCAAAATCGCGTCGGCATGGTCCGGTGCGCAGGCGACCAGCAGGCCGCCCGAGGTTTGCGGGTCGGCCAACAGATCGCGCTGCCATTCCGGCATGTCGGGCGGCAGCACGATGGACGCGCCATAGCTCGCCCAGTTGCGTTTCGAGGCGCCGGTGATGAAGCCGCCCTTGGCCAGTTCATTGGCGCGGGAGAACAGCGGCACCTTCTTGGCGTCGATCACCAGCGACAGTTTCGATTCGCGCGCCACCTCATAGGCATGGCCGAGCAGGCCGAAACCGGTAACGTCGGTGATGGCGTGAACGTTCGCATCGGCGGAGAGGTCGCCGCCGACGCGATTGAGTTGCGTGGTGGAGGCAACCATTTCGGCGTAGCCGTCACCGTCAAGCTGGCCTTTCTTGATCGCGGCGGAATAGACCCCGACGCCGAGGCCCTTGGTCAGGATCAGCGCGTCGCCCGGCCTGGCGTCGGCGTTGCGGCGGACCTGCTCGGGCCGGCAGATGCCGATCACCGCGAGGCCGTAGATCGGCTCCGGCGCGTCGATGGAATGACCGCCGCCGATCGGGAAGCCGGCATCCGCGCACACCGACGCGCCGCCCCGCAAAATCTCGCGCACCACCTCGACGGAAATCTTGTCGAGCGGCATGCCGAGGATCGCCAAGGCCAGGATCGGCTTGGCGCCCATGGCGTAGATGTCCGAGATGGCGTTGGTGGCAGCGATGCGGCCGAAGTCGAACGGATCGTCGACCACCGGCATAAAGAAGTCGGTTGTGGCGACGATGCAGATGTTGTCGTCCACTTGCCAGACGGCGGCGTCGTCACCGGTGTCGGCGCCGACCAGCAATTGCCGGAACGGCGCGGCGGCGGGCTGGCCGGCCAGCAGTTCCTGCAACACCGATGGCGCGAGCTTGCATCCGCAGCCGCCGCCGTGGGCAAGGCTGGTGAGGCGGACGATGGGCGCGTTCATTGTCAAATCTCCCGATCGCACCGCGCCGCGGCAGGCTCATCGGCATTCCGCGCGCCGCGCAGAGCAGAGAGACAAAAGATGGCGCGATCATAGGCCGGAAGCCGCCGCCGATGCAAATGGACCAGGCGCCGCATCGGCAATCGTCGTCCGGAGACCGTCTCAGACGATGCGGCTCTTGCGGTCGCCCCAATAGCGGTCGCGCAACAGCCGCTTGTAGAGCTTGCCGGTCGGCAGGCGCGGCAACTCCGCCTCAAAGTCGATCGAGCGCGGGCATTTCTGCCGTGACAGGTTCTTCAGGCAGAACTCCGTCAGTTCGTCGGCGAAGGCCTGATCCGCTGCGATCCCCGGCATCGGCTGCACCACGGCCTTGACTTCCTCGCCGAGGTCTTCGTTCGGCACGCCGAACACCGCGGCGTCCGCCACCTTCGGGTGGGTGATCAAGAGGTTCTCGCATTCCTGCGGATAGATGTTGACGCCGCCGGATACGATCATGAAGGTCGCGCGGTCGGTGAGGTAGAGGAAGCCGTCGTCGTCGACATAGCCGATATCGCCCACCGTGCTCATGCTGCCGTCGGCCGAGCGGGTTTCGGCGGTGCGCTTCGGATCGTTGAAGTATTCGAACGGGGTGGCGGTCTTGAACCACAGCGTGCCGGGCGTTTCCTTCGGGCATGGCTGCATGTTCTCGTCGAGCACGTGCAGTTCGCCCAGCAGCACCTTGCCGACGGTTCCGCGATGCGCCTGCCATTGCGGGGTGTCGCAGGCGGTGAAGCCGAGCCCTTCGGTGGCACCGTAGTACTCGTGGATGATCGGCCCCCACCATGCGATCATCTGCTCCTTCACCTGCGGCGCGCAGGGGGCGGCGGCGTGGATCGCGATTTCCAGCGAGGAGGTGTCATAGCGCTTGCGCACCTCGTCCGGCAGCTTCAGCATTCGCGAGAACATCGTCGGCACAAGCTGGGTGTGCGTCGGCTTGTACTTCTCGAGCAGTTGCAGATAGTGCTCCGGATCGAACTTCTCCATGATGATGGCGGTGCCGCCGTTGCGGATCACCAGGTTGACGGCGGCCTGCGGTGCGGAGTGATAGAGTGGCGCGGGCGAAAGATAGACCAGCCCATCGCGATAGCGCCACAACTTGGTGAGGAAATCGAACAGCGGCAGTTGTTGCGCGGGAGGTTGCTCCGGCAGCGGCCGGACGATGCCCTTCGGCCGCCCGGTGGTGCCGGACGAATACAGCATGGCGGTGCCGAGGCTTTCGTCCGCGATCGGCGTCGCGGGAAAACCGCCCACCGCCTCATCCAGATTGAGGATGGTGCTGCCGTTGCCCGGCCCGTCGACGACAAGGCTGACCTCGATCTTCGGACACTGGCGCAGCGCTTCCTCGGCGACGGCGCGCTTCTCCTCGGAGAAGATCAGCACGCGGGATTCGCTGTTGTCGGTGATGTAGGCGAGTTCGTCCGCCTTCAGGAACGAGTTGATGCAGGTGAAATACAGCCCCGCGCGTTCACCGGCGCCGCAGCTTTCGAGATAACGCGAATTGTTCTCCATGAAGATGGAATAGTGATCCAGGCGGTTCAATCCGCGTGAGCGGAGGAAGTGCGCCAGCCGGTTGGTCCGGGCTTCCAGTTCTGCGTAGGTGACGGTTTCCCCAGTGGTTGCCATGATGAAGGCCGGCTGATTGGCGCGCGGCGCCGCGTGGGTCCCCGGATACATTCTGCGTCGACTCCCTGGTGCGTGGTCCGCCGGATTGGCCCGGTCGTTGGTCATGAACAGCCGACAGAATATCGCCGCCAAAACGGCTGGCAAGGCAGGGCGGCGGTCCGATGGAGCGCTCGGGCGTTTATGCCGCGTCCTGCGTCAGTCGGTGCGCATTGTTCGAACGGCGCAGTGGTAAATGTTGCGGGATCGTCTATAGATGCTGCGGTACATCCCCACGCGAATACGCATGCGCAGCTCCCGGTTCGTTATCCGCTTATCCTTCATAGACGGGCGACAGCCTGTTCGATGTTGCATTGCAGCGCAGGCAATATCGGCCATTGCATCGGCGGACGGATAGGGGCATGACCGATCTCGCGCGCGAAGCGGTGGACGACTACGGCGCGGGATTGCCTGACAAGGCCGACAATTCTTTCATCCGGCGAACGATACGCGCGTTGGCGTCGCGCGATCCCTGCGACCTGGCGTCGATGGTCTTGCTTGCGGTGCTGGTTGGTCTGGTGATCGCGACCTTCCGCGACTACGCCATCACCAACGATGAATGGATTCAACATCGCTACGGCGAACTGATCCTCGCCTATTACAAGAGCGGATTCACCGACCGTGCGGTGTTCGAACTCGATAACCTTTATCTCTATGGCGGTCTGTTCGACAGCGCGGCGATCCTGATCGGCCGTCTCGTACCGATGGATATCTACGGTCTGCGCCATCTGCTGTGCGGCTTGATCGGCGTCGGCGGGCTGGCGGCGGCAATGGCGACTGCTCGGATGATCGCCGGCGCGCGTGCCGGGTTGATCGCAGGCGTGGCGCTTACGGTGTGCGGCTCGTGGTACGGCACCATGTTTCATCACAGCAAGGACATCCCGCTCGCCGCCGCGATGGCCGGCGCGCTGTATTTCCTGATGCGCGCGGCGCGCGACCTGCCAAACCCGAAGCCGCGCCACATCGTCGGTTTTGGGCTGATGACCGGCGCGGCGCTCGGCGTCAAGGTGCTCGGTCTGCTGCTGGTGGGCTATGTCGGCGTGATGATCCTGTTGAGCATTCCGGCATCGATGCCGCTGACCTCGCGCGCGGCGCGCCGCTTCGTCTGGGCCGCGTTCATCCGGTTCGTCCCGGCGCTCGCGATCGCCTATGTCATCATGATCGTGACATGGCCGTGGTCGGCGCTGTCGCCGCTCAACCCGATCCGCGGCTTGTTCAGCTTCGCGGAGTTTCACTACAACATCCGCACCGTGCTCGACGGCACCGTGTATCGGATGGCGACGATTCCGCGTCTCTATGTACCGATCTATATCCTGATCAAGCTGCCGCTGCTGATGCTGGCGGGCGCGCTGCTGGCGATGGTGTTTGCGGCATCCGCCGCCATCGCGAGAGTTGGAATGGATCGGCGCGCGCGGAACGAGGTGGCGATGGTTTCCTTCGCTGCGATCTTCCCGGTGCTGTGTGAGGTGGTGGCGCATGGCCCGGCGTTCTGCGGGCTGCGCCATTTCCTGTTCGTGCTGCCGCCGATCGCCGTTCTGGCCGGCATCGGACTGGATCGCGTGGCGACATTGTTGACGACGATGCGCCAACAACTCGGCATTGCGGCACTGGCTGTGTTCATTGTCGGGTTCGGCTGGAACGCGGTGACGCTGGTTCGCCTGCACCCGTACGAGTATCTGGTGTTCAATCCGCTGGTCGGCGGCCTTGAAGGCGCATCGCGTCGCTACGCCATGGATTACTGGTTCACCATCATGCCGGAGGCGGTGGACGGACTGGAAGCCTATCTCGACCGCACCGAGCCAACCGCGAGCCGCGATCCCATGCATAGCTATTCGGTGGCGATCTGCGGCGAGCGTGCGGCGTTTCTGAAAAAAGCCAAGCCGCATCTGCATTGGGCTGAGGTCTGGGAGACCGCCGATTTCTTCATCGCGCCGACCCACATGGATTGCGACCGCGACAGCCAGGGCAAGGCCGTGGTCACCGTCAAGCGCCTCGGTGTTCCGCTTGGTTATGTGAAGGATCAGCGGGCCAGACGGTCATAAGGCGGCTGCCCCGAGGTCGATAATTATGCTAGTGGTACCGTCATGAATGCCAACGTCAAAATCGAAATCGGCCACTCCACCTGTCCGCACGATTGCCCCTCGGCCTGCGCGCTCGATGTTGAGGTGATCGACGGCACGACCATCGGCCGGGTGCGCGGTTCGAAGGTGCAGACCTATACCGCCGGTGTCGTCTGCGCCAAGGTCGGGCGCTACGCCGAGCGCATCAATCATCCCGATCGCGTCAGGTATCCGCTGCGCCGGGTCGGGCCGAAAGGCGAGGGGCGTTTCGAACGCATTTCGTGGGATGAGGCGCTGGACGAAATCGCCGCGCGTTTCAATGCGGCTGAGCGCGAGTTCGGCGGTGAATCGGTGTGGCCATATTACTACGCCGGCACCATGGGACTGGTGATGCGCGACGGCATCAACCGCCTGTCGCACGTCAAGAAGTATTCGCGCTTCTACAGCACCATCTGCTCGACCATCGCGTGGGCCGGTTACGGCGCGGGCACCGGCAAGGTGATGGGCGTCGATCCGCGCGAGATGGCGAAGTCCGATCTGATCGTGATCTGGGGTACCAATCCCGTTTCCACCCAGGTTAACGTGATGACCCACGCCACCCGTGCGCGCAAGGAGCGCGGCGCACGCATCGCCGCAGTCGACGTCTACGACAACGAGACGATGAAGCAGGCCGATATCAAGATCCTGCTACGGCCCGGCACCGACGGCGCGTTCGCCTGCGGCGTGATGCATGTTCTGTTCCGCGAAGGCTTCGCCGATCGCGCTTATCTCGCGAAATACACAGATTGCCCCGACGAGCTTGAGGCGCATCTCGCCAACCGCACGCCCGAATGGGCATCGACGATCTGCGGCGTGCCGGTCGCGGAGATCGAAGCTTTCGCGCGCGCGGTCGGTCAGACGCCTCGTTCGTACTTCCGGCTCGGCTATGGCTTCACCCGCAGCCGCAACGGCGCGGCGCAGATGCACGCCGCGCTGTGCATTCCCGCGGTCACCGGTGCGTGGCAGTACGAAGGCGGCGGCGCGTTCTTCAACAACGGCGCGATCTGGAAGTTCGACAAGACGCTGATCGAAGGGCTCGACGTCGTCGACAGGAGCACGCGGCGGCTCGATCAATCGAAGATCGGCCGCATCCTCACCAGCGATGCCGAGGCGCTGAAGGGCGGCGGCCCGGTGAAGGCGATGCTGATCCAGAACACCAATCCGGTAACGGTAGCCCCGGAGCAGGCGCTGGTGCGGCAGGGGTTCGCACGCGAGGATTTGTTCGTCGCGGTGCACGAGCAGTTCATGACCGAAACCGCGCAGATGGCCGACATCGTGCTGCCGGCGACGATGTTCCTCGAACACGACGATCTCTATTACGGTGGCGGTCATCAATACATTTCGGTCGGCGCCAAGCTGGTCGAACCGCCGGGCGAATGTCGCTCCAATCATGAGGTGTTGCAGGGCATCGCCAAGCGCGTCGGCGCGCAGCATCCGGCATTCGAGATGACCGCGCGCGAAGTGATCGACACAACGTTGCGCGCCAGCGGCCATGGCAGCGTCGAAGGCCTGCTGGCCGATCTGTGGCGAGATTTGCAGCCCAGTTTCCGCGCCTCGCATTTCCTCGACGGCTTCGGTCACAGCGACGGCAAGTTTCATTTCAAGGCGGACTGGCCCAACGTGCCGGTGCCGGTCAACGAGCGCAACGGCGCTTGGGACAAGATGCCGGGCCTGCCGGATCATTGGGCGGTGATCGAGGCGGCGGACGAGGCGCATCCGTTTCGGCTCGCGACCAGTCCGTCGCGCAGCTTCCTCAACACCACGTTCAACGAAACGCCGTCGTCGAAGGCGCGCGAGGGCGTGCCGTCGGTGATGATCCATCCCGACGACGCGCGCGGCCTCGATATCGCCGAGGGCGATCTGGTGACGCTCGGCAACATGCGCGGCGAGACGCATCTCACCGCGCGGCTGTTTCCCGGCGTGCAGCGCGGCGTGCTGATCGCGGAATCGGTGCATCCGAACCACGCTCATGTCGGCAATCGCGGCATCAACATGCTGACCGGCGCGGAAGCGGTCGCGCCCTATGGCGGCGCGGCGTTCCACGACAACAAGGTGTGGATGCGCAAGGCGACGCTCACGAGACGGTCGGACTAATGGCGGCGATGGAGGCATTTCACATCGCGGTGCTCGCAGGCGACGGCATCGGCCCCGAAGTGATGGCGCCGGCGCTGGAGGTGCTGCGACGGATCGAGGCGAGCACCAAACTGAAATTCCGCTTCACCGACGCGCCCGCCGGCGCGACGCATTACCAGCAGACCGGCCGATCGATGCCGGAGTCCACCATCAAGCTGTGCGACCAGGCCGACGCCGTTCTGCTCGGTGCCTGCGGACTGCCGCATATCCGCTATCCCGACAACACCGAGATCGCGCCGCAGATCGAACTGCGCATGATCTTCGATCTTTACGCCGGCGTTCGTCCCGCGCGGCTCATTCCCGGCGTACCGAGCCCGATCGTCGGCGCGTCCGAGCACGGCATCGATCTGGTTTTGATCCGCGAGTCGACAGAGGGTCTGTTCGCCTCGATGGGCAAGGGCATCGTCACCGCGGACGAGGCGCGCGAGACCATGGTGATCACGCGCATGACCTCACAACGGCTGTTCGACTTCTCCTTCCGTCTCGCGGAACGTCGCAAGGCGCGCGGCAAGAAAGGTCAACTGGCCTGCGTTGACAAGGCGAACGTCTTCAAGGCGTTTGCTTTCTTTCGCGGCCTGTTCGACGAAGCCGCTGCGCGTCATCCGGGCGTCGAAACATTGCGCGTCTATGTCGATGCCTGCTCGGCGATGCTGGTGAAACGGCCATGGGATTTCGATGTGCTGGTGACCGAGAACATGTTCGGCGACATCCTCTCCGATCTCACCGCCGGGCTGATCGGCGGGCTCGGCATGGCGCCGTCGGCCGACATCGGCGACCGCCATGCGGTATTCCAGCCCTGCCATGGCACCGCGCCGGACATCATGGGGCAGGGCAAGGCCAATCCCACCGCGATGATCCTGTCGGTAGCGCTGCTGCTGGACTGGCTGGCCGACAAGCATCAACTCCCCGAAGCCGCCACGGCCGCCGAGCGCATCGAGCGCGCGGTTGACAAGGCCTATGCAGATGGCATCAAACCGATGGAGTTCGGCGGCCGCGACGGCACCGCGGAGATTGCCCGCGCCGTTATCGCCGGACTGTAACGAACAACAAAACGAGCCCGAGGACTGGACGCCATGAAGAGTTTCAAGGTCACCGACTTCAACGCACCTTTGACCGAGGTGAACGAGCCGACGCCGCAGCCCACCGGAACGCAGGTGCTGATCAAGGTGAAGGCCGCCGGCGTCTGCCATAGCGATCTGCACATCTGGGAAGGCGGTTATGATCTCGGCCACGGCCGCAAGCCGCTGTCGCTGAAGGATCGCGGCGTGTCCCTGCCGCGCACCATGGGCCACGAGACGGTGGGCGAAGTGGTGGCGATCGGCCCCGACGCCAAGAACGATCCCAAGGTCGGCAACCTCAAGATCGGCGATGTCTGCCTGGTCTATCCGTGGCTCGGCTGCGGCAAGTGCGAACTCTGCCTCGCCGATGAAGAGAACATGTGCCTGAAAGGCAATTCGCTCGGTGTGTTCTGCGATGGTGGCTATGCCGACTACATGACGGTGCCGAACGCGAAGTATCTCATCAACCTGAAGGGCCTCGATCCGGTCACCGCCGCGCCTTACGCCTGCTCCGGGGTCACCACCTACAGCGCGCTGAAGAAGGTGGAGTCGGTGCTGCATCATCCGATCGTCATTTTCGGCGCCGGCGGTCTCGGCCTGATGGCGTTGTCGCTGCTCAAGGCGATGGGCGGCAAGGGTGCCATCGTGGTCGATATCGATCCGCGCAAGCGCGAGGCGGCCATCGAAGCCGGGGCGCTCGGCGCCGTCGATGGCGCGGCCGCCGATGCCGTCGAGCAGATCGCGGCGAAGGCCGGCGGTCCGGTCTATGGTGCGATCGATCTGGTCGGCAATGAGCAGACCGCGCAACTCGGCTTCGATTGCCTCACCAAAGGCGGCAAGCTGGTGATGGTCGGCCTGTTCGGCGGCGGCGCGCCGTGGGCGTTGCCGCTGATCGCGATGAAGGCACTGACCATCCAGGGCAGCTATGTCGGAAACCTGCGCGAAACCGAGGAACTGCTCGATCTCGTGCGCACCAAGAAGATCCCGCCGATCCCTGTTACCACGATGCCGCTCGAGAAAGCTGACGCCGCCTTGCGCAGCCTCAAGGAAGGCAAGCTGGTCGGCCGCGCGGTGCTGACGCCCTAGTATGCTTCGTCATGCCTGGCCTTGTGCCGGGCATCCACGTCTTACGGGCTTTGCAAGGTCAAAGGCGTGGATGGCCGGGACACAGGCGAGCGAAGCGACGCCGTTCTTCGAGCGGCTATGCCGGCCATGACGAGGTGAAACTTCACCGGAAATACATTTCCTGATTGCGGCGTTCGAGTTCTTCGCCGAATACGCGGAGCGCGTGGGTTTCGCTGACGGTGCCGATCGGCGTCCGGTCGTCCGTATTGTCGACCACCACCAGCACGTCGGCTTCGGTGGATTCGAACGCCGCCATGATGTCGCGAATCGACATCTGCGGTTGCAGGAAGACGTCTCGCTGCCGGGCCAGCTCGGCGATAGAGTGATCGCCGGCGATCTCCGTGGAATGTAACTCCGAGAGGTGCGCGATGCCGCCATAGCGCCCGTCCGGCGCGCGAAGCACAACCTGCTTCAGGCGGCCCGGCGGAAATAGTTTCTGCGCTTCGGCAATCGACATCTGGCCCGGCGTGGTTTCGAAATCCGATCGCATCAGGGTCGCGGCGTTGAACTGCGTGATCCAGCCGATATCTTGCGGCCCGCGAATGACTTCGCCGCCGCGAAGGTGGAAACGCCAGGTGGCGAAGCTGTAGCCGAACAGTTCGCGCACGATCAGAGCGGAGACCGACGACGCAACGATCGCGCCGACCGTCAATGAAAACTGGCCGGTGACTTCCAGCGCCAGACAGATCATCGCGAACGGCGCACCGAGGATGCCGGTGCCGAGCGCCGCCATGGCTGCGATGGCGGCGGTGCCGGGCTGAAGCGCGAGGGTGGGCAACACCATCGTCGCCAGCGTGCTGTAGAGCATCCCGATCAACGCGCCGAGCATCAGCGATGCGAAGAACAGGCCGCCGCGAAAGCCGGAGCCGAGCGAAACCGACGAGGCCAACGATTTGAGAATGATGGTGGTCGTCAGCAGCAGCCATGGAGGCTGGCTGACCAGCATCATTTGCATCGCGCCATGGCCGGCGCCGAGCACTGTCGGCGTCAGCAACGCCATTCCGCCGAGCAGGGCGCCGCCGATGATCGGCCGCAACGCACCCTTGAACCAGCGCAGCCGATGAAATGCCCGATCGGAGGTCGCGATCATCAGCATCAGGGCGATGCTGGCCATGGCGCAGATCACCCCGATCAGAACCGCCTGGCCGATCATCTCGATCGAGACGGGCGTCGGATATCCGGCGATTTGCAGAAAGGATTGCTGGTTGAGCTGTCGCGCGACCAGCCACGCCGCCACCGCGCTGCCGACCACCGGCACCAGATTGGCGGCGGTGTAAGCGCCGAGTACGACCTCGAACGCATAAAACGAACCCGCGAGCGGAGCGTTGAACGCGGCGCTGATCGCGCCCGCCGCGCCGCAAGCGACCAGCAGCCGCATGTCGCTGCGCCGTGCCGACAGCTTGCGGCCAAAATAGGAACTGAACGCGGCGCAGATTTGCGTATAGCCAGCTTCGAGGCCGACAGAGCCGCCGAAACCGTTCGATACCAGCGTCTGAAACGAGATCAGCAGGCTGCCGCGCATCGAGACGCGACCACCAAGCAGGGCATTGGCTTCGATGACATCCGCCATCTGGCTCTTCAAACGGTTGCCGACGAACCATGCGATCAGCGCCATCGCCACGCCGCCGCAAATCGGCACCCACAAGGTGCGTTGCCACGAGATCGTTCCGGTGGCGCTCAGCCGCGCATCGAACGGAATATCGAACAGGATCGCGTGGATGACGTCACTCAGCGCTGCAATGATCGCCACCAGCAATCCGCTCAGTAGGCCGATCACGATGGCCACCAGCAAGACGCCGAAATCGTGATTGCGGACGTAGTTCCGCACTGCTTGCGGCAGCAGGCGACCGCTCGCTTGCGGCTTCGGAGCGACAGTTGGTTTTTCGGCGTAGCTCATTCGGAACCGGCGGCAGGCGGACATCAGACCGCGGCCGGACTTTGGCGAGGTCTTTCAGGCTTGAGGGGCGCAGCGAATGGGCGCGCGGCCTGCTTATCGCAGACCAGATGGGCGAACCAATGTCATTTCCGTGAACAACGGTGCATGGCGGACATATCCATGCGCGGACGGCATGTGCAGGCCGGAGGCCTGTCGGCTTACAGGTTGCTGTCGGTGATCGCGGAGTAGACCAGCGAGCGCAGTTCGCGCCGCACCGGGTAGGCACTCGACGGCAGCACCTGCGTCATGAAGATGGCGATCAGGTCTTCCGCCGGATCGATCCAGAACGAGGTGGTGGCTGCGCCGCCCCAGGCATATTCGCCGGCGCTGCCGGGAATCAGCGTTTGCGCCGGGTCCATCGTCACCGAGAAGCCGAGACCGAAGCCGACGCCGGCGAAGGTCGCCTCGCTGAACAGCGAGCGCGACAGTTGCGTCAGGTCCTTGCCGCCGGGCAGGTGATTGGTGGTCATCAGCGCCAGCGTCTTCGGCCCGAGCAGCCGCGTGCCGCCGAGTTCGCCGCGGTTCAGGAGCGCACGGCAGAAGGCGAGATAGTCCGCCGCCGTTGAGCACAGCCCGCCGCCGCCAGAGATGAACGAGGGCGGCGTCAGGAAGCTGCTGGTGGTCGGATCGTCCTGAAGCGTCAGGTCACCCTTGAGCCCCGGCGAGTGAAACGACGCCATGCCGCCGGGCGTGGCGTTGTAGCAGGCCGCGAAGCGATGTGCCTTATCCTTGGGAACGAAGAAGTCGGTATCTTTCATGCCGAGCGGATTGAAGATACGCTCCTTTAAAAATTGCTCGAACGGTTTGCCAGAGATTTTCTCGATCAGGTAGCCGAGCACGTCGGTGGAGACCGAATAGTTCCAGGCTTCGCCCGGCGAGAACTCCAGCGGGATGCCGGCGAGGTCGTCGATCATCGACTGCAGCGTGCCGGATTTCTCGACTTCACCGATCTTCTTCGCGCGATAGGCGGCATCGACATTGCTGCGCTGCTGGAAGCCATAGGTGAGGCCCGACGTATGGCGCAAGAGATCGACGATCTGCATCGGCCGTGCGACCGGCTTGGTCTGGAACAGCGGCGGGGTGCCGGCGACGAACACCCGCAGGTCGCGCCATTGCGGAATGTATTTGTACACCGGTTCGTCGAGCGCGACGTGGCCTTCCTCCACCAGCATCATGAAGGCCACCGAGGTGATTGGCTTGGTCATCGAATAGATGCGGAAGATGGTGTCGTCCTTCATCGGCGTTTTGCGTTCGATGTCGGCATAACCCTGTACCGCCGAGTGGGCGATGGCGCCGCGCCGGTAGATCAGCGTCTGTGTGCCGGGAAAGCGGCCGCTGTCGAGATAGCGGCGCTTGAGATGATCCTCGATGCGGCCGAGTCGCGCGCCGGACATGCCGAGACTTTCGGGCGCGGCGGTTGAGGGCGTCAGGCTGGACGCGGACTTGGCTTGATCGAGCATTGATTTTCTCCTGAGGCGGCCGCAGTTTTGGCGTGGATGGCGGCTATTTCACAACGTCCGCGCGCGCGACACAAGCCGGGTCCAAAGCGGACATCGATATCAAGAGGTTGATGTGATGGTGAAACAGTCCAAACCACGCCCGTTCGGAGCGGCGCGCGTTAACGTGCCGGCGATCGGGCAGGGCACCTGGTACATCGACCACGGCGACCGCAAGAAGGCAGTGGAGGCGTTGCGGCGCGGCCTCGACCTCGGCATGAGCCATATCGACACCGCGGAGATGTACGGTGATGCCGAACTGGTGGTGGCGGAGGCCATCGCAGGGCGGCGCGACGACGTGTTCCTTGTCTCCAAGGTGCTGCCGAGCAACGCTTCGCGGCGCGGCACGATCACCGCCTGCGAGCGTTCGCTGAAGCGGCTCAAGACCGACCGGCTCGATTGCTATCTGCTGCATTGGCGCGGGGCGTCACCGCTGGCGGAGACGGTGGCCGCCTTCGACGAACTTATCACGGCCGGCAAGATCAGGAGTTGGGGCGTCAGCAATTTCGATGGGGACGATCTTGATGAGTTGCGGGAGGTCGCGGGCGAGGGACGTATCGCCTGCAACCAGGTGCTCTATCATCTGCGCGAGCGCGCCATCGAGCATGCGGTGATCCCGTGGTGCGAGGCGCATGGCGTGGCGGTGGTGGCCTATTCGCCGTTCGGCCATGACGACTTTCCCGCGGCGAACTCGGCGCAGGGCCGCGTGCTTGCGGAGATCGCTGCTGCGCATGGCGCGACATCGCGTCAGGTGGCATTGAGTTTCCTCGCCCGCCGCCCGTCGGTGTTCGCTATCCCGAAGGCGGCGACAATCGCCCACGCCGCCGACAACGCCGGAGCGCTCCACCTGAAATTGTCGGCGGACGATATCGCCCGCATCGAGAAGGCGTGTCCGCGCGGCGAGGCGCCGCGCTCGTTGCCGATGCTGTAGCCACGCATATCGGCATCCTGTTTTCGTGCCTTGTGGTTCGCACACGATTCGCGTTTGGTCCGGCTTTCGTTTTGGCCCCGTGACTTCGAGCCACCGCTTTGTCTCCGCCCACCGCGCCGGTTGCGGCCTTCGCCGATCAGATTCCCGTAAACCCGGCCACGCCGCGTCGTGCCCCACAGCGCACCGATCGTCCGTTCCGCGGCATCGCGCTGGTGGTCGCCTCCACCGTGTTCCTCGCGTGTTCGGACGCGCTCGCCAAGTATCTCACGCGCGGCCTGCCGGCGGTCGAGATCGCTTGGATCAGGTTCTTCGTGTTCGTCCTGATCATGATGCCGGCAGTGCTGATGCGGCGCGGCGGCAATGTGCTCGCCACGCGGCGGCCGGTGATCCAGGTGCTGCGCGGCGTCGGTCTGGTGTCGTCGTCGCTGTTCTTCATCTGTGGCCTCGGTTATTTGCCGATCGCGGAGGCTTCCGCCACGGCCTTCATCGCGCCGATGTTCGTCACCTGTCTCTCGATCGTGATGCTGTCGGAGAAGGTCGGCGTCCGGCGCTGGATCGCCACTCTCATCGGCCTGGTTGGTGTGTTGATCGTGGTGCGACCGGGCACCGCTGCATTCCATGCCGCGGCGTTCTTCCCGATTGTCTCGGCGCTGGGCTGGGCCTTCGCGTTGGTGCTGACGCGGCAGATCGCGGGCGTCGATCGACCGGTGACGACCATGGCCTATTCCGCCATCGTCGGCTTCATCGTGCTGTCGGCGCTGGTGCCGTTCTTCTGGGTGACGCCGACCTGGCAGCAGGTCGGCATCGCGGTGCTGATCGGAATTTCATCGACGCTCGGCCACTGGATCGTGGTGCTGGCCTATCGCCACGCCGACGCCTCGGTATTGGCGCCGTTCACCTACAGCCAACTGGTGTGGGTGAGCGTGCTGGGATTCGTGATATTCGCGGAAATTCCGGATCGCTGGACCGTGCTGGGTGCGTGTATCATCATTTGCAGCGGGCTCTACATCGCGCACCGCGAGCGCATCCGCAAAGCGCAAATGCGCGACACGCTGGAGCGCGCGCCGGGGGCGTGAGTTTTGGGGCACGCGCGAGCCGTCACCCTGAGGCGGTTGCGCAGCAACTCTCGAAGGGCGACGGCGATGTAATACGCCCCTTGCTCGTCATCTTTCGAAGCTCGGGCTTTCGCCCTCGCACCTCAGGATGACGGCTCACACTGGCAGCGCGATGGAATACTTTACCTGACTGAGCGCGAAACTGGACTCGATGGAGGCGATGCCGTCGAGCCGGGTCAGCTTGGTTTTCAGGAAGGTTTCATAGGAGGCAAGGTCGGCCACCACGACGCGCAGCAGGTAGTCGCGGTTGCCGGTCATCAGGTAGCACTCCAGCACTTCCTCCCAGCCCGAGATCGCTTTCGCGAAGCGGTCGAGGTCTTCCTCCTTCTGCCGTGCCAGCTTGATCGAGATGAAGACGCTGACGTGCAGCCCGAGCGATTGCTGATCGACGGTGGCGATGTAGCGCGTGATGACGCCGCGCTCCTCCAGCAGTTTCACACGACGATGGCACGGCGACACCGAAAGGCCGACCTTGTCTGCCAGCTCCTGCATGGTGATGCGGCTGTCCCGCTGCAACAGCGCGATGATTTTGCGGTCGATTGGGTCGAGGGCTGTCATTGGAATGATTTTATAGTTTAAGCTGTCAGATTGATAAATTATCCCAATTTTTCGATCGTTGTCGATTGAAATTGAGAAATCCGGCAGTCGCCCGTGAGTTATTCTTCGTCCGTATCGCATTCCGGCGTCATGGCCGGGCTTGACCCGGCCATCCACGTCTTTCTTTCGCCTGTGAAGAAGACGTGGATACCCGCGACAAGCGCGGGCATGACGATCTGTTGTTCGAAATCTTCGCCGCACCACTCGCGAGATCACGCCATGCCGATCGAACCGCGCCGCCTCGAACTCCTATCAGCCCTGTCGCGCAAAGTGTTGTGGCTGTCGTCCTGGACCATCCACCACGCCAATCACATTCGCCCCAATGCCGATGGCCTGAAAGTCGGCGGCCATCAGGCGTCGTCCGCTTCGCTCGCGACCATCATGTCGGCGCTGTATTTCTCGGTGCTGAAGCCGGAGGACCGCGTCGCGGTGAAGCCGCACGCCAGTCCGATCTTCCATGCGATCCAATATCTGTTCGGCAACCAGACCCGCGAGAAGCTGGAGAATTTTCGCGGCTACAAGGGCGCGCAATCCTATCCCTCGCGCACCAAGGATATCGACGACGTCGATTTCTCCACCGGCTCGGTCGGGCTCGGCGTGGCGCAGACGCTGTTTTCGTCGCTGGTGCAGGATTACGTCAGCGCCCACGGCTTCATGAAGGATCGCCGCGAGGGCCGCATGATCGCGCTGGTCGGCGACGCCGAGATGGACGAGGGCAACATCTTCGAGGCGTTGCTGGAGGGTTGGAAGCACGGCCTGCGCAACACCTGGTGGGTCGTCGATTATAACCGCCAGAGTCTCGACGCGGTGGTGCGCGAAGGCTTGTGGGAAAAGTTCGAGACCATGTTCCGCAACTTCGGTTGGGACGTGGTGATCGTGAAATATGGCAAGCTGATGCAGGCGGCGTTCGCTGAGCCCGGCGGCGAGGCGCTGCGGCGCTGGATCGATAGCTGTCCCAATCAGGTCTATGCGGCGCTGTGCTTTCAGGGCGGTGCGGCATTCCGCAAGCGCTTGCAGGACGAGATCGGCGATCAGGGCGAGGTCAGCGCCTTGATCGAGCGGCGCAGCGACCCGGAGTTGCTGGCGCTGATGTCGAACCTCGGCGGTCACGACATGGCGAACATGCTGGAGGCGTTCGAGGCGATCGATCACGACCGCCCGGTGTGCTTCATCGCCTACACCGTCAAGGGCGTCGGCCTGCCGTTCCAGGGTCACAAGGACAACCATGCCGGGCTGATGACGCCCGCGCAGATGGACACCTTCCGCGCTGCGCAGAACATTCGTCCGGGACACGAGTGGGACAAGTTCGAAGGACTGTCACAATCGCCCGCCGAACTGGAAGCGTTCCTCAATGGCGCGTCCTTCAATCGCGACGGCAGGCGGCGGCTGGAAACGCCGACCATCGACGTGCCGGCGCAACTGGCGTTTCCCGCGTCGGCGCAGATGTCGACGCA
Organism: Xanthobacteraceae bacterium; assembly: GCA_049647485.1. Lineage (GTDB taxonomy): Bacteria > Pseudomonadota > Alphaproteobacteria > Rhizobiales > Xanthobacteraceae > 62-47. The sequence goes on from JBARXT010000186.1 coordinate 23,236, forward strand.
GCAGGGCTTCGGGCTGATCCTCAACGAACTCGCGCGCGGCGACAGCGAACTGGCATCGCGCATCGTCACCGCATCGCCCGACGTTACCGTCTCGACCAATCTTGGCGCGTGGGTGAACCGGCGCGGCCTGTTCGCCAAGGCGGCGATGGCGGATGTATTCAGGAAGGAGAAAATCCCCTCGACCTTCACCTGGGATTATTCACCGAAGGGCCAGCACATCGAGCTCGGCATCGCGGAGATGAATCTCTTCATCCTGATGTCGGCGCTGGGCCTCTCGCATTCCGTCAACGGCGCGCGGCTGTTGCCGGTCGCGACGCTGTACGATCCCTTCATCGAGCGCGGGCTCGATGCGCTGAATTACGCCTGCTACCAGGACGCGCGCTTCATGGTGGCGGCGACGCCGTCCGGCATCACGCTGGCGCCAGAAGGCGGCGCACATCAGTCGATCGCGACGCCGTTGATCGGCATGGCGCAGGACGGGCTGGCCTCGTTCGAGCCGGCCTTCGTCGATGAACTCGCGACGATCATGCGCTGGGGTTTCGAACACATGCAGCGCGATCTCGACGACAAGGGCAGCGCGCGCGACGGCACCCGCAGCGGCGGTTCGGTTTATCTGCGGCTGTCGACGCGGACCGTCGAGCAGCCGAAGCGGATCATGACGCCCGAATTGGCGCGCGACATCGCCGACGGTGCCTATTGGTTGCGCAAACCGGGGCCAAACGCGGAAGTGGTGGTCGCCTATACCGGCGCGGTGGCGCCGGAAGCCATCGAGGCGGTCGGGCTGCTCGGCGACAGCCGCCGCGACATCGGCCTGTTGGCGATCACCTCGGCGGATCGCCTTCACGCCGGCTGGACTGCCGCACGGCGGATGCGGCGCGAGCGGCGAGGCGCGCCCTATATGAGCCATATCGAGACACTGCTGGCGCCGCTGCCGCGCGACTGCGGCATCGTCACGGTGCTCGACGGTCACCCGGCGACGCTGGGCTGGATCGGCGCGGTCTGCGGTCACCGGATGGAAGCGCTCGGCGTCGAGCACTTCGGCCAGACCGGTTCGATAGATGATCTCTATCGGCACTACGGCATCGATGCCAACGCCATCCTCGATGCGGCGGAAGGTCTCACCGCCGGCCGCCCGGTGCGGCACCGGAAGATGGCGGTGTAGTTCATTTCTTGCGTCAACACGCTGATGTGACCCGATGCGTCGCCTGCAATGGCGGGTCGCGTCCGGCGGGTTCATTTCGCCACGATTCCATGCAAGGATGGGGACCGAACGTTTCCGTTCTTTCCAATCCCGCAAGTTTGTGAGGTTTCCGCCATGGTCAATCGCATGCAATTTTATATCGACGGCGCCTGGGTCGATCCCGCCGTCAAGAAATCGACGCCGGTCGTGAATCCGGCCACCGAGGAGGCCATGTACGAGGTCGCGCTGGGCTCCAAGGCCGACGTGGACAAGGCCGTGGCGGCTGCCAAGCGCGCGTTCGAGACGTTCTCGCAGACCACCCGCGAGGAGCGCGTGGCGCTGCTGGAAAAGATCATCGCCGTCTACAAGACGCGTCTGAAGGATATCGGTGCCTCGGTGTCCGACGAGATGGGCGCGCCGCTGCCGATGGCCGAGAAGCTGCAGGCCGGTGCTGGCCTCGGCCACCTGATGACCACGCTCGATGTGCTGAAGAACTATCAGTTCGAGGAGCCGGTTGGCTCCGCCGTCGTGGTGCGCGAGCCGATCGGCGTGGTCGGCATGATCACCCCGTGGAACTGGCCGCTGAACCAGATCGCCTGCAAGGTTGCTCCGGCATTGGCCGCGGGCTGCACCATGATCCTGAAGCCGTCGGAATACACGCCGACCTCGGCGCTGATTTTCGCGGAAATCCTTCATGAAGCCGGCGTGCCGAAGGGCGTCTTCAACCTCGTCAACGGTCTCGGCCCGGATGTCGGCGCCGCGATGAGCGAGCATCCGGATATCGACATGATTTCGTTCACCGGCTCGACCCGCGCCGGCATCGACGTCGCCAAGCGTTCGGCGCCGACGGTGAAGCGCGTCAGCCAGGAACTTGGCGGCAAGTCACCGAACGTCATCCTGGAAGACGCCGATCTGGTGAAGGCGGTGACCGGCGGCGTGGCCCACATGTTCAACAACTCCGGCCAGTCCTGCAACGCGCCGTCGCGGATGATCGTGCCGCTGTCGAAGATGAAGGAAGTCGCCGCCATCGCCAAGGGCGTCGCCGACAAGACCAAGGCGGGCGATCCGCGCGCCGAAGGCACCACCATTGGGCCGGTCGTCAATCGCAACCAGTGGAACAAGATCCAGGACCTGATCCAGAAGGGCATCGACGAAGGCGCGACCCTCGTCGCTGGCGGTCCCGGCCTTCCGGAAGGCGTCAACAAGGGCTTCTACGTGCGTCCGACGATCTTCGCGGACGTCACCGACAAGATGACCATCGCCAACGAGGAAATCTTCGGGCCGGTGCTGGTGATCATGGGCGCCAAGGACGAAGCCGAGGCGGTGAAGATCGCCAACGACACGCCGTACGGTCTCGCCGGTTATGTCTCGGCCGGCACCGTCGAGCGTGCGCGGAAGGTGGGTCGCCAGATCCGCGCCGGCAACGTCAACCTGCAAGGCACGCCCAACGAGCGCACCGCGCCGTTCGGCGGCTACAGGCAATCGGGCAACGGTCGCGAGTGGGGCAAGTTCGGCCTTGAGGACTTCCTCGAAGTGAAGGCCATTGCCGGCTTCAACGCGGCGTAAGCGACGCGGACTTAACAACAGCGCCGGGGCGGGAGATGATCCCGCCCCGGCGTGTTTGTTTTTGATGATGCCTCCTTGCGAGGAGCGAAGCGACGAAGCCCTTCGAGGTTCGCCGCGAGCGCGGCTTACACCTCAGGGTGACGGCGACAGTTGAGGGGCGACCTATTTGGACTTGGTGAGAAACTTGTCCACGGCCTTGCGAAAATCGTCGTGCCGCATGCAGCCGATGATGTTTTCGACTTCGGCGTCGAGTTGTTGCGCGACCGAGGTGAAACGCGACTGATGGATCAGCGCCTTGGTGGCTGCGATGGCAGCGGGCGCATTCTGCGCGATGCGTTGCGCCAGTTCACGCGTCGCTGTTTTCAAATCCGCCGCCGGCACCAGCTTGGCCACCAGTCCCCAGTCGTAGGCTTGTTGCGCCGAGAAGCTGCCGTCGGCCAAAAATATCTGCAATGCGCGCCGCGCGCCGACGATCTCGGTGACGCCGATGGTGCCGCCGCCGTCGGGCGAAACGCCGAGCTTGTGATAGGCCGCCGTGAACTTCGCATCGTCGGCGGCGATGCACATGTCCGCCATGAAGGCGAGCGACAGGCCGGCGCCTGCCGCCGAGCCGTGCACGCTGGAAAGCACCACCTTCGGCATCCGCCGCAGCGCGATGGTGAAGGCGTGGAAATGCTTCAGCAGTTCGCGGATCACCGGGTCGAGATTATGCATGTTGGCGCCGAACACCTGAATGTCGCCGCCGCCGCAGAACGCGCGGCCCGCGCCCTCGACCACCAGCACACGGACGTTGTCGTCCGCCTCGACCTGAAGCGCCAATTGTTCGAGCCGTTGCGCGATGGCGAGATTGATCGAGTTGAAGGCCGTCGGCCGATTGAGCGTCAGGGTTGCGACGGCGCCGTCGACGGCAAGCAGGGCAGGCTGGTCGGAATCCGGAGTGGACATGCGGGAAAACCTTTCGCGTGAAAAAGCGGGCCGATCGTGGCGGCATTTAACGCCATTCACGCCGCGGATGACAAGCGGGCCGGATCGTGCATCATGCCGGCGGACTTGGCCGCCTGCGGGCGGTGGTCCAGATGAGTGGGACGTAAGGCGATGACAAAAGAAACGGTTCTGATCGTCGGCGCGGGACACGCCGGATTTCAGGTCGCGGTGTCGCTGCGGCAATCGGGCTATATCGGGCCAGTGCGCCTGATCAACGACGAGGCGTTGTTGCCCTATCAACGCCCGCCGCTGTCGAAGGCTTATCTCAAGGGGACGGGCGGCGCCGAGAGCGTGTTGTTTCGGCCCGCGAAGTTCTATGCCGATCAGGCCATCGAACTGGTCGACGGCCATGTCGTCGCCATCGATCGCGCCCGTCATGTGGTGCGGCTCGGTTCGGGCGCGGAGTTGCCATACGGCCATCTTGTGCTCGCGACCGGCGCGCGCAACCGCTTGCTCGATGTGCCAAACGCCAACCTCGAAGGTGTGATGTATCTGCGCAATTTCGCCGAGAGTGAGGCGTTGCGCACCCATATCGAGGCCGGGCAGCGGCTGGTGGTGATCGGCGCGGGCTTCATCGGGCTGGAATTCGCGTCCACCGCGCGGGCGAAAGGTCTCGAGGTCGATGTGCTCGAACTGGCGCCGCGCGTGATGGCGCGGGCGGTGACGCAGGACATCTCCGCCTATTTCGAGCGCAAGCATCGCGAGGCCGGTATCCGCATTCACTTCGGCGTGCGGGCGACGGAGATCGAAGGCGCGCACGGCAAGGTGACCGGCGTATCCTTGAGTGATGGACGGCGAATGCCGGCGGACCTCGTGGTGGTCGGCGTCGGCGTGTTGCCGAATGTCGAACTCGCCGCGGAAGCCGGTCTGCCGGTTTCGGCCGGTATCGTCGTCGATGCGCAACTTCTCACCGCCGATCCGGATATCTCCGCTATCGGCGATTGCGCGCTGTTCGAAAGCCCGCGCTTCGGCGCGCCGCTGCGACTGGAGTCGGTGCAGAACGCCACCGATCACGCACGCTGTGTGGCCGCGCGTCTCACCGGCAAGCCGGAAACCTATGACGGGTTGCCGTGGTTCTGGAGCGATCAGGGCAACGATAAGTTGCAGATGGCGGGGCTGATTGCGGGCTTCGATCATGCCGTATTGCGCGGCGATCCTGCGCAGGGCGCGTTCTCGGTGTTTTGCTACAAGGGCGATCGCATGATCGGCGTCGAGTCGGTCAACCGCGCCGGCGATCACGTCTTCGGCCGGCGCATGCTCGCCGGCGGCCGCTCGATCACGCCGCAGCAGGCGGCCGACATGAGCTTCGATCTCAAGCGGGCGATCGCGTAAGACTTTCCAAACACCTGCCTACGGCCGCACCGCGCGGAGCTTGCCCGCTACCGGCTTCTGAAATTCCTCGCGCACCACGGCGATATCGGCGAGCGTCGGCAATCCCGCCTCGTTGCCGAGATGCTGGATCTTGTGCGTCGAGGCCGCCTGCGCGAAGGCGAAGTGCTCCTGCCAGCTTTTCGACGGATCGCTGAGATAGGAATAGACGTAAGCGCCGTGGAACACGTCGCCGGCGCCGTTGGTGTCGATGACGCGCGCGGCCGGCACCTTCAGCGCCGGCACTTCGCGCACCACGCCGGTTTCGTCGTACCAGACCAGCCCGCGCTCGCCGAGCGTCACCCCACCGATGCGGCAGCCGCGCGATTTCAGATAGTCCAGCATTGCGCGCGGACTCAACTCCATCTGCTCGCAAAGCCGTTCCGCGACCATCGCCACGTCGATAAATTCCAGCAGTTCATGCGTGTTATCGCGCAACCCGCCGCCGTCGAGCGAGGTGAGGATGCCGGCTTCGCGACACAGCTTCGCGTAATGCAGCGCGGCCTCGGGCTGATGGCCGTCGACATGCAGCGCGCGGCAGCCGGTGAGGTTCAGCATCGGAAACGGATGCAGGTGCTCGTCGTCGCGGCAGCGGACGATGGCGCGCTTGCCGTCCTTCGGCATGATGAAGGACAGCGATGAGGTCTTCACCTTGCGGGCGTGAAGCGAGATGCCATACTTCACCGCCATGTCCTGAAACATGCGGCCGAGCCAGTCGTCGGCGACGGTGGTGAGCAGGTCCGGCACGATGCCGAGTCGCGCGCAGCAGAACGCGGCGGTCACCGCGTTGCCCCCGAACGACACCGCATAGGCGGAGGCGACATGCTTCTCGTCGCCGGTCGGCATGTGATCGGTGAGAAACGTCACGTCGATGTAGGTTTGTCCGATGAAAAGCGCCTGCATCGTTCGGTCCATCGTTTGTGGGTGCGATATCTCGCGTCCATTAGCGCCGCTTATCACGCTCCATTGCAACTATTAATTCGCGGTCGCACGCAACCCTGCGTTACAACTATTGCATCATTGCGGCGAGGCTCGCGCGCCTGTGTTGAACGATTGTCGGCAGTGCCGGGTTCCCCGCGATCGAGCGATGGAGGTTGATCATGTCGGTCTATTCGGGTGCGGTTTTCGATATGGCGGCGCGGCAGTTTTCGGTGATCGCCGATCATCTGGCCATTCCGCATGACGAACGCGACCGGCTGCTGTTGCCGAAGCGCGCCATCACCGTGTCCTGTCCGATTCATCGCGATGATGGCACGATCGCGGTGTTCGAGGGCTATCGCGTGCAGCACCACCTGACGATGGGGCCGACCAAGGGCGGCACGCGCTTCGCGCCCAGCGTCGATATCGGCGAGGTGGCGGCGCTGGCGATCTGGATGAGCTGGAAATGCGCGCTGGTCGGTCTGCCTTATGGCGGCGCGAAAGGCGGAATCCGTGTCGATCCGTCGTCGATTTCGAAGCGCGAACTGGAAGGGTTGTCGCGCCGCTACATGCAGGAGATGATTCCGTTCGTCGGCCCGCATACCGACGTGATGGCGCCGGACATGGGCACCAACGAGCAGGTGATGGCGTGGTTCATGGACACCTATTCGATGTATCAGGGCCGTACCGTCACCGAGATCGTCACCGGCAAGCCGGTGAGTTCGGGCGGCACGCTCGGGCGGCGCGAGGCGACCGGGCGCGGCGTCGCCTATCTGGCGAGGCGCGTTCTGACCGATCTGCAAATCAACCTGAATAATGCGACGGCGGTGGTGCAGGGGTTCGGTAACGTCGGATCCTATGCCGCCGCCGAATTGCATCGCTACGGCGTCAAGGTGATCGCGGTGAGCGACCACACCGGCGCGCTGCACAGCGCCGCCGGGCTGGATATTCCGGCGCTGCTTCGCTACGCCGCCGCGCATGGCAGCATCGCCGGCTTCTCCCGCGAATTGCAATGCGATCCTGTCGAGGCGCTGACCTTGCCGTGCGACGTGCTGGTGCCGGCGGCGATGGAGCGGGTGATCGACGCCAATATCGCCTCGAAGCTGCAATGCCGCGTGCTGGCGGAGGGCGCCAACGGCCCGACCACGCCGGATGCCGACCTCGTACTGGCCCAGCGGCAGGACGAGATTTTCGTGCTGCCCGATATTCTGTGCAATTCCGGCGGCGTCGTGGTCAGCTATTTCGAATGGGTGCAGGACCTCCAGCAACTGTTCTGGGAGGAGGAAGAAGTGATGCGGCGCGAATATCACATCCTCGATCGCGCCTTCGACCAGATGGTGGCGCGCGCCCGCAAGGACGGAATTTCTCATCGCACCGCTGCGATGGCGATCGGCGTGGAGCGGGTGCGGGCGGCGAAGCTGACGCGGGGGCTGTTCCCGTAAGGTTGCGGCCTGGCCGTCATTCTGCAAAGACTGGCGGCACAGGAGCCCCTCTTTGACCTCAACTTCGCCCGACATCCCCGACAATGCCGTGCCCGATGCCGTCGTCGCGTTTTTACGCGATGCGGGCCTTGTGCCGTCGGACGTCACGTCGCGTTTCACGGCGCTGACCGGCGGCGTGGCATCGGACATCTGGAAGGTCGAAGCAGGCGATTGCACGTTCGCGGTGAAGCGCGCTTTGCAGAAGCTGCGCGTCGCGCGCGACTGGCAGGTGCCGGTGACGCGCAACGTCAGCGAGGTCGATTGGCTGCGTGCGGCGGCGAAGGTGGTGCCGGATGCGGTGCCGAAGGTGCTGGCGCACGATGCGGAGATCGGCGCTTTCGCGATGGCTTATCTCGATCCGGCACATCATCCGGTGTGGAAGGCGGAATTGGCGGCCGGACGCGCCGATCCTTCCTTCGCCGCGCGCGTCGGAGATACCGTCGCGGCGATCCACGCCGCCACCGCACATTCCGATGCGTTGGCGGAGCAGTTCGCCACCGACGCGCTATTCCATGCCATTCGGCTTGAACCCTATCTCGAGGCTACCGCGCCGGCGCATCCCGATATCGCCGATGCGTTAATGCAGCTCTCGCGCGAGACGTTGGCGATGAAGGTCGCGTTGGTGCATGGGGACGTCAGCCCGAAGAACATTCTGGTCGGCCCGAGCGGTCCGGTGTTTCTCGATGCCGAATGCGCCTGGTACGGCGATCCGGCATTCGATCTCGCGTTCTGCCTCAACCACATGCTGCTGAAATGCCTCTGGACGCCGCGCGTGCGTGACGGCTTCCTCGCCTGCTTCGATGCGCTGGCGGCGGCCTATCTCGCGCGGGTGACCTGGGAGCCCGTCGCCGAGCTTGAACGCCGTGCGGCGCGGCTGTTGCCGGCGCTGTTTCTGGCGCGCGTCGATGGCAAGTCGCCGGTAGAATACATCACGGACGAGAACGACAAAGCGCGCGTGCGCCGCGTCGCGGTGCCGCTGATCGCATCGCCGCCGTTGCTGCTTGGTGACGTGCGCGATGCCTGGGCCAAGGAGATGGGGCGATGAACGATACACGGATTTCCAACGTGCGCGGGCGGCGGGTATGGGACTCGCGCGGCCGTCCCACCGTGGAAGTCGATGTCACGCTCAAGGGCGGTGCATTCGGTCGCGCCATCGCGCCCGCCGGTGCGTCGATGGGCAGCGGTGAGGCAGTGGATCTGCGCGACGGTGGTATGAGGCTCGGCGGCTACGATGTCGGCCGCGCGGTGAACGCGGTCAATGGCGAGATCGCGGCGACGCTTGCCGGCATGGATGCGGCAGATCAGGCGGCGGTCGATCAAGCGATGATCGCGCTGGATGGTACTCCGAATAAAGGCCGGCTCGGTGGCAACGCCATCGTCGCCACCTCGATGGCGATGCTACACGCGGCGGCGGCCGCGAATGGCGTGCCGCTGTGGCAGCACCTCGCGCAAGGTCGCAAGGTGCGCATTCCTCTGCCGGAAATCCAGATTTTCGGCGGCGGCGCGCACGCGGCGCGGCGGGTCGACATTCAGGATTTCATGGTGATGTGTCCGGGCGCATCGTCGTTCGCACAGGCGCTGGAATGGACCGCCGAAGTTTATCTCGCCGCGGGCCACATCATGAAGCAGGCCGGCAAGCTGCAAGGCGTCGCCGACGAGGGCGGTTACTGGCCGGCGTTCCGCAGTAATGAGGAGGCGCTCGATGCGCTGGTGGCGGCGATCCTCAAGGCCGGCTTCAAAGGTGGCGACGATGTCGCGATCTCGCTTGACGTCGCCGCGTCGGAGTTCGGCAAGGGCGGCACTTACACGCTGGCGCTTGACGATCGCAAGCTCGATACCGGCGCGATGATCGACATGCTCGGCCATTGGTGCGAGGCTTATCCTATCGTTTCCATCGAGGACCCGGTGGCGGAGGATGACGCCGAGGGCTTTGTCGCGTTCACGCGCGCTTATGGCGATCGTTGTCAGGTGATCGGCGACGACTTTCTCGTTACCAATGCGGCGCGCGTTCGCAAGGCAGCCGCCGATGGTGCCGCGACGGCGGTGCTGATCAAGCCCAATCAGGCCGGCACCGTCACCGAGACGCATGCTGCGCTGGAGGCCGGCAAGGCGGCGGGCTTCGGCACCATCGTCTCCGCGCGCTCCGGCGAGACCGAGGACGTCACTATCGTGCACCTGTCGATCGGCTGGGATGCGGGGCAGCTCAAGGTCGGCTCGTTCTCGCGCTCGGAACGCATGGCGAAGTGGAACGAGTGTCTGCGCATCGAGGAAGCGCTGGGCCGCGACGCGGTGTTCGCCGGGCGCGGCGCGCTCGGGTTTCGGCGATAGGTTTTGGAGACATTGCATGATTGTCGGGTTGGATCACGTCGTGATTCTCGTTCGCGACATCGATGCGGCAGCATCGGCCTATGCTGTGCTGCTCGGGCGCAAACCGGCGTGGCGTAGTACCGACGAGGCTTCGGCGTCAGTGCTGTTCACGCTCGACAACATGTCGGTGGAGTTGCTGGCGCCGGCGGCGGGCGTGGCAGGCGATCACATTCGTGGCACCATCGATGCCAACGGCGAAGGGCTGGCGAGCCTGTGCCTGCGCGTCGAGGATATCGGCAACTGGCACCGGCGGCTGGATCGTCTCGGCTTGAAGCCGGAAGCGATCGGTGACGGTGGAAGCCGTAATCTGCTCGACGGCGCGTCCTTGTCGTGGAAGCGCACCCGCACAGCGACCGATGCCGCGCATGGTGTGCGGTTGTTCTTTCTCGAGATGAACGGGCAGCGTCCAACTTCGGAGATCAGCGCCGACGCACCGATCACCGGGCTCGATCATGTCGTGGTTGAGACCGCCGATCCCGAGCGCGCCGCCGCGCTTTACGGTGCACGGCTCAGGCTCGACATGCGGCTCGATCGTTCGCACGCGGACTGGGGGCATCTGATGTTCTTCCGCTGCGGTGATCTCATCGTCGAGACGGTCAAGCGTGCGGGCAAGGATTATTCCGACGGGCGCGACCGGCTGTGGGGCTTAAGCTTTCGTGTTGATGATATCGCGGCGGCGCGAAAGCGGATGCAGGCCGCCGGCATCGATGTGTCGGAGCCGCGCACGGGACGCAAGCCGGGTACTTTTGTTGCCACCGTCCGCAGCGGCACCTGCGGCGTGCCGACGATCCTGCTTCAGCCGCCGCCGGCGCGGGTCTCGTAACCGATAATGAGACGGCGTCATCCTGAGGTGCGAGGGCAACAGCCCGAGCCTCGAAGGATCGCCGTC